>CAKTEB010000001.1 GCA_934546685.1 uncultured Oscillospiraceae bacterium
TTCCTCCATTGCTTGCACCTGACCGCCAAAATGCCCCTGCCTCCGTTTTCTCACAATGGCACAACTGGACGCTTGAGTTCAAAAAGAGACCTTCCCGAACCACGGGTTTCGCCTGGCAAGCCATGCAGGTTGTGCTATAATATGGTCAGGATCGGAGTGACGCCGGACTCACCACCCGGCGAATCCTGCTCCGAAAGGAAGGAGCCCGCAATGAAAAAGAATGAAAAACGCCTGGCACAGGCCCTGAGCCTTGGCCTGTGCGCCGCACTGCTGTCCACCACGGCCTTGGCCGCCGCCGGCACTCCCTTCACCGGAGCCGCCGCGGACATCACCGCCCCTCAGGGCCAGCAGGCCACCCTGCTGGTGGACGGCGTTGTGACCCGGTTTGACGGCAGCGACAAGACCTATACCGACGCCGACCAGGCAGAGGTCTATTACACCGATGATCTAGATGACAGTTCCAGCCGTCTCTCGTCCTTTACCGCAGGCGGCGCGGACGAGACCGACAACGACTATGCCTACCACGCGGCCCTGTACGTCAGCGAAAACGGCATAGAGGACAGCAAATCCGTCTCCGACGCGCTGGGCAAGGATGCCGTCTATGACGAAACCCATGCGGAAAATGTGACCATCAACAGCACCGACCCCAGCTTTAACGGCATTATCGTCTCCGGCGGCATCGACTATACCATTGCCAAGGCCACCATCCGCTTTGACACCGACGGCGACGGCCTCCAGGCCTGCGATTTCTCCGGCAAGGGCACTGCCATTACCTCCTTCGGCGAGGGCACCAAGCTCACCGTGGAGGATTCCGATATCAACGTCTCCGGCGTCGCCAACATGACCCTGTTCGCGGATTCTGGCTCCACCCTCACGGTGCGGAACTCCAAGCTCCACTCTGACGGCGGTACCCTCCACGAGGGCTATAAGAACTCTCCCTCTCAGAACACCATGGTAGCGCCCCCCTGGATCCTGGGCATCATGGGCTCCTCCCGGTGCACCAATCTGGAGGGCAACAACTCCACCATGAATGTCATCGATTCCGAGACCTCCGCTGCCCGCTGGGCCGTTCTGTCCACAGACTCCGGCTCCAACATGAAGCTCAACGTGGTAAACTCCACCATGGATCTCACCGGCAACGACAAGGTCATGCAGGCCGATGGCACCTATAAGGATGAGGACGGCGATCCCAACCCCTTCACCAAGCGCTCTGGCTACGGCACCTATGTGATTGGCTCCGCCGATGAGCAGTTCCTGGGCGTGACCATGAACGTGGGCACCTACGGCTCCATCTTCACCGGCGGCTCCGCCACCTATACGAACCTGGAGAAGGGCAAGACCTATGAGCTCATGGACGCCAACGGAGAGGTCTCCGAGACCTATGAGGCCCAGGAGGATAAGGCCACGGTCATCAACTCCGACACCTTCGGCTTTATGTCCCACCAGGGCGAGGACACCATCAATCTGGAGGGCGGCACCCAGGTGAACTCCGGTTATGCCTCTCTGCTCATCAAGGACACCCAGGGCGATACCACCGTCAATGTATCCGGCGGCGCGACCCTGAACCCCGACAACGGCATTCTCATGCAGGTCATGGACAACGACGACTCCACCACCGGCATGAACACCGAGACCTTCAGCTTCAACACCACCCACGAGGAAGCTGCTGGCTGGCCCTCTGAGAACGGCAATGTCTCCACCGAGATGTCCTCTGATTCCGCAACCACCGAGGCCGGAGATATGGAGGGCATGATCGGCGCTGACGGCAACATGGGCGGCGGCGATATGGGTGCGCCTCCTGAGGGTATGCCCCCCGAGGGCGGTCCTGGCGGCCCCGGCGGCCCCGGCGGCCCTGGCGGCCCTGGCGGCGAGGGCGGTTCCTCCGGCCCCGTGGTGAACCATCTGAACGTCACAGACACCGAGCTCTCCGGCGACATCTATAACGGCTCCGGCTACTATGGCCAGACCGCCGTGGGCGTGGAAGTGAATTTGGGCAAGGACGCGGTGCTCAGCGGCGCGGTAGCCCAGACTGAGACCATCCATACCGATGCCATCAACTACACCTCTAAGGTTCTGCCCGAGGGCACCTCCGCCGAGGATGCCGGTCAGCTGACCTCCTTCACCATCGCCGAGTACTACGACATCGGCCATGTAGCAAACCGCTACTACAGCAACGGCGACAACACCCTAGTCATGAACCTCACCGATAACGCGGTCTGGAACGTCACCGGCGACTGCCTGCTCTCCTCCCTGACCATCGGCGACGACGCCACCGTCCAGGGCGCAGACGGCACGCTTGAACTGACCGTAGACGGTGAGCCCACGGAGCTGGCCCCCGGCACCTATGAGGGCGAGATCCGCATCAGCTACACCGAAAACGAGCCGGAGCCCGCAGCCGAGGAATCCGCGGAGGAATCCGCTATAGAGACTCCCGCTCCCGTGGAGGAATCCCAGGCTCCCGCAGCCTCCGAGGCCCCCGCTGAGGTATCCCAGGCTCCCGCTGAGACCTCCGGTCTCTCCGGCGGCGCCATTGCCGGTATCGTAGTAGCCATCCTGGCTGTGATCGCCATTGTGGCAGCAGTTGTAAAGAAGAAAAAGAAATAATCCATCCGTCCTTTCCGGCCCGCCGCACCCTCTGCGGCGGGCCGGAATTATCATTTCTTGCGATTTCCATTTTCATATTTTGCGCAGATAACCGGCAGTTATGGTTCATGATTTTTGGATATTTGCCCTGTTATTCCATGGCCGATACAATAAGGAATGAGAATACCCAGAAAGGACTGAAGGAAATGAAAAAGCGTTTTACCGCCATGCTCCTTACCCTGTGCATGCTTCTGGCGCTGACCGCCTGCGGAGGCGGCGCGGCGGTGGCCGGCACCTGCCCGGACATCGAACTGGCTCTGCGGATCATCGACTATTTCTACTCTGATGACGGCATTCTGCTGGCCAACTACGGCGTTGAGGGTGTGTCCTTCGAGTATGACGACAATGGCGAGCCTGTCTTCACGGATCTCATCACCAACAATCCCGACGGCTACGACTTTGCTCTGTGCCTCATCAAGTACACCTCCTCCACGCCCTGCTCCATCTGCATCAACGAGCGGAACTATCTGGGCTACACTGACGCCCAGGTCAGCGCCATTGACCTGTGGCTCCGGAACACCACCAGCACCCAGGCCCCCGGCGCCGTCTGGGCCGTGGAGGCGCAGACGGAATACTCCGGCATCTCCTCCGATGTGGGCAGCTTCGTCAGCACCACCTGCCTCCAGTTCATCACCGGCGGCAAGTCCATGGATGAGTGGGACAGCTTCATTGCCGACGTGACGGGCTCCTTCGACATCGAGCGGATGACTGAGCTCTATCAGGAGGCCATCGACGCCTACCTGAGCATCGGCGCATAACCATCGACATTTGATTCTCCTTCCATATAGCAGCCGGGCAGATCAGCAAATGGTCTGCCCGGCTGCGATTTTATCAGGATCCCATATACTTTATGGGCACACTATGATAGAATGGAGGCGACAATACACCATAGCAGGAGGATGACTATGAAAAAGCAATGGATCGCGCTGCCCCTGGCCCTGTGCCTGCTGCTGGGCGGCTGCGGAAATACTGTCCAGTCCTCTAAAGAGACCAGCCCCAGCACCTCCGCAGCCGCCGGGAAGGCCGCTGCCGCAGCGGGAGCCGCCATTTCCGCTCTGATAAACGAGCAGGAGGCCCCGGTCTCCGCCGCTGAGTCCCCAACGCTGGATCCCAAGGAGCTCTGGCAGATGGCCGAGGAGGCGGAAGGGGCCGCCTATGCCGCAGACTATGATCTGGACATGGCCGTTTCCATTGACCTGGACGGCGACATCACCAGTCAGAAGCTCACCGGGCGGATCAAGGAGATCGACAGCCAGGAGGACTACCGCTACTACAGCAATATCCAGAGCCTCAATACCGTCACCGAGACCTGGTATGGAGACGGCACGGTCTATCTCTCCGACTCCACCGGAGACTATAAGGCTCCCCAGGCTCAGGCGGACTTTATCGAAAGCAATCAGCTGGGCAGCGACGAGGTGCTGAACGTCACCGCTGACAGCTTCGGCACCCTCACCGCCCAGGAGACCGACTCGGGCTACCGGCTGTCCTTTGGAGATGTGAGTCTGGACGCCTGGATGGAATTCTCCGATCTCATCTCCGTCTACGGCGACTCCGTCACCTGCACGGGCTTTACCCTGGAGGGCACCATGGATCTGGACGCCAGCGGTGCCATGACCCGGATGGATCTGGAGCTCACAGCCCAGTGCAATGTGCTGGGCATGACCCTCAATGAGACCGTGTCCCTGACGCAGAAGGTCAACAGTCGGAATGACGCCGTATCCATTGATCTGCCCGCAGACAACGCGGCGTTCCGGCAGATGAACGACATCACCATCCCCGAAACCTACATCGACGGCTTCAACGCCATGCTGGGCCAATACGCCCTGGGCTATGAATCCGCCCTGACCATCACCGTCTCCGACGGCATGGACGAGGACGCCTACACCCAAAAGGACAATATCAGCTATGTCTATGATGAGGACGAGGGCCTGGCCCTCCAGTGGGATAAAGCATTGACCGTCAATGGCCAGGAGGCGGGCTTTTCCAAGGAGCGCTACGCGAACGGCCAGGTGGTCTTCACCGATGAAGACGGTGACACCACCTATGACTACACCGACGAGAGCTATCTCCAGGACCTGGAGGATTTTCTGGCCTACTACAGCGACAGCTTTGACTATGGCAGCGACTACAGCATCGGCCAGGTGGGAAATTACAACGTGCTGATCTTCTCCGTTGACAGCGAGTATGTGGAGGCGGTATTGGCCGGGAACCTCTCCTCTCTGGAGCCCGACATCGACATGAGCGAAGCCTCCTCCATCAGCTCCACCGGCACGGCCTCCTTCTGGTTCGACGCTAGCGGCATGCTGGTCCGCCAGAAGTTCGAGGGCACCAGCGTACTCCAGTATACCGGCATGCAGCTGACCCTGTCCATCCAGGATAACGGCACCGTGGTGGCCGTGGGAGACGATGTGACCGTCAGCGCCAGCGCATGATAAAACGCAGAAACGACCTGAACCAATGGTTCAGGTCGTTTTTTTATGAGCGCTTACACGCTGCTTGAGCTCCGATAGGAAACGGCTGGGCCGGAATACCGCGTCCATGACCCATGCTTTTCTCGCAAGCACCGCCAGTCCCAGGGATACGCCGGTGCTGATCAAGAAGTTCAGCCATACGCTGCACCAGGGATCTGTGATCCCCAGCATGGGGATCAGGCTTCTGAGGCCGCCGGTAAAAAAGGTGTGCAGCAGGTAGAGCTCCAGGCAGTATTTCCCGCAGATCTGGAACAGTCCGCAGCCGCTGAGCCTGGGACACCGATAGAAGCTGTAGAGATAGATCCAGCAGGTACACAGGGCGATCATCAGTTTCCAGTTGGCGTACCAGGACCAGACCCCGTAGAACGCATGGAAATAGGCCGCCACCGCCAGCGACATGGCGCAGGCCCCGGTGAAATGGACATTCTCCAGCAGCCGTCGATGGCGGCATACCCAGCAGCCCACGCCGAAGAAGAACAGATGATAAATGAGCCGATACAGGGTCAGCTGGGTCCAGTCCAGGTGGGCGTCCGCCGCCAAAATGGCGCAGCCCCCCAGCACCGTCAGCCACCACCCGTGCCAGCTGGGGATATGCAGCAGCCCGCCCAGCAGGTAAAAGGCCAGGAGCACATAGAGATACCAGAAGTTTCCCAAGGGCTCCACAAACATCCGCTTCAGATCCTCCAGGGTATAGGTCTCATTGACCAGCTCCGGCACCACCTGCTTGATCCCCCACAGGAGCACCGCAAACAGCACATAGATCCACAGGAGATTGCACACCTGCCGCCAGTAGCCCTTTCTCCGGAGCTTTCCATTGGGAAAATAGGCCAGGGTAAAGGTAAATCCGCTGATGAGGAAAAATAGGGGCATATGGAAGCTGTAGATCCAGCTCCGCAGACTGTAGAAGCTGTAATAGGCCTCCGGGAACGTCCCCGCATCCAGATATCCGCTGAGCACATGGCCCAGGATCACCAGCAGGATGGCAAAGCCCTTGAGGCCGTCCAGCCAGACCTCCCGCTTACCGCTCATGGTGGACCGCCTTTCCCAGGAGATGATGGCCCAGGCGTCTGAAATACTGGAATTCCTTTGTCCGATGGAACAGCAGCAGAAGCAGCAGATTCGGCACCGTCAGGCAGATCAGGATTCTGGGAATCATAGCGAGCAGGCTGTAGCCTGCCAGGCCGCAGAGCCAGGTAGTCAGAGCGCAGATCCCCACGCCCACCGCCGTATAGCCGAAGAAACGCAGAAAATACTCCCCCATGGAGGCGTAGAATACATTGTGATAGAGCACCATGGGCTCCACCCACAGGCTGGTGGTCACCGTGGACACAAGGGTGCCCAGGAAGATGCCCGCAATCCCGAAGTGCTTTGCCAGCAGGATGGAGGCCACCAGGTTGATGATGGATTCAAAAATAGGCTTGAACCGGTCATTCCAAAAGGCGCCGGTGGCGTCCCGAAAGGTCAGCACCGGCCGGCGCATGCCGTAGAGATAAAAGTTGATGACCAGCACATAGAGGGTAGTAGTATCCAGCAGCCAGCCCTTATTCCGCAGCCAAAGAAACTCAATAAAGGGGTGCAGCAGATTTAGAAGACAGATGGCACAGAAGGTAAAGATCCAGAAGGCGAAGAAAAACACATCGTAGAAGGTCTCCATCAGGTGCTCCACATTGCCGTCCTTCACCGTGGCAGTCAGGTTGCCCACACTGGCTACGATGGACTCGAAAATCTGGTTGGTGATGGTCTGCAGGGGGTGGATGATGGTGTAGTAGTTGCTGTAGAGGCCCGCGGTAGCCAGGCCGATGAGCTTGGAGATCAGGATATTGTCCGTAGAGTTCACCACCACGGCCCCCACCTTGTGCATGCTCATGGCCGCCACGTTTCGGAAGATCACCTGGGCGTCATCCTTGTCCATGGGCCGCACGTTCTTCTCCTTCAGAAAGGGATAGAGCCGATCCGCCTTCCGGGCCAGGATCAGATTCTCCAGCCAGGTGGAGAGCACCTGGAGCACCAGGAAGATCACATAGTTTTTCGTCAGCGCCAGGAATACGATCTGCACCACATTCAGGATGAAATAAGCCCCGTAGTGGATTGCGGTCTCGATGTATTTTTTCTGATCGCAGACAATAAGGCTCCGCTTGTAGGAGTAGAAGTAGGACACCACCGTGTTGGCCACGAACAGCAGATAGATCACGTTCAGGTGGGGGATATCCGGCACCTCGTCCATGAACACCGTATAGAAGGGCAGGAAGATCAGGCCCAGGGCCGCGATGGCCAGGCCGATGGTGATATAGGCCTTCTTATAGAAAGCCATATGGCTCTTGAGCTTCTCCGTATCATGATCCGCCAGAGGCTTATAGAGGCTGTAGGCCATGGCCGGCCCCACTCCCAGCTCCACCAGCGAGAGCATGGTGAGCACATTGGTAAACAGCCCGTTGAGCCCCAGATAGGTCTGATTCAGGTAGTGCAGGAAGAATACCCGGGCCAGCAGGTTCACCAGGATGCCCCCCAGCTGCCCCACCATGGCAGACAGCACATTTCGTATGGAATTTTGAGTACGGGCCATGGAGTACCTCCGAATGAGTTTGTCTTATTTCGCCCCCAAGGGCCGCTGATCCTTGCCGTCGATCAGCATGCGCACATGGTAGCCCAGGAATATCAGGCCATAGATGAGCAGTCCATTGCTGTCCAAAAAGGGCTCCATGCTGGTCATCACCGCACAGGCCATAAGCCCCGCAGAGATCAGGCAGGCGTAGGGATGCTTCCTGTGGATCATCAGCTGCCGCACCGAGGCGGCCAGCAGCATGAGATAGCAGAACAGGGCACAGAAGCCCCCCTCCATCAGGATCTCCAGAAACACGTTGTGGGCGTGATAATACTTGTGCTTCCGCAGCCGATAGACCTTGCCGGACTGGGCCAGTCCATAGCCCAGGGCCGGGGAGGCGAGGATCCTGCGGATGGCCTCATCCCAGATCTCCGTTCTGCCGGTGAAGCTCAGCCCCTTGTGGAGCACCCCCTCGATCAGAAAGGAGAACAGGTTTTGCAGCCGGAACAGCACCACCCCAAAGAACAGGGCAAAGCCCGACAGCATGGCCGTGGCCCCGTTGAACAGGGTCTGCCACCGCCGCTGATAGAAAAACAGCAGAAACACCAGCGCCACCATCAGGCCCATAAGGCCCGTGGCCGACCACACCAGCAGCAGGCTCAGGGCCGATACGCCGATCATGGTATAGCTGACCCAGTCCAGGTCCCCATGGCGCATGGTGGACCGCAGGGCCGTCAGGAACATATAGGGCACCAGGATCGGCGCCAGCAGATTGTCGATGCCCAGGAAGTTATAGCTGTAGTTGTAGGTGCCGCCGGTGCAGATGCCGCCAGGGTAGAGACACTCCAGCAGGAAATTCGCCAGGATCAGCACCGTCAGGGGATAGAACAGCATGTCCATGGTCAGCTCCGGCCCCCGCCGGAGGCTTAGCTCCAGCAGCATGCAGAAGGCCGCGATGGTCACCGCATGATTGGCCGCCGCCCAGTAGTTGGTACCGTGGAGGGCGGTAGACAGGGCCACAAAGCCCAGATACCCCCACAGCCACAGCATGGCCCCGGAGGGCCGCCGCTTTTCCCGGAGCATTTCGTAAAAATAGCGCAGGACGATCACGACTGCCGCAGCCATGCGCCAGACGTCAAACAGCGTCTCTATGCGCTCCGTCCCCTCCAGCACCCCCAGCAGGGCGGGCTTAAAGAAGGGCGTACAGAGCAGTATCCAAAAAAGCCGTTTCAGGACCTTCCTGTCCATGGCATACCTCCCGAGTCTATCCGTGTCCGCTGAGATGCTTCATGAGGAATGCGCCAGGACGCCGGAGATTCATCCGAATCATAGGGCCGTATATACGGTATTTGAGCTTTTCTTTTTTCGAAAGGGCGGGGCTTCGGAACAGCTCCTTCCGGTAGACCCGAAGCTCCGGCAGCATTTCCCGGATCTCCTGGCCCTGGCCCGCGATCACCGCGTGGAACATGAGATCCCGGACGCCCTTTTGATATTTCATCTCCGCCAGGGCCAGCACCGCCGGATCCGCATCCTGGCACAGCTCTACGATTTTCTTTCGGGCGGTCAGCTCCGTCTTCTTCCGATCCGTCAGCCGGCCATACATGGCCCCGCTGGTGCGCACCGTATACCGGTACAGGGGCTCCGGTGTAAATACCGCCCGCTCCACCCGGCTTCGGAACAGGTATTCGCCGTCCTCCACAATGTGAAGGGTCTCGTCAAAGGGGATCCACTGGCCAGCATCGTCCTGCAAGGCCTCCCGGCGGAAGAGCTTGTTCCAGACCACGGTGGTGTAGCCCGCGGGCTCCAGCAGCAACCGCCGGAAGCCGTCCCGATCTGTAACCTGGAGCGTGCCGGAAACGGGGAGATGATCCTGGGCCCCGGAGGCCTCATAGATCCGGGTAAAGCCGCAGACGGCGCACTGGGCTTCGTGGGTCTCCAGCAGATCAAGAAGCGCAGAAAAGTATCCAGGCTCCAGGATGTCGTCCGCATCCGCAAAGCCGATATACTCGCCTCTGGCCGCCTTCAGCGCCCGATTCCTGGCCGCGCTGACACCGCCGTTGGGGCCGGTAACCACAGTGATCCGTGGATCCCTGGCGGCCAGGGCCCGGATGGTCTCCAGGGAGCCGTCCTGGGAGCCGTCGTCGCTGAGGATCAGCTGGAGCTCCGCCTCCACCTGCTGTCCCAAAATAGACTGAACCAGGGGCGCAAGAAACGCCCCTGCATTGTATACCGGGACAATGACACTGATACAGCTCATTCCCGGCCCAATTCCCTTTTGATCTTCGTGGTGGAGATCTCCGGGGTTCTGGGCAGGTACACCACCTGGCACAGATCCTGGAGAAAGTCAAACTTCCCCTGCCAGTCATCGCCCATCACGAAGGTATCCACATGGTACAGAGGAATATCCGTCCGCTTCTGCTCCCAGCTCTCTTCGGGGATCACCAAGTCCACATAGCGGATGGCCTCCAGGAGCTTTTTCCGTTCCTCATAGGAAAAATAACAGACCTTGTTCTTCTGCTTTAGATTGAATTCATCGGTGGACAGGGCCACGATCAGATAATCTCCCAGGGCTCTGGCCCGGCGCAGGAGATTGATGTGGCCGTAATGCAGAAGGTCAAAGGTTCCGTATGTGATCACTCGTCTCATGGCGTGTCCTCTCCAGCGCTCCCGGTCACCGTGCCGTGCTTGTTCTGCTCGTCCTTGGGCGGGGGCGTCATATAGTCACCGTACATCTGGCGCAGCACCGCGTCATAGTCCGCAGGGGCCAGCAGGGTCAGGGATTCAAAGGGGTATTCCGCCAAATGGTCATAGATGGCCTTGGGGAACATCTCCCGAAATTTATAGGCGCCCATGAAATTGACCACTTGCCCAGCACCCTCATAGGGATACTTTTTCAGGCACTTGTCAATGAGCGCCATGCGCTTATGGGTATCCAGCCGGGACTCCAGATGCAGATGCTTCCCCAATGCAATGAGGATCCGCTCGTGAAGGGGCCGGTGGCTGAGATTCACCGCCACCACCTGGGAGAACTGACTGAACTTCAGCATCATCCGCAGATAGAGGAGCCGGTACTTGTGGAAAAAGCAGCCTACCTTAGACTTCGGCATGCCGTCTAAGGGGAACAGGTCGATCCAGGCGCTCCGGGTCTTTGCCACCTGGGCGGAGGTGTCCAGGATCTCAAAGCTGGGATCCACCACCTGGGCGGGGTAATAGGCCATATCCGGATCCTTTTCAAACTGCCGGAGCACATAGCCCTGGGGCAGCTCCTGGGGAGCGACCTTCAAAAATGTCTCGTAGTCATCCCGGCTCATGCCAAGATCCACATCGTCATCCCAGGGGATAAACCCCTTGTGCCGGACTGCCCCCAAAAAGGTGCCGCCCATCATAAATACCGTCAGGTTGTGCTTCTCACAGATCTCAAGCACCGCCTTTACCAGCTCCAGCTCGCACAGCTGAAGCTCCCGCAGGGTATGCTCCACGCTCATTCCTCTTTCCCGGATGTAAACTTTCGCTTCAAAAAAGCGCCGCCCTTTTTGAGCCAGTTCTGCTTCTCCATAAACATCACCGGCACCTCCCGATAGGGAATATGGTTGGCCGTAAGATACACGTCCAACAGCCGCTCCGACAGAAAGCCGAAGACCCGTTTGTCATACTGACTGTAGCCGGAGGTGTCGATCTGGGTCTCCACCTGGCTGAGAATATCGAAGAGCCACCGGCAGTAGCTATCGAAGATCTCCCATTTCATCAGGAACATATTGTAGATATGGGTCCAGGAGCGGTGTTTCATCTCCTCCGCCGCGGCCCGATAACTCTCACCCTGGGCCGAAACCAGCTTCAGAGCCAGATCCAGGGGCTCCGCCGGGTGGGCATGGATATACTGGTTATAGACGGTCTCGATATAGTAATGCCGTTTTTTGGGCAGGATCACGTCGTTGCTCCTTAGGAGCTCCTGGGCCTGGGCCCCGGTGAGGATGCAGTCCCATTTGTCCCGTCCCCGCTTCCCCCGGAAATACCGGCGGTAGTGGGACAGGCCGATGTAATCCGCCTCAAGGTTCTTCCAAGCCCAGTAAATGCCCGTCAGCTCACAGTAGCTGGGGTTTTTCCGTGAGATATTTTCCCCGCTATCGTCTCCCTGGAAGCCAAGCTCCAGATCCTTCCCAGCCTTGCCCACATGGATGGGCAGATACATGGGATCCGCAGGCATCCGATAGGCCTTATGAGCCGCCACCAGCATGATGATCTTCATAGCTTCTCCTGTACCAGCCGAAGGGACGAGGCGATGACCTTGTCCATGTCATAATACTTGTATTCGCCCAGCCGTCCCCCGAAGGTGACCCCGGGCTCCCGGGCCGCCAGCGCCGCATACTTTTCATACAGGGCGTTATTGGCCTCATCGTTCACCGTATAATAGGGCTCCATGCCGGGCTTCCAGTCCGCGGGATACTCCCGGGTGATAACGGTCTTCTCCTGGGTGCCGAAGGTAAAGTGCTTATGCTCGATAATCCGGGTGTAGGGGGTCTCCCGATCCGTATAGTTCACCACGGCGTTGCCCTGGTAGTTGTCGGTATCCAGGATCTCCGTCTCGAACCGCAGGGAACGGAACTGGAGGGGGCCGTACTGATAGTCAAAATACTGGTCAATGGGTCCGGTGTAGATGACCTCCCGGGCCAGGGGCCGCAGCTCCCGCCGATGGGCCAGATAGTCGCAGCCCAGGCGCACCTCGACGCCCTCCAGCAGCCGTTCGAAGATGGCGGTATAGCCGTCCTCGGGGATGCCCTGGTACCGGTCCGTGAAATAGTTGTTGTTATAGGTGAAGCGCACCGGCAGCCGCCGGATGATAAAGGAGGGAAGCTCTGTGCAGGGGCGGCCCCACTGCTTCTCCGTATAGCCCTTTACCAGCTTCTCATAGATATCCCGGCCCACCAGGGAGATGGCCTGCTCCTCCAGATTCTGAGGATCGGTGATGGCTCCCTTTTGGCGGTCAATGATCTCCTTGGCCTCCTTGGGCGTGGAAATGCCCCACAGGCGGCTGAAGGTATTCATATTAAAGGGCATGTTGTAGATCTCGCCCTTGTAATTTGCGATAGGGGAGTTGACATAATTATTAAACTCCGCAAACTGGCCAATATAGCTCCACACAGCCTTGTCGGAGGTGTGGAAAATATGCGCGCCATAGCGATGGACGGCAATGCCCTCTACCATCTCCGTATAGCAGTTGCCGCCGATGTGATCCCGCTTCTCCACCACCAGGCACTTCTTGCCCCTGGCTGTGGCCTCATGGGCGAACACCGCGCCGAAAAATCCCGCGCCTACGATCAGATAGTCGTATTCCATGAAAAGCTCCTCCTGATGTTTGTGTGATCCCGGGGCTTACCGTGCGCCGTCCTGGCGCAGCACCGCGCCCACAGTCTTGAACAAGATCTTGGTATCCAGCCAAAGGCCCCGATCTCGGACGTATTCCAGCTCCAGCTGCTGCCGGGCGCCGTTTTCGTAGTTGACGTTGCTGCGTCCGCTGGTCTGCCAAAGGCCCGTGAGCCCGGGCTTGCAGGACAGCAGCAGATCCCGCTTATCCCCGTAAAGCTCCGTCTCCTCCTGGAGCACCGGTCTGGGCCCCACCATAGACAGCTGCCCCGCAAAAATGTTCAGCAGCTGCGGCAGCTCATCCAGGCTGGTCTTCCGCAGGATCGCGCCCACTTTTGTGACCCGGGGGTCGTGTCTGAGCTTATAGTTCCGGTGGTACTCCACCAGCTCCTGGGGCGTCAGCATATCCTCCAGCCGATCCGCGTTGAGCTTCATGCTCCGGAACTTGTAGACTGTGATGGGCTTGCCGCCCCGGCCTACCCGTTGGGCCTTATAGAGCACCGGCCCCCGATCCTCCAGATAGATGGCCGCTGAAATAATCAGCAGCACCGGAGACAGCACCACAAGGGCGACGAAGGACACCAGCACATCAAAAATTCGCTTGATGCACTCGTAGACAGGCTTTTTATGAAATTCGGCGTTTGCGAATGAAACTTCGTTTTCCAAGCCGCATCACTCCATTTGCGTCAGTCCAGATCTCCCGCAATGGCGGTCAGATACTGACCATACTTCGTTTTCTCCATGGTTCTGGCCAGCTCTAATAGCTGATCCGTGTCGATCCAGCCGTTCCGAAGGGCAGTCTCCTCCAGGCAGCCGATCATCTTGCCGCTGCGCTGGGCCGCCCGGATGGAGCCAGCCGCCTCGTAGAGGCTGTCGGCGTTGCCGGTATCGAACCAGGTAAATTCATCGCCCAGGGTCACCACATGGAGCATCTGCTTCTCCAGATAGAGATTGTTCACCGCGGTGATCTCCAGCTCGCCCCGGGCAGAGGGCTGGATCTTCTTTGCGATCTCGATGACCTTGTTGTCGTAGAAGTAGAGGCCGGGTACGATGTAGTTGGACTTAGGATGGGTGGGCTTCTCCTCGATGGACAGAGCCTTGCCATTTCGGTCGATCTCCACCACGCCGAAGGCCCGGGGATCGGCCACATAGTAGCCGAAGATGGTGGCGCCCTCGGTGTTCTGCATGGCCGTCCGCAGCTTCCGGCGGAAGGCGGGGCCGTAGAAGATATTGTCGCCCAGGGCCAGGCACACCGAGTCGTCGCCGATAAAATCCTCGGCGATCAGGAAGGCATCGGCAATACCCCGCTGAACCTTCTGCTCCCGGTAGGTGATGCGGATGCCCAGCTGAGAGCCGTCTCCCAGCAGATTCACAAAGGGATCCATATCATCCGGGGGAACGATCACCATAACGTCCCGAATTCCCGCGGTCATCAGCACCGTCAGGGGATAGTAGATCATGGGCTTATCATAAACCGGCAGAAGCGGCTTGCATACAGGTCTCGTAATCGGGTAGAGGCGGGTTCCCTTTCCCGCTGCCAAAATGATGCCTTTCATAGTAAAGTCCTTTCCGCGCATGGCGCAAAGCTGTTAATTTTCAACAAAAATATAGAACTTTTCTTCACAGGTCCTTAACCTGTTTATCATATTCGATAATTGGCGCTTTGTCAATATTGGCCGTGGCTCCGGGGCTCTTTTTCTTCTGCCGAAGGGCTCGGAAGAAGTTTCGGAGCAGCTGGGCGCAGGGCTCCTCCAGCACGCCGCCGATGACTTGGGGCCTGTGATTATAGGGCAGGGCGAAGAGATCCGTAACAGAGCCCACCGAGCCCGCCTTAGGATCCTTGGCCCCGTAGACCACCACCGGGATCCGGGCGTTGATGATCGCCCCGGCGCACATAGGGCAGGGCTCCAGGGTCACATAGAGCCGGCACTGCCACAGCCGCCAGCCTCCTAAGGTTCGGCAGGCCTCGTCAATGGCCATAAGCTCCGCGTGGCCCAGGGCGGTCTTTCCGGTCTCCCGGCGGTTATATCCCCGGCCCACGATCTCCCCGTTCCGAGTGATAACGCAGCCGATGGGCACCTCCCCTAGGGCTCCGGCCTTTCGGGCCAGGATCATGGCCTCCTCCATCATTTTAAGATCCAGCGTCTCCAGCTCTGTCTCCATCACGCCGCCTCCCGAGATCTGAAAATCAGGAATTTACTGAACACATAGTTCATGGCAATGACCAGGACGGTGATGATGGTCTTCGCCGCGCCGCCCCGGACGCCCAAAAGCGGCCGGTCAAAGCCCCGGCGCACCAGGGCATCGGTGCCCCAGACCTGCACCACCAGGCTGGTCGCCCGGGCCGCCGCAAACTCCAAAAACTCCAGCAGCAGGGCCTTTATCCCCTCGTGCCGCCGGAATACAAAATACTTGTTGGTGAGAAAGGCCGTGATCAGGGCCGCTGCCCATCCCGCGCCGTTGGCCAGCCGGATGCCCAGGGTATCCACCGTCAGGGCGTATACCCCCAGATCCGCCGCCACCGCGGCAATTCCCCACAGGGCATACCGCAGGAATTCACCGTGCCGTTTCAGGAAGTTTTTCACAGCTTCCGCTCCTTTGTTCCGTCTTTTACGCCGTCCTTATCTCTGCGGCGCATGTGTGCCCCTATACTATATCAAATGGGACGAAAAGTCAAAAACAACGTAATATATTTGTAAAGATTTCTGCCGAAAGCCCGGGAGCGGCGGCGGAAATTCCGCCGCTTTGGTTGTAATTAGAGGGGGAATGTGGTATGCTAGTTACATTAAATATTGGAGTGTGACAGATGAAAAAAGCGATTTTTTCCCTGTTTTTCATATGCCTGCTCTCCTTTGCCGTCTTTGCCGACTACCAGGTGGATCAGTCCACCGTCAACGCAGAGGTCAGCAGAACCGGCAGAGCGCAGGTAACGGCCACCTTTCAGGTGACCTTTGACGCGGCCCAGGAGGAGCTTCGGGTTCCCCTGCCGGAGGGCAGCGTCAGCCGGGTCTCCGCGGAGACCTATCATTATAATGTAGATGAGACCGCCGACGGGGTAGACGTGGTGCTCACCGGCAGCTTTGCCGGAACGCAGACCGTTACGGTGTCCTATACCGTCAGCGCGTCCCCCACCAGCACCGCCGACGGCGAGGTATACCAGATTGGGCTGCTCAGCTCCCGCTGGGCCTGCACCGTGGGGGCGTGCAGCTTCCAGGTGATCCTGCCCCAGCCCTCCGGCACCATGCCGGAAGGTTATACCATTGCGCCCCAGTTGCTCAGCGGCTATTACGGCGCCCTGAAGGATACGGACGTTGGCCTGACCGTAAACGGTACCATCCTCACCGGCACCGCAGAAAACCGCATGGCCTACGATTCCCTGGCCCTGCAGGTAACCGTTCCCAGCGGCTATTTCTATGTGCGATCCTCGGCGTTGCCCATGGTGCACATCACCTATCTGTCCCTGGGCATGGCAGCGCTGCTGATCCTTCTGGTGCTATATTGGCGACTCCGGATCAAGACTCCCAAGCAGGAGGTCTCACCCCGGCTGCTGACCCCCGGCGGCCTTCTTTCCTGCCAGCTGCCCCAGTTACTGGACGGCGGCACCTGCGACCTTGCGGTATTGATGCTGGAGTGGGCCAACCTGGGCTATCTCTCCATTCAGGTGAATAAAAAAGGCTATGTGATCCTGACCCGGATGATCCCCATGAGCAGTGAGCGCAGCCAGGCGGAGCAGCGGCTCTTTGCCCGGATCTTCTCCACCGGCCCACGGGTCATCGCCACGCCGGGGCGCTTTGCCGCCGCGGCTGCCCGGTTCCGCCGCGCCTCCCGCCGCAGCCTCAACCGGGTGATCTTTGACCGAAAGGGCGGCAACGTGGTATTTTTGCAGCTGCCCTGCCGCCTGCTGCTGGCAGTGGGCGTGGGCTATCTGGCCGAGGCGCTCCTGCCAGAGGGCAGCGGATTTCTGGTGCTGGCAGTGCTGGCCGGCATAGCGGGCTTTGTATACAGCATCTATCTCCACAAATATCTCTCCCAGTGGGCCGCCTTGAACCGTTTCTCCCGGAACACGGCCATCTGTCTGGCGCTGGCCCTGGTGCTGGTCGTGCTGGGCCTGGTGGGCGGCGCATTCCTGGAGACAGCCATCGGCCTGGGCGCCTGCTGCTTCTCCGCGGTGGCCTCCAGCAGGGGGCCCCGCCGCAGCGTCCGCGGCCAGGAATTCCTGGCCCAGGCCAAGGGCTGCCAGATGTTCTATCGGAAGGTCACCTGGCAGCGGCTCCAGCTGCTCACGGGCCGCAACGGCCGATTCTTCCAGCTCCAGCTTCCCAAGGCGGCGGCGCTGGGGGTGGACAAGGCCTTCGCCCAGCGCTTTGAGCGGCTTCCGGTCTCCTGGCCCGAATGGCTGGGCCGTGGCTCCGGCACTGCCACCGCCGCGGAACTCCAGCGGCAGATCGCCGTGATCCTCACAAATCTCCGGCTGGCCTTTGAAGCCTAAGCTGTGGCGCGTCCCGGCGGGAAGCCGGGACGCATTTTGTCTATTCAGCGTCCAAGAATGATGCAGATTCTTCCGTGAACGTCCATTCTGAATACAAAAATGACAGAAATCCTGAGATAGAAGCGTTTTTATGGCGGAAATCCGGCATTTTTTATCACCTGTTCTTTACACAAAGGCTTCTTTGTGTTATACTAGCGGCGCTGAACATATATTTATGTCAACAATTTTGATACTTTTGTCGCTTTGTCGGCATACTATAGAACGTAAGATAGAAATCAGAGATTGAGAGGGTGCATTATGGCACAATATGTGATACACGGCGGAAATCCCCTGTACGGTGAGGTAGAGATCAGCGGCGCGAAGAATGCCGCAGTGGCGATCCTGCCCGCCGCACTGCTGGTGAATGGCGTATGCCGGATCGAGAATGTCCCCGATGTGTCGGACATCCAGCTGTATTTCGACATTCTCACCCGCATGGGTGCGTCTGTCCGGATGATCAACCGCACCACCTTTGAGCTGGACTGCTCCAGCGTCCATACCAGCTCCGTTCCCCATGAGCTGGCATGTCAGATCCGTGCTTCCTACTATCTGGTGGGCGCACTGCTGGGCCGCTTCGGCAAGGCCACGGTCTCCATGCCCGGTGGCTGCGACTTCGGCGTCCGGCCCATTGACCAGCATATCAAGGGCTTCAACATTATGGGCGCTGACGTGCAGATCGTCAGCGGCGATATCATCGCCACCACGCAGGAGCCGCTCCGGGGCAGCCGCATCTATCTGGATGTGGTCTCCGTGGGCGCGACTATGAATATCATGATCGCCGCCGTTTTGGCTCAGGGCACCACCATCATTGAGAATGCCGCCAAGGAGCCGCACATCGTGGACCTGGCCAACTTCCTCAACGCCATGGGCGCAAACATTTCCGGCGCCGGCACCGACGTCATCAAGATCCGGGGCGTCAAGCATCTGAAGGGCGGCTCCTACTCCATCATTCCCGACCAGATCGAAGCGGGCACCTACATGGCCGCTGTAGCCGCTGCTGGTGGCAGGGTTCTGGTGAAGAACGTGATCCCCAAGCACTTAGACTGCATCACCGCCAAGCTCCGGGAGATGGGCGTAAAGATCACCGATCAGGGCGATGCCCTGCTGGTGGAGTCCGACGGCCACCTGAAAAAGGCCAAGGTCAAAACCATGCCCCATCCGGGCTTCCCCACTGATATGCAGCCCCAGATCGCCGTGTGCATGGCGGTGGCTGAAGGCACCAGTGTGGTCACAGAGAGCGTATGGGATAACCGCTTCCGCTACATCGGTGAGCTCCGCCGCATGGGCGCGCAGGTGCAGGTAGATGGCAAGGTAGCCATCATTGAGGGTGTTCCCAATCTTCGGGGCTGCCCAGTGAAGGCCTGTGACCTCCGGGCCGGTGCCGCCATGGTCATCGCCGGGCTGGTGGCCGAGGGCGTTACCACGATCTCTGACATCAAATATGTGGAGCGCGGGTACGAGAACATCACTGAGAAGTTCCAGGCCCTGGGCGCAGACTTTAAGAAAGTCGAGACGCCGGAGCCCCATCTCACTGTAGTCACCGCAGGCTAAACTTTATAGTCTCTTTCAGGCGTGCAGCTTTTGCTGTACGCCTGTTGTTTATGCAGCAAACCGCAGAAAATGTATATCAAAAGTCTAAAATGTATATCTGTCTTACGGCCATTCTGTGATATAATAAGCTAGTAAACAATTCGGCTTCCACATAATGATTCAATCGAAAGAAGGGTACCTATCAATGAATACCATTCAGGCAAAAATCCCGGCCTACGGCATGCCTCTGCTGGAGGGCCCCATCAACAAGCCCGAGAAAGTCAATATGATGCCTCCCATGGAGGATATGCCCGGCCCCGGCGGCCCAGGCGACATGCCGCCCATGCCCGGCGGCCCGGCAACAGATGAATTTGGCCGTCCTATGATCCAGGAGCTCAAGCCCTGCCCGCCCACCTGCCGTCCCTCGGAGCATCCCGGCTCCGTGCCCGGCGCAGATGTGGAGCCCGGCAAGCCCGGTCCCGGCTTTCCCGGCGGCGGCCCTCCCAAGGCCCCTCCGTTCCCCCGAATGGAGTCCATGGATGTGCTGGACGGCAAGCTCTATATGGCTGAGCACCCCTATGCGGAGATCTCCGGCGAGATCACCGACAGTGCCATGCAGAACGCCTCCTACAAGACCGATGAGGTCTGCCTCAACGGCCTGTATATCGGCGGTGATTCCGTCTATTCCATCGAAAATTCCCAGTTTGATCTCACCGGCTACGGCATCGATGACTTTGCGGGCAACGGTTCCGCCATTATGGTAAATGACTCTGCCAAATGCGAGATGGAAAATGTCACAGTCACCACCCACGGCGTGATCCGTCCCTGCACCGTGGCCACCGGCAACAGCACCCTGATCGTAAGGAACTGCGTGCTGGACGCCAAGGGCGGCGAGATCCCCAAGAGCTATGTGCCCCGGGTAGCCTCCGGCATGATGGAGCCCCCTCCGGGCCTGAAGCTGGGCGGCAACTGCCGGACGCACCTGTCCATGGGCAACTCCAAGGCCTATTTCTATGACTCCAAGATCCTGGCCCATTCCTGGGCAGCCCTGTCCACGGATGGCTCCAACGGCGATCTGTACCTGGAGGCCAATAACTGCGATGTGGTCTGCGATACCATTGGCTATGGCACCTACGCCGACAATGGCTGCCACAATGTGCTCAATGACTGCCGCATCACCGTTGCCACCCATGTAGCCATCATTGCAGGGGATGCCTGGGTGAAATTTAACGGCGGCACTGTGAAGTCCGGCCAGTATGGCGCGATGCTCCATGGCATCCGGGGCCACTACACTGAGACCACCGAATGCCACATCACCGGCGGCGACTGGACGGTGGGCGAGGCGCTGTTCTTTGTGAAGTCCGAGAATGTCTATCTGAAGCTGGACGGCGCAAAGGTGAAGACCGGCAAATATCTGGTTCACGCCATTGTCAACGATGATGACGCGGCTACCAAGGTTCCCGATGACATGAAGCTCAAATGCTACGGCGTCAATGCGGTGATCGCCAACGGCGACTATCGGGGCGATATCGTCAACGACGATACGGACCGCACCATGAACGTCTCCATTCTGAACGCCAGCGTCACCGGCGTCATTACCGACGCCTATATCTCCCTGGAGGGCAGCCGCTGGACTGCCGCCGGCGATTCCACCGTCTGCCTGGTGGGCGATGTGAAGGAGAGCCAGATTGACGCGGCTGCGGGTATCACCGTTCAGGCGGTAGCCAGTGAAGGCTGCGGCCTCAAGGGCGAATATGTGCTGGCCGCCGGCGGCAAGCTGATCGTCAAATAATCCCCACAAAACCGAAAAAGCGCTGGAACCAAAGCAGTTCCAGCGCTTTTCTGTTTTACTTGTCCCCACGGCTGGGCAGCTTCACCGTGGCCGGGATCTCCTGGCCGATGTTGCCGTCCAGATCCTCACACCAGCAGATCAGATCCACATAGTGGCCGCCGTCCTCTCCCACATACTTGTCATAGACATAGCCTCGGGTGATGAAGGCATCGTCGCCAAAGCCGTGGATGTTGGCGTACCGATCCTGCATGTAGGGCACCTTCAGGAGCTCCGTGGGCCGGTAGAACCCGGCAGGGAAGTGGTTGAACTGCTCCTCCTTGGGCGCGTCGTTGACAAACCGCCAGCCAAGCCGCGTTACAAAGCCAGCATCGCCGCACCAGTTGGTAAGAATTCGAGTGCCCAGGAGCTTGGCGTGGAAATTGTAGAGATAGGCGATGCTGCCCAGACCCAAATGGCCGGACTCATTGTCATAGAGGCCGGTATCCGGGTTGTAGCGGTAGAAATGGGGATCGCCGCCCTTGCCAGTGAGCACCTCCTGGAGGCCGTTGTTGTCCTTCATAATGTTCCAGGCGGCAATGGTTCTGACGATTTCAAAGCCCACCTGGGGCGGCGCGGCCACGGGGGTGGGCTCGTCGCCGATCTTGACATCCTCCCAGTAGAGGGTGTCCCTGCCCCGGATCTTCTCGTTTCTCCAAATATCCTTGAAGATCTCATAGTCCTCCGGGGTCATGAAATGGGACTTGTGCCGTTGGGTGCCGCCTACGCCGCCAGCGCCGGGCATGGGCGGCGGGCCCTTCTTGTCGCCGGGGCCGCCCTTGCCCTCCGGGGCCTTTTTCGGGGGCGCGCCCGGAACCTCGGAGGCCAGGATCTCGTTGATCTCCGGATCCTTGGAGCGCATCAGCTGCTCCGGCCAGCGGCGGGTGCACCGGGCCACCAGCTGATCCTTCTGATTGTACACATCCGTGCAGCAGATGAAGATCATCAGCCGCTTGACGCTGCCCTCCTTGGGGGTCACGTCCACGATCTCCCAGCCGCTGTCCTGGGTGCGGAAGCTGTCCCCGGGGAATACCGGGGCGAAAAATTCATCGGTGTGGTCGTAGCCGTCTCCCAAAAAGGCCGTTCCATCGGGCCGGATCAGGTAGCCCAGCTCCGGGGGCACGTTGTAGCGGGTCTCCATGGACACATAGCCGGGGATGGCCGGAAGATCCCCCCATACGGAGCTTTTGGCATACTCCGGGTCGTTAAACAGGGGGTTCCACCGATCCCAGCAGCGGGCGTAGAGCTGCATGACCCAGGGATCCGTGGAGGGGGTGGCAGGGCCGCTGCCACCAAACATTCTGCCGGTCTCGCCCCGGCAATAGCGGTCAATGGCAGCCTGTTCCTCCGACGTGTAGACTCCGGGATAAAACCGCTCCATCTTTTCCTCTGGAAAGCGCATGTGGATCATCCTTTCTCCGAAAAATCCTGATCGTATCTGCGACCATTCTATCACGAATTCTAACTGTCTAGCAAGCTACAGTTTGCACTGGAAGCCCCCATATGCCCTTTTCCGCAGAAATCCCCCGCCCGGAGCGGTGCAATACCAGCCCGGACGGGGGAAACGCTATGTAGTTTTGCCTGAGATCACAGGATCATAGCCCGGGAATAGGCCTCCCGGTTGCAAACCTCCAGATTGCCCGCGCCATTGCAGTCGCCGATGGCGTAGAACTCGGTGGTCAGGCCGGAATAGCCGAAGGCCTCGGCGGTCAGCGGGGTCATGCCGCCGCAGATCACCACGTTGTCGCCGGTAACAGTATGCTCGCCGTCGGCCGTGCGGTAGGTGGCAGTATTGCCCTCCACCTTCACAGTCTCCGCCTCGGTGATGCCGGTGAGGTTGTCATAGGCCTCCCAGGCGGAAGCCTCTCTGGCCTCACCATTGGGGCCCGCTTTTACAAAGGCCATGGTGATGTAGTGGAGGCCGGAGGCATTGTGGGCCAGCTTCTTCTGGCGGGTCAGCACGGTGACGTCATGGCCCAGGCCGCAGAGATACATGGCCGTCTCGATGCCCACCTCGGAGCCGCCGACGATGACCACATGCTTCCCCAGCTCCGGCTCTCTGCCGCAGGTGTCCAGGCAGGACATATACTGGGGCTTCAGCTTTCCATTTTCGTCCTTGAGGCCGGGGATATTGGGGATGTTGACCCTGGCGCCGGTGGCCGCCAGCACCACGTCATAGCCCCCCGCCACGATCATCTGCTGGGTGGGCTCGGTGTTCATGACCACCTTGGCCCCGGATTTGCCCAGCTCATAGATCAGCCAGTTTTTGAAGTTCTTGATGGGCCACTTGAAGGGGAAGTAGTCGCTGTGGAACAGCTGGCCGCCCAGGCTTCCAGACTTCTCGTACAGGGTCACGTCATGGCCCCGCTCCGCGGCGTAGATAGCCGCCCGCATACCGGCGGGGCCGCCGCCAATGACCGCCACCTTCTTGGGCTCCGCGGTCTGCTCCACCAGCCGATGAATTTTATGGCCCAGGCCCATCAGGGGGTTCACGGAGCACACGGAGGTCCAGGGGTCGGGCTCCGGCAGGATCACGCCGTGGCACTTGTTGCACTTGAGGCAGGGTGTGATGTCCTCGCCCCGGCCCTCATAGAGCTTCTTGCCGTACTCGTCGTCAGCCATAAAGCCCCGGGCGATACCGAACAGGTCGCACTTGCCCTCAATGAGGTAGCGCTCCATCTCGTCGGGCTCCTGGAAGCCGCCGATGGGCTTCATGAGCATATGGAAGCCCATCTTCTTGACCTTGGCGCAGAAGTCCACAGCAGGGTGAACGCCCTGGGTGAAGTTGTAGCCCGTGGGATGGGAGGCACAGCCGTCGTGCTCCCGAACCTCCAGGATATCCACCACGTCATCAAAGAGCCGGATGAACTCGATCGCGTCGTCCTCACAGTAGCCGCCGCCCATCCTGGCATTGCCGCCGTAGCCGTTGTTCTGCTCCCAGGCCAGAACAGCCTCGATGATGAACTTCCTGCCGAAGGCCTTGCGCATGGCGGAACATACCTCATGGAACAAGCGCATGCGGTTCTCCACGGTGTCGCCATTGTACTGGTCGTCCCGGACGCCGCCGGGATTCATCATCATATCTGCCCGGAAGCTCACGCCGTCATAGCCCAGGTTCTTGTAGCGGCGAACCTTTGCCAGGGTCAGCTCCACCACCTCGCGCATCCGCTCGGCAGGCAGCTTTTCCGTGGGCTTGCCCATGGGGCCCATGCCCCGGCCGCCGTAGAGGGAAAAGCCCTCAGGATACACGAGATTGGTGGTCAGAATGATCTTGGAGCCGTAGAAATGAACCTCCTCGCACATCTGGGACACATAGTTGTGCACCGCGGGATCGGTCATATCAAAGGCCTGCATGTGGGTCATGTCCATGTCCATGGGGCCATGGCGCTGCTGGGGATACTCCGCCCACTCCGCAAAATTCACAATGGCCGCGCCGTTTTTCGCCAGGTTGGCCGCAAAGGCCCGGTAGCCCTCCGCCGGATAGGTCTCCGGTCCCTGGAGAAAATGAGGGGAGGCGTTGGGGTAGGTAAGTCGGTTCTTGATGATCTGCCCGCCGATCATCACCGGGGACAGCAGGTTCTGGTAACGCACAATGATCTCCTCCTTGTGTTGTAAAATGCTTATGATTCTAAGCATATGGTATCACGAACCCGCCGCTGCTTCAAGCATTTTTACCAGCTTCCCTGTGCGTCCTGCCATGCTTATTTGGCATACTCTATAAGAACGCGCAAAAAGAGACGCATCTCGATCAGACACGTCTCTCTTGCGGCTTCTATTACAGAATGCTGGTTCCCACCTTGGGCGCCGGGGCGCCCAGGGCCTTTAGGACCGTTGCGCCCACGTCGCCGAATGTCTCCCGGATCCCGGCGGGGCCGGGGGTGATGCCCTGGTACCACAGCAGCACGGGGATATGCTCCCGGGTGTGGTCGGAGCCGGTGTGGGTGGGATCGCAGCCGTGATCCGCCGTTACCACCAGCAGGGTATCCTCATCCATGGCATCCATGAACAGGGGCAGATAGTCGTCAAAGGCCTTGAGGCCCGCGCCATAGGCTATTACGTTCCGCCGATGGCCCCACTTCATATCAAAGTCCAGGAGATTGATGAACACCAAGCCCTCCTTCTCCCGAACAGCCCTCAGGGCCTCGGCCATGCCGATAAAGTTGTCAGAGGTCTTCACTGTGGTGGTGAACGCCGCCTCCGGGAAGATGTCCACAGGCTTGCCGATGGAGTGGATCTGGACGCCGTGCTCGGTGAGCAGTTCCAGATCGGTCTTCTCCGGCGGGCAGGCGGCATAATCGTGGCGGTTGGCTGTGCGGACATAGTTTCCGGGCGTACCCACAAAGGGCCGCGCAATGACCCGGCCCACACCGAAGCCCATTCGGTCCAGCAGCTCCCGGGTCTTCTGGCACCAGTCGTAGAGGGTGGCCAGGGGCACAGTCTCCTCATGGGCCGCGATCTGGAACACACTGTCTGCGGAAGTATAGATAATGGGCTTGCCGGTTTTCTGGTGCTCCTCGCCCAGCCGGGCGATGATCTCCGTGCCGGAGGCCACCTCATTGCCCAGAATGCCCCGGCCAGTCATCTGGCAGAAGGCATCCACCAGCTCCTGGGGGAAGCCGTCCGGGAAGGTGTCAAAGGCCAAGGTGGTGGGCACGCCCATGACCTCCCAATGGCCCACAATCGAATCCTTGCCCTTGGAGAGCTCCCGGCACTTGCCGTAGACGCCCTGGGGCTCTGCCCCGGTGCCATAGGCCTCCAGGCCAGGAATCCCCATCAGGCCCAGCTTTTCCAGATTGGGGAGGGTCAGTCCAGAATTCCCCTCAATGGTGTGCTGCACAGTGGCCGCACCGGCATCACCGTACTTCTCCGCATCGGGCAGAGCCCCAACGCCCACGGAATCCAGTAAAAAAAGCATCACGCGCTTGAACTGTTTCATAATTTCTCACCTCATGTGGTTTGATACCACTATCCTATCACGAAAACTTTCCCGTTGCAACACCCGGAAAGTTTCGGTATAATAGCAATTAAAGATCGTCTCCGGCCAGCCGGAGGGAAAGGAGTTTTGCACATGATCTCTATGCAGGAGCTGCAAAAGAAAATCGGCGGGGTCTTCTACTTCGCCACAGTGGAGGACGGCGAGCCCCGGGTGCGCCCCTTCGGCTTTACCATGGTCTTTGAGGACAAGCTGTACTTCGGCTGCGGCACCCACAAGGCCGCCTACGCCCAGCTGATGAAGGATCCCCATCTGGAGGTCTGCGCCTTCCAGGACGGCAGCTTTGTCCGGATCCGCGGCAAGGCCGTGATGGATGACCGGGACGAGGTGCAAAAGGCCATGTATGAAAGCGCCCCGTTTCTGACGAAGACCTACAATGAGCAGACCGGCCATCACCATATCTGCTTCTATCTGGAGGATATGTCCGCCATGGAATTTAAGGGCCCCGAGGCCATCCGCCTCATCTAATTTGGTCACAGCGGGGACACATCCGCCTGGTATGCTAAAGCCATCCGGGATACCGGATGGCTTTAGTTCGCTCGTAAAGAGGATTTATTTTTACCCTATAGATAAAATATTGATACTTTACATGCGTAATTTCAGGTAGTATATTGGGCTTGGAAGATAATCTCCAACAGTCACGAAAGGAGGCCCCGCCATGACGCTTTCCTGGTTGCTCCACCGTATCACCCGCCGCAGCCGAACCTATCTTCTGCTGGGAATTCTGCTGATCTGCATTCTGGTACTGGGCGGCGTCACCCGCAGCTACAGTGCAAATATGGAGCTTTTTACGCTGAATATGGCCTTTGGAACCCAGTTTGCAACGACTGAGGAATTCCTCAGCTGGCACCGTCACTGGCAGTACACCTGGCTGGTCAGCGCCCTGGATACCGTGTGTGTTCTGCCCTTCCTGGTAAATATCTTTCCCCGTTATAATGACCCGGAGCTGACCGTACCTGTGGTAATGGGCCGAAGCCGCAGCGGCATTTTCTTCTCCGGCCTATGCTGCTTTGATCTGGCCGTGGTGATCCTATGGCTGGGCTATCTGCTGGCAGGCTGTCTGCTGGGCAGCATCCCGCTCATAGGGCTGTTCCCCGCCTCGTACTATCTCCGCACCATGGGCATTGCGTTGCTGCTCCAGTTGGGCTATGCCAATCTGGCCCTGGCGGTGGCGCAGCTGTTCCGCAGCCGGGTTCTGGGCTGCCTGGTGGGCTTTGCCGCCGTGCTGTCGCTGAATGTGATGAAGAATCTTGGGCTGTTCTGGAACGTCCTTTCCACCATCAGCTATGCCAACCGGGATCGGGATCAGCTCTGGATGTGGGCCGTGGAGTCCCACCCCACGCTCTCCCAGCTGCTGACGCTGATCTTATTCCCGATCATCACCACAGCCCTGAGCTGTCTGATCGGACTTATTTCCATTCACCGCCGGGATCTCGCCTGAAAGGAGGCGCACCATGAACGTACTGACCATTCAAGATCTCTCCAAGCGCTACGGCAGTCTCCAGGCTCTGGATCAGGTGTCCTTCACTCTGGAATCTGGCCAGATCTACGGCCTGGTGGGCAACAACGGTGCGGGCAAAACCACCCTGCTGCGGATCCTGGCGGGGCTCGTAGCACAGGATCATGGGACTGTCACGCTGTTTGGAAAAAGCAGTCCCAAGGGGCTCCGGACGGCCCGCCGCAATGCAGGCTTTCTGCTGCCCCGTGAGAGCTTTTCCCCAGACATGACGGCACTGCAAAATCTCCTGACCTTCCAGCGGCTCCAGGGCTACAGGGATCCCCAGGAGGCCGAAAATCTGCTGGCCCAGGCGGGACTTGACGAGATCCATCGCCGCAAATGGAAGCTGAAGGGCCTCTCCACGGGGGAATTCCAGCGCGCAGCCATTGCCGCGGCCCAGCTGGGCGCACCAAAGCTTTTGGTGCTGGATGAGCCCCAAAACGGACTGGATCCCAGTGCTGTCCACCAGTTCCGGGAGCAGATGGAGGCCCTGCGGCAGCAGGGGACGACCATTCTCTTGTCCAGCCATATGCTTTCGGAGCTGTACCTGCTGGCCACAGACTTTATCTTCCTGCACCGAGGGAAGATCCTGCGCACTACCAGCAGAGAGGCCCTGTCGGAGCAGCTCGATTATACCATCCGGCTCCAGGTGTCCTCTCCGGCCCGGGCCTGTGAGACTCTGCGTCAGCTCCAGCCCCAGGTGGATCGGGACGGCACGCTGGTGCTCTCCCGCTGCCCCTGCACCATTACGGAGATCCGGCAGCAGCTCCGGCAGGCGGACATCCAGATCCACCAGGAATCTGTTTCCGGCCGCAGTCTGGAGGATTATTTTCTGGCGCTGACAGGCGGTGAGGGAACATGAAACATCTGTTCCGCTACGGTCTTCTGCGCTATGGCCGCAGCCGCGCCCTATGGGGCTGTCTGCTTCTGCTGGCAGTGCTTCAGCCGATTTTAGAGTCCCTGTACACCACGATTCCCACAGCGGTACCGGAGGGGGCGTGGCTCTATCGACTCCTGTCGGCGGATGCCCAGGAAGGGGACTTCTGGAGCGTCTGCCTTACGGCCTCCCGCATGAGCTTGGGCGCCGTCTATCTGCTGTTGGGTACGACTCTGGGCGCTTCGATCCTGCTGCCCGCTCAAACTGACGCCGCAAGGCTTCCCATTGCCGCCGCTGGTTATGGATTCTTCCAGCAGCATCTGTGCTGTGTGCTCCAATGCCTGCTTTTTAGTCTGCCGGTCTTTCTCGCAGCGCTGGGACTGGAAGCGCTGGTTCCGGGCATGGATATTGACACTCTGTACGCCAGGGCCCCGGGATGGATGCTGGCTGCCGCGCTGCTCCGTCTGCTCTCTGCCCTGGGGAACGTGTCCCTGGGAATGCTCCTGTGTCTCATCCTCCGCCGCGCCGCCCTGGCGATGCCCGTTGCTTGCCTGTTTCTGACGGCGGAAACCCTGCCCCATCTGGCAGTATTGGGCCGTCTGCTGCCTACGGGCTGCATTCCCGCAGTGCTGCTGGGACCGGGCTTTGGGCCCAAGGCGGCGCTCTATCTATTGGAGGGAGCGCTGTGTCTGATTCTCTGCATCCTGTTTCCGCTGCCCTCTCTCAGAAAGGTGTGATCCTATGAAACAGCTCCGACTTCTGCCCCTGGCTATGCTCCTGCTGACCCTCTGGGGCTGCGGCAGCAGAGAACGCGCGCCGAAAAGCGACTTCGAGACCGAATTTAGCTCCAGCTCAGAGCCCACAATAATCTCCGTATTTTCCGCCGCGCCGGAGCCCGTCTCCTATCCGCTGGAGCCCTGCACCCTGACGCTGTTCACCTTCTCTGAACTCTCCCCGGGAGACCGGCAGCTGCTCTCCGCCATGCAGGAGGCCACCGGCGTGACCCTAGCGGTAGATGCAGGGGCCGCCCAGGAGTCTCTGAACGCCGACATCGCCGCCGGTGATCTCTTCGACCTGTATCTAAACCTGCCGGACTATCTGCTGGGCGGCGACGATTTCGGCGTTACCCTGAATCTCACGGAGCTTCTTTCACAGCACGCCCCCAGCTATATCTCCGCGGTCAATGCCCTGGAAGGCGGCCCCCAGGCAGCCGCATCCCTGAGCCATGGCGGCTATTCCATGTGCATCCTCATGGATGAGCCCATGGTGCAGAGCAATTTTGGCCTGGTGCTTCGGCGGGACTGGCTGGAGGAGCTGGGCTATGCTGCTCCGGAGACCTATCAGGACTATCACGACCTGTTTCTGGCCATGAAGAACGCCTATGCTTCAAAGCTCCCCTTCTGGCTGCCGCAAACCGGCGTCACCGACGGGAACCACTTCTGCGCGGGCTATGACATCTCCCTGGGCAGCCGCAGCTATTTCCGGGGATTCTATCAGACCGATGGCACCGTCCGATTTGGCCCCCAGGAGCAGGGATTCACGGACTATCTCACCATGCTCCGCCTGTGGTATCAGGAGGGCATCCTCAACAACACCTTCCTGGACCAGATCGATTTCCAGTCCAACAGCTATCTCATCGATCTGAGCACCGGGGCCTACGGCGCGTTCTTCCTGCCCCTGGAGTCCTACGATCTGCTTTCAGGTATGTGCAGCTTCCCCATCACCCCGGCCATGGATCCGGTGCGGGAGCGCGGAGACTCTACGCACCTGACCCAGAACAGCACCCAGGTGATATACGGCACCGGATACTCCGTCAGCGTGGACTGTGCGGATCCAGCCCTGGCCGTGGAGGCCCTGGACTGGCTCTACAGTCCCGAGGCCCGACTGCTAGGAGCCTACGGCCAGGAGGGCGAGAGCTATGAATGGAGGGACGGTTCCCCCGCCTACACGGAGCTGATCCTTAATAACCCCCAGGGCCTCACAGTGTCGGAGGCATTATCAGTCTACACCGCCCCGCAGCTGTCCGCCGCCGTGTCCCCATCGGCCATGGCGCTGGTTCAGGAAAGTCCTCAGGCACAGGAGGTCTGGGGCCGCCAGAAGGACGGCGATCATATGCTCCCCCAGGGCATTCAGCTGACGCAGGCGGAGCAGGAAGAATATGCCGATCTGGCGACAGATATCTCCACCTATGTGGACTCCGTGATCCCGCAGTTCATTCTCGGAGAGCTGTCCCTGGAGCAGATCCCAGAGATCCAGGCCCATATCCGGGAGCTGGATGTGGATCTGTGCCTACAGCTGTGGCAGCGAGCCCTGGATCGGTATAACCGGCAGGAATTCATCGAAGAATAGCAAATGAGGCAGGATCGGCTGGATCCTGCCTCATTGTATTAGATTCCGAGTTCTTCATCCGTGACCATATCCTCCTGGCCGGAGGTGCGCTCCACGGACATATCCTCCCATTTGCAGGGCTTCCGCAGCAGAACCACCGGGAGGGAGTGGATCTTGGCGTTATATTGAGCCACCGACTCAGAATACTGGGTTCTGGCCTGGAGCCGGGCGTTCTCCGCGGTCTGGATCTGGCTCAGGAGCTTCTGGGTGTGCTCATTGGCCTTGAGCTCTGGGTAGTCCTCCATAACAGCCTTGAAGTCCTTGCCGTTGCGGACTCTCTTGGGGCCCCGGCGGGCGTCGGCAAAGCGCTTGTAGGTGCCGGTCTCGTCGGCCCGGTATTTGTCCGCCACCCGCTCGGCCTTGTCGAGAAGGGCCTTGCAGGTCTCGTCCACCGCGTCGATGTCCACCCGGGTCTTCTGGATCTGGCTCCGCAGCCGCCCGATCTGGTTGAAGTCGATGATGATGTTCACCCCGAAGGCCAGCACCACCGCCAGGATTCCCATGAGCAGATCATACTTCTCCGGGATCTCGTCGCCGCTGGTTCCCACAGCGAACAGAATGACGATCAGCAGCCAGGCCAGGACAAAGCTGCCAATGAGCTTCAGCAGCTGCACCAGCAGATTATTCTTATAGGTGTGCTCCATGTTGCTCCCTCCTTGTATTTTCGCCGAGATTGTACCACTTGTCTGTAAAGAAATCAACCGGAATTCCACAAATCCCGCTGTGATTTTTAGTCTTTCTTGCTTATTTAGGAATCTAATGTTATACTAGTTTCAATTCCCTCGGGGGAAAGAAAGGAAGATTCTATGCAACAAGGAAAAAGCATGACGCAGGGCAGCGAATGGAAGCTGATCCTGCTGTTCACCCTGCCGCTGATGGCCGGAAACCTCTTACAGCAGCTATACAACACCGTAGACGGCATTGTGGTTGGCAATTTTGTAGGTGAAACGGCCCTGGCCGCGGTGGGCACCTGCGCCCCGCTGACCATGCTCTTCACCGCCATTGCCCTGGGCATGAGCAACGGTGCCGCAGTGGTGCTGTCGCAGTTCTATGGGGCCGGGCGCATGGAGGAGATGAAGAAGACCGTCGCCAGCTCCCTGATCCTGCTGACCGGTATGGGCGTGGTGCTGTCGGTGCTGGGCGCGGTACTGGCAGGCTGGCTGCTCCGGGCGGTTCTGGGTGTCCAGGATTATCTCATGGACGCGGCCCAGCTGTATTTTCAGATCTACGCCCTGGGACTGCTGGCGCAGTTCATCTATAATATTGTAGCCGCCATCCTCCGCTCCATGGGGGACAGCCGTGCCACCCTGTATTTTCTGCTGGTGGCTTCGGTATGCAACATTCTCCTGGATCTGCTGGCAGTCATCGTCCTAAGCTGGGGCGTGGCCGGTGTGGCCATCGCCACCGTGACCTCTCAGATCCTCTCGGCAGCGGTCAGCGTGGTCTATCTGTTCCGGCGCTATCCCGCCCTGCGATTCACCCAGGGAGAACTCCGGTTTGACAGGGAAAAGGGCCTCCTGGTCCTGCGCATGGGCATCCCCTCCACCCTCCAGCAGTGCGTGATCTCCATGGGCCATATGGCCATCCAGCGGGTGGTGAACACCTTCAACATCACCGCCGGTTACACCGCTGCCACTCGGATCGAGAGCTTCGTGCTGATCCCCATTCAGGGCTTCTTCATGGGCATGGCCACCTTTACCGGTCAGAACCTGGGCGCTGGCAAGCTGGATCGGATCTCTCGGGCCCTGCGGAATACCATTCTCATGAGCCTCATTGTGGTAGCCGCGGTCATCGCCATCATCTATCCCTTCGCGCCCCAGCTGGTGGGCATCTTCGGCGTGGCCGGAGACTCCGCTCAGGTGGCAGTCACCTACCTGCGGTTCGTGGTCTTCGCTTTTGCGGTGTTCAGCGTGTACTTCTCCACCAACGGCGTGCTTCAGGGCTCCGGCGACGTGGTATTCACCGCCTTCAACACCTTCTCCGGCCTGGTCATCAAAGTGCTCTTCGTCTATGCCATGGCATTCCTGACGCCTATGGGCATGGCGGCCCTCTGGTGGGGCAACCTGGTCAGCTGGATCTACAGCCTGGTGCTGGCGGCCCTTCGGTATCGGTTCGGCCCCTGGCGCAACAAGGGCGTGGTACAAAGCGAAGCCTAACGGAAATGTTCTCAGTCATCTACAAGGGCCTGCCGCTATACGCGGCAGGCCCTTTCCGTCAATATAGGCGCAAAAGATCCGGCTGCCGAAGCAGCCGGATCCATTATGCACTGTGATATTACAGCAGGCCCATCAGGTTGAAGGCCACGATCAGACCGGAGAACACGATGGAAACCGTGGAAACCAGCTTGATGAGGATGTTCAGAGAAGGACCGGAAGTATCCTTGAAGGGATCGCCAACGGTGTCGCCGACAACAGCTGCCTTGTGCTGCTCGCTGCCCTTGCCGCCGTGGTTGCCTCTCTCGATGTACTTCTTTGCGTTATCCCATGCGCCGCCGGCGTTGGACATAAACACAGCCATAGCGAAGCCGGTGACGGATACGCCGCCCAGCAGACCAACTACGCCGGTGGGGCCCAGGATCAGGCCGGTAACAATGGGAACGATGATTGCCAGCAGAGCGGGAGCGACCATCTCGTGGAGGGCGCCCTTGGTGCACATGCCGACGCATGCCTGATAGTCAGGCTTTGCCTTGCCTTCCATGATGCCGGGGATCTCCTTAAACTGACGGCGAACCTCGGTAACGATGGTCTGAGCAGCAGTCTGCACAGCGCCCATGGTGAAGGCGGAGAAGACGAAGGTCAGCATAGCGCCGATGAACAGGCCAACCAGAACAGTGGGGCTGGTCAGGGCAAAGTTCAGGACCTCGTCGGTCTTGGTCTGCACGATGCTCACATAGGAGACCAGCAGAGCCAGAGCGGTCAGAGATGCGGAACCAATGGCGAAGCCCTTGCCGGTAGCGGCAGTGGTGTTGCCCAGGGAGTCCAGAGCGTCGGTACGGTCACGGACGAACTCAGGCAGCTCAGCCATCTCAGCGATGCCGCCGGCGTTGTCGGCCACGGGGCCGTAAGCGTCGGTAGCCAGGGTGATGCCCAGGGTGGAGAGCATGCCAACACCGGCAATGCCGATGCCGTACAGGCCCTGATTAAAGGCGGTGGTGAAGCCGCCGGCCTCGTCCACGATGGTCAGGGAGCCGCCAGCCGCGAAGTAGGAGATCAGAACAGCGGCGCCAACGATCAGGATGGAGGAAGCAGTGGACTTCAGGCCCAGGGAGATACCGCCGATGATGATGGTGGCGGAACCGGTCTCAGAGGCTGCTGCCAGCTCCTGAGTGGGCTTGTAGGTGTCAGAGGTGTAATACTCGGTGAAGTAGCCGATGGCGCAGCCGCCAACCAGGCCGCAGAGGATGGCCACAAAGATGCCCATGCTGCCCATGATGACATAGGTCAGCACAGCGGCGCAGACAGCAGCCAGAACAGCGGCGGAATAGGTGCCGGTACGCAGAGTCTTCAGCAGGGACTTCTGGTCAGCATCCTCCTTGGTCTTGACCATGAAGGAACCGATCAGGGAGCAGACCATGCCGGTGACAGCGATCATCAGAGGAAGCAGCATGCCCTTGAAGCCATAGCCAGCGGTAGCGGCCAGAGCGAAGGTAGCCAGGATGGAGCCAACATAGCTCTCATACAGGTCAGCGCCCATGCCAGCCACGTCGCCAACGTTGTCGCCAACGTTATCAGCGATGGTAGCGGGGTTACGGGGGTCATCCTCGGGGATGCCGGCCTCGACCTTGCCGACCAGGTCAGCGCCCACGTCGGCAGCCTTGGTGTAAATGCCGCCGCCCACACGAGCGAACAGCGCCATGAAGGACGCACCCATGCCGTTCATAACCATGATGTTGCCCAGCTCAACGGGATCGGTGATGCCGAAAGCGAAGTGCAGGATGCAGAACCACATGGTAACGTCCAGCATGCCCAGGCCCACCACGGTGAAGCCCATGACGGAGCCGGAGGAGAAGGCTACCCGCAGGCCCTTGTTCAGGCCCTCATAAGCGGCCTGAGCGGTGCGGGCGTTGGAGTTGGTGGCGATCTTCATGCCGATAAAGCCAGCCAGCATGGAGAACACACCACCGGTGATGAACGCGAAGGGGGTGAACTTGGACAGCATCTCGCCGCCCGTGGCAAATGCCATGATGAGAAGGATCACGAACACAACGGCAAAGACCTTGCCAACGGACATGTACTGATGCTTCAGATAAGCATTAGCACCGTCACGAATGGCCTGTGCGATCTCAACCATTTTGTCGTTGCCTTCCGAGTGCTTCATAACGATGCCGCGCTGAATGAACGCAAAGATCAGTGCAACCGCAGCGCCGACGAAGCCCAACAGGAACAGGTTTTCCAACAACAAACAACTCCTTACTATGTAATATTGCCCACCTATTCTACCAGCATCTTTAAGGGATTGCAATAGTTTCTGCATGATTTTTCACAAAACCGGCGAAGCATCCAAATTTGCTCCAAAAAGCCACATTAAAACTGACCGCGGAATCATGCAGTTTGCCAGGAAGCCGCCGGTCCCAACGGATTTCCCCTTGTATTTTCCCGTGAAATAGCATATAGTCAATTCATACAAGCCATCGATCTTCGACCTTATTAAGGAGGGCCAACTATGTCTTCTGCGATTCAAGAGATCTCCCTTACCACCATCACCCAGCGCACTGGCTTTCGGGGCCGGAAGCAAAAACATGATGAGGCCATCTGCCTCAAAACCGGCGGCGGCAGCATTTTCCTCCGGAAAAGCGCCGTGGAGGACGCGGGAAACAGCTGGAAACTGCTGACCCGGCGTCTTGAGACCCTGGCTCAGGAAAAATCCATTCCCTTTACGGACGAGAGGGAGGAGACCCTGTAATTTCCCGTAATCTTTTTTCCTTCCGCCATTTTTCCCGCAACATTATCCCCTGACTCTGCGACTATATGGGTAAAGGGGGTAATTTCATGGATCTTCACGTTTCCGGCCCAAACGCCGACACCGTCTACATCCGCCATACCGCCGTCCAGCGAAGGCAGCAGAGGAAGCGCCTTCGGCGCAAGCAGCAGGTCTCCGTGCTGTTGCTCCTGCTGGCCGGGATCCTGCTGGCTGCCGCACGTCCCGGCCGCCATGCCGCCCAGGACAGTGCAGTGGAAAGCGCGCAGACGAATTCCATCGCCGCAGTATCTACTCAAGCCGTGCCGGAGCTCACTCTTTGTGAAGCGGACAAGGATACGCTGGCCCTGGGGGAGCTCAGCCTGGTGTCCAATGCCCACCCCTGCACGTTTCCGGATGGACTGGATCTGGTCAGCGTCTATGAGTCCCGGAATAATTCCTATTCTCTGCGCTCCACAGACATCCAGCTGTGCCGCAGCGTCATGGGGCCCCTGAATCAGCTCTGCCAGGCCTTCCGTGACGCCACAGGCAATGGGGATCTTCTGGTCTGCGCGGGCTACCGCTCCCGTCAGGAGCAGCAGGAGCTCTGGGACAAGGCCATGGCTGCCCACGGCGAGGCCTATACCCGGCAGTATTTCTCCCAGCCCGGGGCCAGCGAGCACCATACAGGACTGGCCGTGGATTTCTCCTTATATAATATAGAGACGCAGCAGGCCTATGAGTTCGACGGCTCTGAGGCCAGCGACTGGATGCTGGAGAACTGCTGGAAATATGGTTTTATCCAGCGCTATCCATCTGATAAAGTGGATATCACCGGTATCAGCGAGGAGACCTGGCATTTCCGCTATGTGGGGGAGCCCCATGCGGCGCTGATGCACCAGATGGGATTATGTCTGGAGGAATACATAGCGCTGCTCCAGCGCTATCCCTGGGACGGTGAGCACCTGACCGAAACCGTGGACGGCGCAGAATATGAGCTCTGGTACTGCCCGGAGGACAGCGTTTACGTTCCCACGCGGGGGGACTACACCCTGTCCGGGGACAACCAGGGCGGCTGCATCGTTACCCTCCGGCGATAGTTCAATTTTCAACTTTTCGGTATCACTTTTTGACTCTATTTCATTTTTGATAGTCAGCGCAGGGATTGAATCTTGTTGCGGCCTCCAACAATTCGTATACTGAATGTGAACGGGCCTGTCACCCGATCCATCACGAAGAAAAGGAGTGCTGCCAATGAAAAAGAAGTTCCTTGCCATGCTTCTGGCTCTGGGCATGCTCACCGGTCTGATGGCCGGATGCGGCGGCAATGCCGTCTCCTCCGCCGCGCCGGAGCCTGCCCAATCGGCAGAAGCACCCCCGGAAGAGACCTCCGCTCCGGCGCCCGCCGAAGCTCCTTCTGTGAAGGAAGTCTCTTCCCCTGAGAGCTCCGCCGCTGACGGCGAGACCATCTCCGGCTGGCCCGCCAATCCCCTGGGGAATGTGGACCTGCCCCTGACCGACGACCCAGTCACCGTGACCATGTGGATGGGCGTCAATCCCAACGTTCTGAAGATCACCGAGGACATCGGCAACGACTGCGCCCTCTGGAATGAGTTGGCCACCCGTACCGGCGTCAACCTGGACTTCACCGTGGTGAACCCTGACACTGAGTCTGAGAAGTTCAACCTGATGGTGGCCTCCAACGATCTTTCCGACATCATCTCCAACGCCACTACCCTCTACACCAACGGCGGCGAGGCGGCCATCGCCGATGAGATTCTCATCGACCATCTGCCCTACCTCACCGAGGAGCTGACCCCCCAGATCTGCAAGCTCATGGAGGCCTATCCCGATGCGGTGTCCGAGGCCCTCACCGAGAGCGGCTGGCTGGCCGGCATGCCCCAGCTGAGCATGCAGACCGAGACCACCCAGACCTTCGGCCCCATGATCCGCAAGGATTGGCTGACCGACCTGGGCCTGGATATCCCCGAGACCTATGACGAGCTCCACGAGGTGCTCAAGGCCTTTAAGGAGCAGAAGGGCGCGGACGCACCCCTGCTGCTCAACTATGCCGCCACCGGTATCAACAACGGCCTGGTACAAGGCTATGGCATCAACGGTCTGGTGGCCGACGCCGCCATGTCCGAGCCCTTCTATCAGGTGGATGACACCGTCATGTACGGCCCCATCCAGCCGGAATTCAAGGACTATCTGACCATGATCCACGACTGGTACGCCGAGGGCCTCATCTGGCAGGATTTCATGTCCTACACCGACTTCCAGAATCCTCCCACCGATGTGATCCTGGCAGACCGTGCGGGCGTGTTCTACGCCGAGGTCACCTACATCGCCACCCTGGAGGACGCCTCCAACACCGAGGGCTTCGAGCTGGTGGCCCTGCCCGATTTCGTGCAGAAGTCCGGGGATAAGATTCCCTTCAAGGAGGAGCGTGCCTACGCCGCCTCCACCCCCTGGTCCATCTCCACTCAGTGCGAGTGCCCGGAGCTGCTGATGCAGTGGTGCAACTATATGTACACCGACGAGGGCGCGCTGCTGTGCAACTATGGCATCGAGGGCGAGAGCTTCAACTATGATGAGAACCATGTGCCGGTGTTCACCGACCTGGTGCTAAACAACCCCGACATGTCCACCACCGTGGCCCTGTTTATGTACTGCCTGGACCGCGGCCCCTTCTACCGGGATGAGACCCGCGAGCAGTCCGGCTACACCCAGGCTCAGAAGGAAGCCAGCTCCATTTGGCAGAGCAATGTAGAGGTTGGCCGGGGCATCGGCTCCACCTCCCTCAACACGGAAGAATCCGACCATGTGAACCAGTTCTACGGCGACATCAAGACCTACATTGAGCAGTCCGTGCTGGAGTTCGTCATCGGCAACCGGGATCTTTCCGAGTTCGACGCCTATGTGGAGCACATCGAGGGCATGAACATTGACGAGGTCACCGCCTGCTATCAGGACGCCTACCAGCGATATCTCAACGGCGAAGTGTCGGCGGCTCCCGCCGGACCTCCCGGGCCTCCCCCGGACGGCGCGCCCCCACCTCCGTAACCCCGGCACATTTCATTTGATCCATTTCTTTGGATCCTCCTACAGATTCCCGAACCAGGACAGGCTGGTTCGGGAATCCCGTCGTTTTCAGGCAAAATTTCCCCACACTTTCTCTCGGATTCGTATTGCAATTTTTCTCTGTTTTTCATACAATAAAGTCGAATTTTTTGCAACGGGCCGCCCAAAAAGTCCGTCTTTATAGATAGGAACAAACATGAGGAGGAACCACCATGAAACGGAAACTATACGTTGTCTGCCTGTTTCTGCTGTCTGTGCTCCTGTGCGCGGGCTATGCCGGAGCCTATGACAGCTCGAACCTCACCATTCCCTCCAGCGCCACCGCCATCCAGTACGGCACCTCCGGTGCGGGCCGCCCGCTGATGGCGTATCGGTTTGGAGATGGGAAGAACGTCATGGTCTTAGGCTATGAGATCCATGGCTATGAGGACAACTTCGACAAAGACGGCGGAGCTCTGGTCTGGGCCGCCGGTCAGATGATGGACCAGCTGCATCAAAATCTCACCCTGCTGGACGAATATGACTGGACCGTCTATGTGCTGCCCTCCATGAACCCCGACGGTCTCATTGACGGCTACTCCAACAACGGTCCTGGCCGTCTGACCACCACCTACATAGACTCCAGCGGCAATCTCTCCTCCGCCCACGGCGTAGACATGAACCGGAGCTTCCCCACCGGCTGGAAGCGGAATACCTCCAATCGGAATTATACCGGCCCTGCGCCTCTGGCCTCCATGGAATGCGCCGCCCTGGCAAAGTTCGTCCAGGACGTGAAGGGCAGCGGTGTCAATATGTGCTTCGATGTCCACGGCTGGTTTTCCCAGATCATTACCTCCAACGGCAAGGACAGCACGCTTTTTAATACGCTGCACAGCGCCTTCCCCGGCAATTCCTATTCCAGCTGCCGGAACGGAAGCGGCTATTTCACCGCCTACACCACCGCGCTGGGCTATATCTCCTGCCTGTTTGAGTATCCCGGCAACGTGTGGAGCTTCTCCGGCTTCCAGCGCAGCGGCTACTGCGAGAAATTCAACGGCGCTATTTTGTCTCTGGTCAAATCCTACGGCCAGTATAATCCCACCGTTTACACCGTTGCCACCCGGACCCAGGGCGCAGGATCCGGCAGTGTCTCCGGCGGCGGCTCCGTTCGCTCTGGTCATAAGGTCACGCTGACGGCGGCGGCCTCTCAGGGCTCCGTCTTTGCGGGCTGGTATGACGAAACCGGCAAGCAGCTCTCCGCCGATGCCAGCTACAGCTTCACTGTCACCAGCGACGTCACCGTATATGCCCGGTTTGAGCTGCCCGTCACCGCCTCCGTCACGGTCAAGGGCACTGGCAGCGTCACCGGTGCCGGGGATTACGCCTCCGGCAGTACCGTAAAGCTGGAAGCCGCCCCCTCGTCCGGGTATTACTTCCTGGGCTGGTATGACGGAAACGGCAAGGTACTTTCCACCGACGCCACCTACAGCTTCACGATTCAGAATAATGTATCCATCCGGGCCCAGTTCGGTGCCGAGATCACCGCCCTGGCCTCCCGCAGTGGCTCCGTCACCGGCGCCGGTGTGCTTCCCCAGGACGCCGCCGCCACCCTCACCGCAGTACCTCAGGAGGGCCACACGCTCCAGGGCTGGTATGATCTGAGCGGCAATCTGCTCTCCACAGAGCCCAGCTACAGCTTCACCGTGGGCCAGGCCCAGACCGTGGTGGCCATCTTCTCCGATGACCGGTTCTATGATCTGAAATCCGAGGACTGGTTCCTGGACAACGTCAACGAGGCCATCAGCCGGAAGCTGGTGCAGGGCATGACCACCATCAGCTTCGGCCCTGACTTCACCATGACCCGGGCCCAGGTGGTCATGATCCTCTCCAGAATGGAGCAGGCGGACACCGCCGCCGCCACGCCCTGCCACTTCCGGGACGTGGATCAGAGCCAATGGTATGCGGGTGCGGTGAACTGGGCCTATGAGAACCATATCGTTCTGGGCATGTCTGACACCAGCTTTGCTCCGGACGCGCCCATCACCCGCCAGCAGTTTATGACCATGCTTGTCCGGTATCTCACGGACGTAAAGGGCCTGAAGCTGGATGCCAAGGATCTGAGCTTCCAGGATCAGTCTTCTATCGCCGATTGGGCCCTGGATGCCGTAAAGAAGGCCGTGTCCATCAAGCTGGTGGAGGGCTATCCCGATGGCACCTTCCAGCCGGACAATCAGCTGCCCCGAAAGGAAGGCGTCACCGTGCTGGTGCGCCTAGCCAAGTACCTAGAGGCTCAGGAGCTCGTGAAGGAGCCTGAAACCGAGGATAAGACGGAAGATAAGCCCGAGAACACGGCTGAAGATTCCTCCAAGACGGAGACCGAGGGCAAGGCTGAGGATGCCTCCAAGACGGAGACTGAGGATAGATCCAAGACCGAGGACACCGCAACCCCCACGGCCGATCCTCAAGCAGTTCCTGAAGCCGCCTCTGTGACGGAACCCACACCGGAAACGGCACCGGATGCGTCGGAATCTTCCCCTGGGCCCCAGAGCGCAGAGTCCCCGGCTCCTGCCGAGACCTCCGCTCCGGATGCGGAATCCGCCGCAGAAAGCTAAAAATATCGCGCCGCCATTTCCCAGCCGGGAGATGGCGGCGCGTTTTTTCTTCGCTATGTTATGCTTTGACCGCTGCGCCCCAGACGGCCTTCGGCCCAAAGAACCGCAGCCGCCCCGGCTGCACGGTGATGGTGGTATCGCTGCTGAGGATCAGCTCGCCGTCCAGATTCACCGGCTCCTTCTCCGGGGTCAGGATCCGAACGGAGGTGGTGCGGTAGTGGGAAATGAGCTCCGGATAGTCGCTGTAATGGCCCTTCTGATAGGCGGCGATGACCCGGGCTACCGTGAGCCGTGAGACCTTTTTCACCAGCAGCACATCCAGGAGGCCGTCGGTGCTGTCCGCCTCCGGCACCGGATGGAAGGAGCCCCCATACCAGCTGCCGTTGCACACGCAGGCCAGGGTCATGTCCTCGTCCACCGGCTCCGCCCCGGGGATCTCCACCCGGCAGGGCTTCACCACGCCCCGAACCAAATTCACCGCCACACTGGCCAGATACGCTCTGGGACCCGAAAGCAGGGGCATATGCCGATACCGGTCGATCTGGGTGCCGATCCGGGCATCAAAGCCCACGGAGCACACGTTCACCGCCGTCTTTCCGCCGCAGTCCATAAGATCCAGAGGGATCTCCCGGATATCTGCGTACTGCGCCATGTCCCCAAATGCCTCCGGATGCGGAAACTGCTTGATAAAGTCGTTGCCGGAGCCCATGGGCAGACAAGTCACCGCCAGGTTTGGATGGGCCGCCGCACCGGTGACCACCTCGTTAAGGGTGCCGTCGCCGCCGCAGGCATAGATCCGGAGCTCCTGGCCGGAGCGTCCCGCCGCCTCCGCCAGCGCCCGAAGGTCTCCAGGCCGGCTGGAGGTATGGAGATCGCAGGGCTCGCCGGTGATATGCTCCAGCTGCCGAGCCGCCGCCTCTGCCGCCCGCTCCGGGCTCTCCTTGCCCGCCGCGGGATTTACCAGGAAGAGATGCTTCATACTGTTTCCTCTTTCTCTTGTTCTTTCCGCCCCAGGGGCCGGTATACCGTGAAATACATGGTGCCAAAGCAGGCCAAGCCTCCCGCCACATTGGAGATGGCCTCCGCCCAGAATACGCCGTTTACCCCGAAACAGGGCAGCTTCGGCAAGAGAATGGTCAGGGGCACCACAATAATGACCTTGCGGAAAATGGAGAAGAACACCGCCTGCTTGCTCTTTCCCAGAGATACAAAGGTGCTCTGCCCCGCAAATTGCAGGGACATCATAAAGAACGTGATAAAATAGATCCCCAGGGCCGGGACAGCCGCGTCCACCAGCTCCGGCTCATTGTTGAAGATCCGGATCATGGGGCCGGGGATCAGTCGGATCAGTCCCCACACCAGGAAGGAGTAGACCAGAGCGCATACCGTAATGAACCGGATGCCCTGGCGCACCCGCTGGAGCTTTTGGGCCCCGTAGTTAAAGCCCAATACCGGCTCCGCCGCCCCGGTGATGCCCTGAACCGGCATGGAGACCACCTCCCGGATGGAGCTGAGCACCGTCATCACACCCACATACAGGTCTCCGCCGAAGCTGCTGAGTACGGAATTGCACACCACCTGCACAGCGGAGTTGGTAAAGGCCATGACGAACCCGGAAAAGCCCAGGCCTAGGATCCGCCCGGTGCGCTTCCGATCTAAGCGCAGATTCCGCCGCCGAAGCCGCAGCTCTGCTCTGCGCCCAGTCAAGAACTGGAGCACCCACAGAGCCGACACCGCCTGGGAGATCACTGTGGCCAGCGCCGCGCCCCGGACGCCCCAGCCCAGAAGAAAGATAAACACCGGATCCAGAACGATATTCAGCACCGCCCCCACCAGGGTAGTGACCATGCCGGTACGGGCAAAGCCCTGGGCATTGATGAAGTTGTTCATCCCCATGGAAATCAGCACGAACAGGTTGCCCGCCAAATAGATCCGGCCATAGTCCATGGCATAGCCAATGGTGTCGCCGCTGGCCCCAAAGGCCATGAGAATAGGACGGAGGAATACCTCCCCAATAAGGGTCAGCACCACCGCGAAGATCAAAAGCAGTGCAAAGGAGCTGCCCATGATCCGCTCGGCCTCCTCATAGTCCCCCTTGCCCCGCTCGATGGAGCACAGGGGGCCGCCGCCCATGCCGGACAGCCGCGCAAAGGCCATGACGATGGAAATCACCGGCAGGCACAGCCCCAGGCCCGTCAGGGCCAACGCGCCTGCCCCGGGGATGTGGCCGATGTACATGCGATCCACAATATTATAAAGGATGTTGATGAGCTGGGCCAGGGTGATAGGAATGGACATTTTGACGATGTTTTTCCACACGCTGCCCTGGCTGAAATCATGGTCCGTCGCCGCAGCCATGTTCTTCGCCTCTTTGCCTGTTATTTTTCCCGGTAAAACGCCCCGGGTGTGGCGTCCTCAAATTTTCGGAAGGCCCGGTTCATGGTCAGCGCGCTGCTGTAGCCCACCCGGGGCAAGGTATCCTTCACCGTGACCCCCTGGCCCAGCAGCTGCTTGGCCTTTTCGATGCGCCTTTGATGGATGTACTCCAGGGGCCGGATGTTCCGATACTTTTTCAGCATGCGGCTGAGATACACCGGGTTGATGCCCACCGCGTCTGCCACTCCCGCCACATTGAGGTTCTGGTCGGAGAAATGGCTGTCCATATACTCTACCGCTCGCTGTACCCAGGCGGGCTCCTGCTCCTGGGCCTGCTGGCGGCGGATGATCTCGTCGAAGATGTCATCCAGCTCCCGGGATATCTCCGCCAGAGATGTGGCGTGGACGATCCTGGGCCCCGCCTGGAGTTCTACCAGGAACTCCGGGGAGAAGTACTCCTCCAGGCTGTCAAACACATGGAGGATGTCGTTGATGAGCCCATAGGCTCGGATCATAAACACCTGTACCGTTGGCTTTGCGTGGCCGAATTCCGCCCCCAGCATCCGATGCACCAAAGCCCGGGCGGCCTCATAGTCCCCCTGGCGGATATAGTTATCCAGGGCGTGCTCAAATTCGAAATGCTCCACCCGCTGCTTTTCCATGCTGACCTCGGTCTTCTGGTCATACTGAATCACCCGGGTATCGTCCTCGGCCATGGCCCGGTACTGCACCAGGCTCTCGGCCTCGTCATAGGCCCGGAAGATCTCCTGATAGCCCCTGTGGATGCGGCTGACGGAGAACAGCACCTCGGTATCATAGTGGTTTTCAAAGAGATCCGCAGCCTTCTGAACGGCCGTAAGGACTGACGCCATGCCGGTCTCCGACTCCTCCCGCAGACATACCAGCGCCGTCAGCTGCCCCTGGACCGTAACCACATGGCAGAGGTTTTTCTCCCCGATCAGCTCCTCCAGCACATTCCGCACCAGAAAGCGCACATGCCGGAGCCCCTCCTGGCTGGGAGATGCCTCGGGTCCCAGCAGCGCCGTGATATCCGGCTCCACCTGAATGCGCACCACAGCGAAATACTCCGAGGGGAAGTGCAGGCCGTTGAGCTGGAGCTCCCGTTGGTATTCCTCCTGATTCATCTGATGTCTGCCCATGAGCTCCACCAGAAAGCTTTCGCGGCCAAAGTTCTCCGCCGTGGTCCTATAGTGCTCCAGCTGCTGCCGAAGCCGGCTGTTTTCCTGCCGCAGCGCCTGAGCCTCCAGATCCGTCATTGACTCACCCCCCTTTTCCTTATGATACTAGAATTAGTATGGAATTTCAACGTTGTTTTGCCCTTTGCCCAGTTATCTCCATTTCCGCTGCAAGAATTGTGTGAAAAACCACAAAATTTTTTGTAAAAAAACGAGGAAATTATCCATGAACGCTATTGCCCAAGGCCGGGATTTCCTGTACAATAACTTTGTTAGCTGCTTAAACACCATTGGAATGAAACGTGTTCTGTGTGGGGAAGTGGCTATTGTTCGTTCTGCCGGGAAACCGGCCAACACATTTATCATGTTTGGAGGAATAAAACATGCAGAAGAGAATCTTTGCACTGGTTCTGGCTGCCGCTATGATGCTGGGCCTGTGCGCCTGCGGTCAGTCCGTGGGCGGCTCCACTCAGGACAATGCCGCCACCGCCGCGCCCGCTGCCGAGGGCTCTGCCAACGACACCCAGGCTGCCGCTGGTTCCACCGCTGAGACCGGCACCACCGCCTCCGGCGACGTGCTGAAGGTGGGCTTTGTGTACATCGGCGACGAGACCGAGGCTTACACCGCCAACTTCATCGCCGCTGAGAACGCCATCGCCGAGAAGTACGGCGACAAGGTCGAGTGCATCGCCAAGTACAACGTCGCTGAGGATGCTGTCGAGGATCCCGTCCGTGAGCTCTGCGACGCTGGCTGCGGCATCATCTTCACCACCTCCTTTGGCTTTGGCGCCACTGTAAAGGAGCTGGCTCAGGAGTACACCGACGTACAGTTCTGCCAGGCTACCTGCTCTGACGCTGCACAGGACCCCGTTCTTTCCAATTATCATAACTACATGGGCGAGATCTACCAGGGCCGCTATGTGGCTGGCATTGCCGCCGGCATGAAGCTCCAGGAGATGATCGATGCCGGTACCATCACCGCTGACCAGGCCAAGATCGGCTACGTTGCCGCTTTTGACTACGCCGAGGTTATCTCCGGCTACACCGCTTTCCTGATGGGCGTTCGTTCCATCGTTCCTGAGGCTACCATGGAGGTCCAGTACGCTGGCACCTGGGGCGACTTCGACACCGAGAAGACCATGGCCACCGCGCTCATCGAGGACGGCTGCGTCATCATTTCCCAGCACTCCGACACCGAGGGCCCCGCAAAGGCCTGCGAGGACGCACATGCCAAGGGCACCGAGGTCTACTGCGTTTCCTACAACCAGGATATGACCGATGTGGCTCCCAACACCTGCCTGATCTCCTCCCGTCAGGACTATGCTCCCTACGAGCTGGCCGCTGTCCAGGCTGTGATGGACGGCACCGAGATCCCCGTGGATCAGCACGCTGGCTTTAACGATGGCTGGGTCGCCATGACTCCCCTGAACACTGCCATCGCCGCTGAGGGCACCCAGGAGAAGCTGGACGAGGCTGAGAAGGCCTTTGCCGACGGCACTCTGAAGGCCACCGACGTCTTCAAGGGCCCCTACACCGCCACCGACCCCTATTCCAACGAGACCATTGATCTCACCGACGGCTTTGATGAGAATGCGACTCAGTCCGCTCCCGCTTTCAGCTACGTCATCAACGATATCATCACCATCAAGGGCAACTAACATTCTGCATGTACAGGCGGAGCCGGAGCATTCCGGCCCCGCCTGTGGCGTGCCGTTTTTTGTTTTATGGCGTGCAGTGAACAGGGTATCTCCCGGAGGTCTCCTGTTCACCGCACACGATATTCACTCTTTACACTTCGCGCAGGGAGCACCTGTGCCCAATGAAAGGATGAGGCATTTGGAAAAGGAAGTCGCCATTCGTCTGGAGCACATCACCAAGACCTTTGGCTCTGTGGTGGCCAACCAGGACGTGAGCCTGGAGGTATGTCGCGGTGAAATCCTGTCGCTGCTGGGTGAAAACGGCAGCGGCAAGACCACGCTGATGAACATGATCTCCGGCATCTATTTCCCCGATCAGGGCGAGATCTATGTGGGCGGAAAGCCTGTGACCATCCGCTCCCCCAAGGACTCCATCGCCCTGGGCATCGGAATGATCCATCAGCACTTCAAGCTGGTGGACGTGCTCACCGCTGGCGAGAACATCGTTCTGGGCCTCCGGGAGTCCGGCAAGTTCGACAAGAGGGCCATCAACGCCCGGGTTCGGGAGATCAGCGAGAAGTATGGCTTCGACATCGATCCCGACAAAAAGATCTACGACATGTCCGTCTCCGAAAAGCAGACCGTAGAGATCATCAAGGTGCTCTACCGGGGCGCGGACATCCTCATTCTCGACGAGCCCACCGCCGTACTGACCCCCCAGGAGACCGAGAAGCTCTTCGACGTGCTTCGGGCCATGCGCTCTGACGGCAAGGCCATTATCATCATCACCCATAAGCTCCAGGAGGTGCTGGAGCTGTCTGATAAGGTAGCGGTGCTCCGGAAGGGCCAGTATATCGGCACTGTGGAGACCAAGGACGCCACCGCCCAGTCCCTGACGGACATGATGGTGGGTCAGGCCACCACCCTGAACATCGACCGGCCGGAGCCGGTGAACCCCCAGAAGCGGCTGACGGTCAAGGATCTCACCGTTATGGACGAGAACCACCTCCCCAAGCTGGATCACGTGAGCTTCGAGGCTTACAGTGGCGAAATCCTGGGCATCGCCGGCATCTCCGGCTGCGGCCAGAAGGAGCTGCTGGAGGCCATTGCGGGTCTTCAGAAAATGGAGAAGGGCTCCATCCTCTACTATGACGAGACCGGCCCCCAAGAGCTGGTGGGCAAATCCGCCATGGCCATCCGCAATCTGGGCGTGCGTCTGTCCTTCGTACCGGAGGATCGGCTGGGCATGGGCCTGGTGGGCAATATGGACATGGCCGGAAACATGATGCTCCGCTCCTTCCGGCGCGGCAAGTTCGGCTTCGCGGATCGGAAGAGCCCGGAGGCTCTGGCCCAGAAGGTCATGGACGAGCTGGAGGTGGTGACCCCCAGCATCCAGACGCCCGTGCGCCGGATGTCCGGCGGCAACGTGCAGAAGGTGCTGGTGGGCCGTGAGATCGCCTCCAACCCCAAGCTGCTGATGACCGCCTACGCAGTCCGGGGCCTGGATATCAATACATCCTACACCATCTATCGGCTGCTCAACGAGCAGAAGGCAAAGGGCGTCGCCGTGATCTATGTAGGCGAGGATCTGGACGTGCTGCTGGAGCTCTGTGACCGGATCCTGGTGCTCTGTGGCGGCAAGGTCAGCGGCATTCTCGATGGCCGCACCGCCACCAAGGATCAGGTCGGCATGATGATGACCAAGCTGGGAGGGGAGGCAGAAGCATGAATAAAAAGGAACCTCTGATCCGTCTGGCCAAGCGGGACGATATCGGCCCCGTGAAGGCCTGGACCATCCGTATTCTTTCTATCCTGGTGGCGCTGATCCTGTTCGGCGTGCTGATCCTGGCGGTGGGCTTCAGCCCGGTATCCGTCTACGCGGCCATGTTTAACGGCGCATTGGGCAGCAGCCTCAACATCCAGCAGACCATCAAGATCATGATCCCCCTGCTGGGCGCGGCCCTGGCCATCGCTCCGGCCTTCAAGATGAAGTTCTGGAACATCGGCGTAGAGGGCCAGATCACCGTGGGCGGCATTTTCGCCACCTTCTTCGCCCTGAACTTCCAGAACTCCTGGCCCTCCTGGCTGCTGCTTCTGGTAATGTTTCTGGCCGCGGCCATCGGCGGCGGTCTCTGGGGTCTGCTTCCCGCGGCCTTCCGGGCCAAGTGGGGCACCAATGAGACCCTGTTTACTCTGATGCTCAACTATATCGCCATCGGCATCGTCAAATACCTCCAGGGCGGCCCCTGGGAGAAAATCCCCAAGGGCACCCAGATGATCGAGCGCTTCGGCTCTGCCGCCCGACTCCCCAATGTCTGGGGCGTCACCTCCGGCGGTATCATCGTGCTCGCTCTGGTGGTCTTTATGTACTGCTATCTGCGCTTCACTAAGCATGGCTATCAGATTGCCGTGGTAGGCGAGAGCGAGGCCACCGCCCACTATGCGGGCATCGAGGTGGGCAAGGTCATCATGCGCACCATGTTCGTCTCCGGCGCCATTGCCGGTATCGTGGGCTTTATCGTGGTGTCCGGCATCAACTACACCCTGTCGGATTCCGTGGCTGGCGGCGTGGGCTTCACGGGTATCACCGTGGCCTGGCTGGCCGCCCTGAACCCCATTGGCATGGTGTTCATCTCCCTGCTGCTGGCAGTGCTCACCAAGGGCGCTTCCACCATCAACACCCTGACCCATAACGCCCTGCCGGAATCCATGAGCGATATGCTCACAGGTCTGATCCTGTTCTGCATGCTCTCCAGCGAGTTCTTCATCCGCTACCGGATGATCTTCCGGAAGAAAAACCACAATACCCCCGCCGGGTCTGACGCCGGAAAGGAGGCTGAAGCATGAATTTCATCATCAACTTCTTTGTGGCCGCCGTCCTCATGGGCACCACGCTGATGTACGGCACCCTGGGTGAGATCCTCACCGAGAAATCCGGCAACATGAACCTGGGCGTGGAGGGCCTTGTCTATATGGGCGGCTCCTCGGGCCTCATTGCAGCGTTCCTCTATGAGCGGGCCGCGGGCGGCGCCGCCGTTCCCATGATTGCGGTGCTCCTGGCCTTCGGCGCGGCCTTTATCGCCGCAGCTCTGGGCAGCCTGCTCTATGCCTTTCTGACCATCACGCTCCGCACCAACCAGAACGTCACCGGCCTGGCCTTGACCATCTTCGGCGTGGGCTACGGCGAGTTCTTCGGCGAGTATTTCCGTCAGATCGGAGGCGGCCGCCTCCAGATCTCCGAGGCCGCCGGACACATCTTCTCCCAGCCCCTGCTGCCCAGCTTCCTGCGAAATATCCCGGTGGTGGGAAAGATGCTGTTCTCCTACAACTTTATGATCTATCTGGTGCTGGTCATCGCCGTTGTGATGAACTGGTACTTCTCCCGGACCCGCAGCGGTCTGTGCCTCCGGGCAGTGGGTGAGGATCCCGCCACGGCAGACGCCGCCGGTATCAACGTCACTCGGTATAAGTATCTGGCCACCTGCCTGGGCGGCGGCATCTGCGGTCTGGGCGGCCTGTACTTCACCATGGTCTCCGCCGGCGGCAACTGGTCCACCGGCGCCATGGATGGCAAGGGCTGGCTGGCAGTGGCTCTGGTCATCTTCGCCCTGTGGAAGCCCCTCCGGGCCGTCTGGGGCTCTGTGCTGTTTGGCGCGCTGATGATCATGTATATGCGCGTCACCCAGCTGGGCATCCCCACAGAGATCTATAAGATCCTGCCCTATGTGGTAACCGTCATCGTGCTGATCTCCATCTCCATTCGTCAGAAGCGGGAGAGCCAGCCCCCGGCCAGCCTGGGCAATGCCTATTTCCGCGAGGATCGATAATTGCACAAGTGCTTTGGGCGTGCCGCAAGTGACTGCGGCACGCCCTTCTCTTAGAATTCACAGTTTTCCCCTTGTGGCAACGATTCTCTCATGGTATACTGGAGGAAATCAACGATTGGAGGAGCCTTCCATGCCCGCCTTTACCAAAGAGACCATCCATTTCCCCTCCACGGACGGCAAAAGCCAGACCGCCGGGTATTTTTACACCCCCACAGGCCCCATCCGTGCCGTATTGCAGCTGAGCCACGGCATGTGTGAATATATCTGCCGGTATGAGCCCATGTTTGAGGTCCTGGCCGAGGCGGGCATCGCCGTCTGCGGCAACGACCATCTGGGCCACGGCGACACCAGCCGCCCGGAGGACTATGGCTTTATGGCCGAGAAAAACGGCTATCAGTTTATCCTCAGGGATCTCTGCACCATGAACGGCCTGGGGCATAAGAAATTTCCGGGCATCCCCTATTTCCTGCTGGGCCACAGCATGGGCAGCTTTTACGCCAGATGGTACGCGGAGCTCCACCCGGAGACCATCGACGGTCTCATCATCAGCGGTACCGGCGGCCCCAGCCCTCTGATGCCCTTTGGGCGGCGGCTGGCGGGATTCCTGGCAAAGCTCCACGGGCCCAGGTACGTCTCAAAGTTCATGGTCAAGTGCTCCATGGGCTCCTACTGCAAGAAGATCGACGACACCACCGACGGCAACGCCTGGCTCAGCCGGGATCCCCAGGTCTGGAAGGACTATGCCGCCGATCCCAAATGCACTTTTTCCTTTACTGTCGCCGCCTATCGGGACATGCTCACCGCATACACCCATGTAAACGCCCCGGAATGGGCCGGACGGCTGAAAAAGGAGCTGCCCGTCCTCATCTACTCCGGCGACTGCGATCCGGTGGGGGACTACGGCAAGGGCGTGGAAGCCGTATACAACATGCTGCGCCAGGCCCAGCTGGAGGACGTGACCCTGAAGCTCTATCCCGGCGGCCGCCACGAGATGCACAACGAGACCAATAAGGACGAGGTCTTTGCGGACCTGATGTCCTGGATCGACGCGCATATTTAATCTGAACGCTAAAAAGGAGCCCTCCGAGCAGATCGGAAGGCTCCTTTATTTGCGCGCACGCGAGTTTACATAACGAATCCGCCACTGACATCCAGCAGGGTACCGGTCACGAAGCTGGCCTGGTCCGAGGCCAGATACCAGATGGCATCCGCCACCTGCTCCGGCTTTCCCAGCTGCTCCAGGGGCGTCTCCTGCCGGAGCTCCTCCATGACCTCCGGGGCCACGTTTTTCACCATGTCCGTCTGGATCACCCCAGGGGCCACGGCGTTGACCCGGATCCCAGAGGGTCCCAGCTCCTTGGCCAGGGCCTTGGTCATGCCGATCACCGCCGCCTTGGAGGTGGAATAGGGCACCTCACAGGAGCTGCCCACCCGGCCCCACATGGAGGACACGTTGACAATGGCCCCCTGCTGCTTCTGGAGCATGCCGGACAGGGCCGCCTTACAGCACAGGAACATGCCCGTAACGTTTACGTCCATGACCCGCTGGAATGTCTCCGCGGACACCCAGTTGATGGGATTATAGTCCACGATGCCCGCGTTGTTCACCAGCACATCCACCGGCCCAATTTTCGTGAAGACCTGATTGACGGCCTCCTCCCGGGTAATATCACACTGGATGCCGGCGGCTCCGGTCTCGGCCTCCAGCTGCCGGGCCAGATCTATGCTCTTTTCATAGAGGAAATAGACCTGGTCTCCCGCCGCTGCAAACCGCCGGACCGCGGCGGCGCCGATGCCTCGGCTGCCGCCGGTAATGACAACTGTTCTCATGACCGCACTTCCTCCGGGATAGGGCCGCCGGGGAAGTCGCCCTCCGGTGGTGCTGGGATGTTTTCGGGCAGATCCTCCTGGAAACCGCCCTCCGGAGGCACCGGGAAGCCCTCAGGAGGCTGCTCCGGGCGTCCGCTCTTTTTCTTCTTGCCCTTTTTTCCCTTGCCGGGGAAGCCGCCCCCGGGGAAGCCGCCCCCAGGGAAGCCGCCCCCAGGGAAGCCCCCAAAGGCCTCCTCCTGCTGGGCAGGCTCCTCCTCTACCGCCGCACCGATGAACTGGGAGTTATAGAGGTCGTAGTAGAAGCCCTTCTGATCCAGCAGCTGCTGGTGGGTTCCCTGCTCGATGATACTGCCATGGTTCATCACCAGGATCAGATCCGCGTCCCGGATGGTGGACAGCCGGTGGGCGATCACGAAGCTGGTGCGCCCCTCCATGAGCTTCTGCATGGCCTTCTGGATCAGCACCTCAGTACGGGTATCTACAGAGGAGGTAGCCTCGTCCAAAATCAGAATACTGGGATCCGACAGGAACGCCCGGGCAATAGTCATCAGCTGCTTCTGGCCCTGGGAGATATTTGTGGCGTCATCGTTGATGACCGTATCATAGCCCTGGGGCAGGGTCTGAACAAAGTGATCCACATAGGCCATCTTGGCCGCCGCCACGATCTCCTCCTCTGTGGCCTCCTTGCCAGAAAGGGCATTGTAGCCATAGGCGATGTTGTCCCGGATGGTGCCGCTGAACAGCCACACGTCCTGGAGCACCATACCGATCTTGCTGCGGAGCTCCTCTCTGGGAATAGAGCGGATATCCTTGCCGTCAATGGCGATCCGTCCGCCGTCCACCTCATAGAACCGCATCAGCAGGTTCACCAGGGTGGTCTTGCCCGCGCCGGTGGGGCCGACGATGGCCACCTTTTCGCCCGGGCGCACGGTAAGGTTCAGATCCTCGATAAGCTTAGTGTCGGGCTTATAGCTGAAGTCCACATGCTCGAAGGAGACCACCTTGGGATCCTCCAGATGCTGCATAGGCTCCATATCCGGTACCGCCTCCTCCTCGTCCAGCAGCTCGAAAACCCGCTCCGCGGAGGCGATGGTGGACTGAATCGTGGAGGCGATGGAGGCCGTCTGGGTAATGGGCATCATCAGCTGCTTGGAGTAGGCAATGATGGCCGTTACATCGCCCAGGGTCACGGCCATGCCCAGGGGGCCGCCGCCCACGATCCACACGCCGCCCAGAATACACACAGCCACATAATTGAGGTTATTGATAACCGTCATGGCCGGCTGGATCACGCCGGAGATAAACGCCGCCTTAAAGGAGGACTGAAACAGCACCTCGTTCTCCTTTTCAAAGGCATCCATGGCCGCCTGCTGCCGTCCAAAGAGCTTTACCACCGTATGGCCGGTGTACATCTCCTCGATCTGACCGTTGAGATTGCCGGTGGAGGCCCACTGGGTGGTAAAATAGCCCTTGGCCTTGGAGGCGATGATTTTGGTCATCAGGAAGCACAGCACCACCGTCACCAGGGAGATCAGGGTCAGCAGCCAGTTCCGGTAGAACATAAAGAACAGCACACTGATCAGGGTGATAATGGCCGAGATGATCTGGGTCAAGCTCATCTGCAGGGTCATGGAGATGTTCTCCACGTCATTTGCTACCCGGGATAGGATATCGCCCCGGGAATGGGAATCAAAGTACTTGATGGGCAGCTTCTTCAGCTTGATGTCGATGGCCTTCCGCATATCGTAGACCAGGTTCTGGGACACATCAATCATAATAAACTGCTGAATCAGGTTGCAGACCACCGTCAGGGCATACAGCAGCCCCACGATCAGCGCGGCATGGCGCAGGGCCCCGAAGTCGATGCCGCCGCCGGAGGATTTGGCATTGATGCCGTCGGTGATGATATCCACCATATCCGCCAGCTTGTTGGGGGCGTAGGTGCTGGCCACCGTATAGGCGATGGTCATGATAAAGGTCAGCAGGATCAGGGGCAGCTGGGGCTTCAGCAGCTGAAGCAGACGGGACATGGTTCCCTTAAAGTCGCCCACCTGCTCGCCGCTGGAGATAAACCGGCTGCCCGGGCCGCCGGAGAAGCGCTTTTGGCGCTGGAGCTCCAGCTCTCGGTTTTCCTTCTCGACATCTTCGTTTGCCATTTACGCCACCTCCTCTGCACTCAGCTGGCTCAGGACGATCTCCTTGTAGACCTGGCAGGTCTCCATGAGCTCCTTGTGGGTGCCCATGCCCGCCACCTTGCCCTCGTCCAGGACAATGATCCGGTCTGCCCCCAGCACCGTGGTGACACGTTGAGCCACGATCAGAACCGCGGCCCCCTGGGTCTCCCGGCTCAGGGCCTGGCGCAGCTTCGCATCGGTCTTGAAGTCCAGCGCCGAGAAGCTGTCGTCAAAAATATACACATCCGGCTTCCGGATGATGGCCCGTGCAATGGCCAAGCGCTGCCGCTGGCCGCCGGACACGTTGGTGCCGCCCTGGGAAATGGAGGAGTCCAGACCTCTGGGCATACCGGACACGAAGTCCTTGCCCTGGGCCACCTCCAGTGCCTGCCACAGCTCCTCCTCCGTGGCGTCGGGCTTGCCGTAGCGCAGGTTCGAGGCGATGGTGCCATCGAAGAGCAGGGCCTTCTGGGGCACCACACCAAGATGACTCCGGAGCTCCTCCTGGCCGAGGCTGCGGATGTCCACGCCGTTCATGAGGATCTGGCCCTCGGTGGCATCGTAAATTCTGGGGATCAGGTTCACCAGGGTGGATTTACCGGAGCCCGTGGAGCCGATGATGGCCGTGGTCTCACCAGGCCGGGTCACGAAGCTCACATGCTCCAGCACAGGCCGATCCGCCTCCGGGTAGTGGAAGGATACGTCCCGGAATTCCAACCCCTGGAACGTGCCCAGATGCTGCTCCTGTTCGGGAGCGAGATCCTTGACTGTGGGATCGTATTCCAGCACCTCGTTGATACGGCCAATGGAGGTCATGGCTCTGGGGATCATGTTCATCATCATGGAGGACATCATAACACTCATGAGGATCTGGGTCAGGTAGGTCACAAAGGCGTTCATAGATCCGATGCCCATGCCGCCGTTGTCAATGCGGATGGCGCCCATGTAATAGGCCGCCAGGGTGGCCACGTTCATGATAAGGGTCACCATAGGCATCATAGCCGTCATGAGCTTATGGGCATGCACCGAGATCCTGAGCATTTTCTCATTTTCCTGGTCATAGCGCTTTTCCTCATAGTCCGTGCGCACAAAGGCCCGGATGACCCGGATGCCAGAGAGCTTTTCCCGGAGCACCTGGTTGAGCACATCCACCTGGGTCTGCTGCTTTTTGAACCATGGATGAGACTTCTTGGTGGTCACCACCACCAGCACCGCGATCACCGGCACTACAAACAGCAGGATCACCGACAGCTTCACATCCTGCCGGAGGCACATGATAATGCCGCCCAGCAGCAGAATCGGCGTGGTGATAATGGTTCGCAGCAGCATCTGCATCATCTGCTGGATCTGGTTCACGTCATTGGTGGTTCTGGTAATGAGAGAGGGGGTGCCGAATTTGTCCAGGTCCGACTGGGAGAAGGACTGCACCTTGGTAAACAGCCCCAACCGCATATCCCGGCCATAGGCCAGGGAGGCCTTGGTGGAGAAGTAGGTGGTACCCAGAGTACATGCGCCCACCAGCACCGCCACAATCAGCATCAGGGCTCCGTAAAACAGGATCTTCCCCACATCGCCGGTCATTACGCCATCGTCGATGATCTTGGCGTTCAGCGCCGGAAGGTACAGGTCAGACAGGGACTGGAGCACAATGAATACCACCGTCAGCAGCACCCATCTCCAATAGGGCTTCAGATATCTAAAAAATGTTTTCAATGGAATCACTCCTTGCTTGGGATCTCGGGCCCGGACGCTATGATTCCCCGGATGTTGCGGCCCAGCCGGGACAGCATCTCGTCCATCTGCTGGAGCTCCTGGGAGGTAAAGTCCTGAAATACCCGGCCAAAATAGCCGTCCACCGCCCGGCGGTCCTCCTCATCCAGCTGCACCGCAGCCTCGGTGGGGTAGATCCGGGAGATGCGCTGATCCATGGGATCCGGCCGCCGATCCACATAGCCTGCCCGCTCCATCTTCTGGAGCATCACCGTGACGGTGGCCCGCTGGATGTGCAGCCGGTCCGCCAGCTCCCGCTGGCTCATGCCGGGGGTGTGAATGATGATCCGCAGGGCGCTGGCCTGGGCAGGGGGCAGGCCGTCCTCCTGGAGCACCGAGCGGAAGGCCATATGGTGGATCCTCCCGGTGTATTCGATCCGGCGCATGAGCCGGAAGTTCATGGGTTCGTCCTCGTGGGGCTCTTCCTCCATGGGAGGCTCCTTGCCCGGGGGCGGAAGCGGCCCAAACTCCAGGCCGCGCTCCCATTCCTCATCCCTTGGTTTCATAGAATGACAGATACTCCTTTCCACAAAATACCGCCGCCAACATTGTTTTAAGGCTTACAGTATTCTAGCTAACAATTAGTAAACTAACAATACAGGATATGCGGGCGTTTGTCAACAGTTTTCTGCGGCCCGCACGGACTTTTTTCCGGACCTCCCCGCTCCGGGATTGCAATTTCCCCATGGCTTCTTTATAATGTGATGGAATAATGAAACAACGGAGGAATTCTGCAATGAATCACGATCCATCCGCCCGGGAGCTGCCGCTATGGTAAGGCTCCCGCTCCCAAAGCTCATCGCCCTGGATCTGGACGAAACTACCCTGAACCGGGAATCCCAGCTGTCCCCCGGAAACCGTGCTGCCCTGGAGGCCGCCGTCCAGCGGGGCTGTATTCTGGTCATCGCCTCCGGCCGGGCCTTTGACACCCTGCCCGAGGAAATGCTCCGTTTTCCCGGGGTACAATATGCCATCTGCGGCAACGGTGCGGCAGTCTATGCGCTGCCCTCCCGGGCGCTTTTGGCCCATCACACGGTTCCCCCGGAGGCCGTGGATCAAATTCTAACGCTGTCCCTGGGACAAAACCTGACCTTTGAGGCCTTTGTAGCTGGCTGCGCCTACGCCCAAGGGGACTATATCGAGGATCCCACCCGGTATATGTGCGATCCCATGACCGTCCACTATGTCAAGGCCTCCCGACGCCCGGTGGTGAATATCCGCGCGTTTCTCAGCCAGCATCGGGCGGAGCTGGACAGCCTGGATCTTGTGGTAGGGGATCTGGAGGTAAAGGCCCATATGACCGAGCTTTTATCCGAGATCCCGGATGTCTACATCACCACCTCCGTGCCACGGCTCATCGAGATCTCCCATCGGGACTGCGGCAAGCACCGGGGCCTGGAATTTCTCTCGAACCTGCTGGACATTCCCCAAAAATCCATCTGCGCCTTCGGCAACGCCGACAACGACGCGGATATGCTCTCCTGGGCAGGCTGCGGCATCGCCGTGGCCAACAGCAGCCCCGCCTGCCTGGCAGCCGCCAACCATGTGACCGGACATTTCCTGGAAGATGGCGTGGCCCAGGCTCTCAGGGACTATTTTGACATCACGCCATAACCGCAAAGGAGGCCCCTATGGCTCAGATCATTGAAATGCAGGACCTTTCCACCCCGGAGCTGGCCCCCTATGCCCGGCTCACCGAAGCCCAGCTTCGATCCCGCCGGGATCCGTCCCAGGCCATGTTCATCGCCGAAAGCCCCAAGGTCATCGGCCACGCCCTGGACGCTGGCTGCGTGCCGGTATCCCTGCTCATGGAACGGCAGAAGCTCCAGACGGCCCAGGACATTCTAAGCCGGTGCGGAGATATCCCGGTCTATACCGGCGATCCTCAGCTGCTTTCGGAGCTCACGGGCTTCCGGCTGACCCGAGGGATCCTCTGCGCCATGCGCCGCCCCGCGCCTATCCCCCCGGAGACCATTCTCCAGGATGCCAGCCGGTTGGCAGTGCTGGAGGGCATCGTGGATCCCACCAACGTGGGCGCCATTGTCCGCTCCGCCGCGGCCCTGGGCATGGACGGCGTACTGCTGAGTCCCACCTGCTGTGATCCCCTGCATCGGCGGGCGGTGCGGGTCAGCATGGGCACCGTGTTCCAGATCCCCTGGGCTTACCTGGGCACCGACAGTCACCTCTGGCCCCAGCAGGGGCTGGAGCTGCTCCACCGCTATGGCTTTTCCACCGCCGCCATGGCCCTGGATCACCGGGCCATCTCCATCTCCGATCCCCAGCTCCGGCAGCCGCGGCTGGCGGTATTCCTGGGAACGGAGGGGGATGGGCTCTGCCCGGAGACCGTGGTGGGCTGCGACTATACCGTTATGATCCCCATGTACCACGGGGTGGATTCCCTGAACGTAGCCGCCGCCAGTGCAGTGGCCTTTTGGGAGCTCCATAAATAAACCAAAGGCAGCACCTTTGTACGGTGCTGCCTAAAATGCCGGAGCAGGCTGTCCCGCTCCGGCATTTTCGTTTCCTTTATGCCAGGGTCCCCACCAGGCCCTGGGGCTCCCAGCCCTCCATGGTCACGTCTCTGATCTGATTGTGGAGATCCTCCTGGGATTCCACCGCCGCAAGAATATAGTTGGCGGTGTGGCCTGTCCAGCGGCCCTGGCTGTCCTTTTGCTCAAAGAGCACCGGCATAGTCCTTCCCAGGAAGCTCCGCTGATAATTTTCCCGCAGCGCTGCCTCTACCTGGGCAGCACGGGCGGCCCGTTGCTCCTTCTCCGCCTGGGGGATCTGTCCGGGCATCTCCGCCGCCGGAGTTCCGGTACGCCGGGAATAGGGGAAGATGTGCATGGCGGAAAAGTCCGCGGTTTTTAAGAATTCCAGAGTCGCGGAGAACTCCTCCTCCGTCTCCTGGGGGAAGCCCACGATCAGATCCGTGGTGATGGCGCAGTCTGGGAAGCTCTCCCGCAGCAGGCGGCAGCTCTCTAGATACCGCTCCGTGGAGTATTTCCGCCGCATCCGCTGAAGGGTAGCGTCGCAGCCGCTTTGCAGGGAGAGGTGGAACTGGGGGCAAAGATTTTCGCAGTCCTTCAGAGCCGAGCAGAAATCGGGATCCACTGTCCGGGGCTCCAGGGATCCCAGCCGCACCCGCATATCCGGCACCGCCTGGCAAATGGCCCGGATCAGATCCTGGGGCTTCTGCCCATTCTTAAAGTCCGCACCCCAGGATGAGATCTCAATGCCCGTGACCACCACCTCCCGGTAGCCCTGCTCCCGGAGTTCCAGCACCTGCTTCACCGCGGTATCCAGGGGCAGGGAGCGGATGGCACCCCGAGCGTAGGGAATGATGCAGTAGGTGCAGAAATTCACGCAGCCATCCTCCACCTTCAGCATGGCCCTTGTCCGCTCTCCCAGGCCGCCGGGCTCCAGCACCTCAAATTCCTTCCGGCGGAAGGCGTTGTCCACCTGAACAGAATGCCGGTGATCCTGGCGGAACTGCTCCATCCGCTGGATGAAGGCTCCCCGGTCTCCGGTTCCGCCCACTACGTCCACCTCCAGCTTCTCCATATCCTCCGGGTGAACCTGGGCATAACAGCCGCAGACGCCGATCACCGCCTCCGGATTCAGCTTTCTGGCCCGGCGCAGGGCGTTTCTGGATTTTTTATCGCTGACCGCCGTTACCGTACAGGTATTGACAATATAAAAATCACAGGGCTCGTCAAATCTGCCCTGGGTATAGCCCCGGGCGGTGAGCTCCTTTTCCAGGGCCTGCGATTCGTATTGATTGACCTTGCAGCCCAGGGTGTAGATAGCAAACTTCATGGCGATTCACCTTTGCATGTTTCTAAATTTGTGGTATACTGGTTCCGTATTTCAGAGCGTATGCCGATGATGCGCACCGAAAGGGCGTATCGTTTTTATTATATCGGATATTAAGATAGAAGTACATAGTGAATTTAGGAGGTCTTTCTATGACAGAGTTTTATGTGTCGCTCCATTCCATTAAGGATGCCCAGGAGTTCGTCTCTGCCGCCAGCATGATCCCGGTGGATATCGACGTGATCTCGGGCCGCTATACCATCGACGCCAAAAGCCTTTTAGGCCTGTTCAGCCTGCCCCCGGATGTACCGGTGCTGATCCGGGTCTACGGCACCCCCGAGGACGGGCAGCAGTTCCGTTCCCAAGTAGAAGCACTGGTGACAGAGCCCCCCAAGGAGGTCTAAAGGCTCAAAAGGATTCTCAGTTCCCGGTCCGTAAGGAGCCGCCCATGCCATGGGGCAAGCTGGGCCTCAGAAGGGGAGAGTATCCTTCCGCCGCACCGGACGGAGGCATATTCTCCATAGCCCGAAGCCGCCAAAAAGCGCAGGAATACCGCGCCGTCTTCTTCCTCCGCCGGTATCTCCCCGCCCTGGTCGTTAAGGCACAGGAATTCCGGGAGATCTCCCGGGCAGACGGGGCCCAGCAGGATCCGATCCACATCCAGCGTCAGGCTCCGGCACAGGGCCAGCCCCCGCTCAAGGGGCCGTGGCATGCTGCCGCCGGTATCCAGGATCAGGATGGGATACTCCCGCACCCATCGCCACAGCTTCACAGCGCTTCCCCCTTTCCTTTTATTCCATACTATGCTATACTGTTCCTATCTCATTCTACAGTAGATAAAGGAGAATGTTCCATGTCTGTTCTGCTTACAGGCGGAGCCGGATTCATCGGCTCCCATACGGCGGTGGAGATGATCCACGCCGGATATGAGGTCGTCATTGCCGATGATCTCTCCAACGCCAGCCCCAAGGTCTTAGACCGTATCGAGACCATCACCGGGGTCAAGCCCAAGTTCTATACCATCGATGTGGCGGACAAGGCCGCCATGCGTCAGCTGTTTCAGGAGAACCAGATCGACGCAGTGATCCACTTCGCCGGCTATAAATGCGTCCCTGAGAGCACCAAGCTCCCCATCAAATACTATCGGAACAACCTGGACACCGCTCTGACCACCCTGGAGGTCATGGAGGAGTTCGGCTGCAAGGCCATCGTATTCTCCTCCTCCGCCACGGTCTACGGCGAGAAGAACGTGGCCCCCTTCACCGAGGATATGCCCACCGGCATAGCCACCAACCCCTACGGAACCACCAAGCTGATGATCGAGCAGATCCTCACGGATGCCTGCAAGGCTGACGACAAGCTCTCCGCTGTGCTGCTCCGGTACTTCAACCCCATCGGCGCCCATCCCTCGGGCCTCATGGGTGAGGCTCCCAACGGCATTCCCAACAACCTGATGCCCTACATCACCCAGGTGGCCATCGGCCAGCGGGACCATCTGTCCGTGTACGGCAGCGACTACCCCACCCCCGACGGCACCGGCGTCCGGGACTATATCCATGTGGTGGACCTGGCCCTGGGCCATGTAAAGGCCGTGGATTATGCCATGAAGCACACCGGCGCGGAGCCCATCAATCTGGGCACCGGCAAGGGCAGCAGCGTTCTGGACGTGGTGCATGCCTTTGAGGCCGCCAGCGGCGTGAAGATCCCCCTGGAGATCACCGACCGCCGCCCCGGCGATATCGCCACCTGCTACGCAGGCGCCCAAAAGGCCAAGGAGCTGCTGGGCTGGGAGGCCAAATATAACCTCTCCGATATGTGCGCCCACTCCTGGAACTGGCAGAAGAACAACCCCAAGGGGTACGACGACTAATTTAGAAAACGCGCTCCGCCTGAACCGATTTGGTTCGGGCGGAGCTTTGTTCTATATGTCACAGATTGCAGGCCGCGGTATAGCCGGTAAACATGGCATGGCGGATGGTTCCATGGGTGGTCTGGCCATCCGCTTTATTTGCGCCGTCGCCGCCGGGGCCGCCCTGGAGTGTCTCAAAGGACAGGAGGTTCGCGTCTCCCGCCACATAGAACTCCGGGGTTCTTCCGGCAAAGGCATAGCATTCCTCCACCAGGCCATCTCGGCCAGCGGAGACCACAACGCTGTCAAAGGCCAGCGTGCCCCGCTCAGTTCTGGGGGGCTCCTTGGGCGCTTCGGGCATCCTAGCGGGGCCAGGCATGGGCGGCATATCGTCGGGATTGCCCATGGGCATCATGGGCTCCGGCGCACCGTAGGTGATCGTGTAGTTCAGGGTGCCGTTTTCAATGGAATCTGTCTGACAGTTCGTGAGGATCGTCAGGTTCTCCCGGCCCTTGAGGATCTCCTCAAAGGCCCCCTTGCTGTGGGCGTTGTAGTCGTGAGCCGCCTGACGGTTTCGGGTCAGCAGCGTCACGGTATGGCCGTGATCCAAAAGATAAAAGGCCGTGTCCACAGCGGTCATAGCACCGCCAACAACGGCAACATGCTTCCCCAGCTCGGCCTCATGGCCGAACACATCCATAGGCGTCCAAACCTTGACGCTCTCCGCCACCGGCATAGGCGCTGCCTTGGGCCGTGCGCCGCAGGCGGCGATCACCGCGTCAAAGTCCTCCAGCATCTCAGGCTCTGCTTTTGTCCCCAGCCTCACCTGCACCGTGGACTTCTCCAGCTGCCGGATCAGGTATTCCTTAAAGTCATGGAGGGACCATTTGCAGGGAAGGTAGTCCGCATGCCGCAGCTGGCCGCCCAGGGAAGCAGACTGTTCAAACAGCGTGACCTGATGGCCTCGCTGGGCCGCGGTAATGGCCGCCTCCATGCCTGCCGGTCCGCCGCCGATGACGGCCACCCGCTTCTCGGCTCTGGGTGCCGAGAACATATGGTCCCAGACCTCCTGCAAGCCGATCTTAGGATTCACCGCACAGTAGGCCTGATGGCAGTTGTCGCAGTGGATGCAGGGCCGCACATCCTCGCCCCGGCCCTCCAGCAGCTTCACACCGTACTCCTCGTCGCAGATAAAGGCCCGGGCCATGGCCACCAGATCCGTCTTTCCTTCTGCAATAAACCGCTCAATGAGATCAAGATCCTGGAAACCGCCCACGGGGGCGCAGAGGCCCCTGATCCCAGCCGCCTTAAAGGCCGCGGCGTACTCCAGATTGGTGGGATTCTCCTTGGGTGAGGTATAGTGGCTGGCGTGGGTCATATCGCCGGTCCAGGCCCGGATCTGGAAAATGTCCACCAGGCCCTCGCAGAGCTTACAGTACCGAAGGAAATCCTCCTTGGTATAGCCTCCCTCTGGGAACTCCCGACCAGAGATCTGGATCTCAATGGGGAAATCCTGGCCGCAGACCTTCTTGATCTCCCGAAACAGCTCCAGGGTCAGACGGGCCCGGTTCTCGAAGCTGCCGCCATACTCGTCCTTCCGCTGGTTGAACACCGGGGACAGGGATTTTGCCAGAATAGAGGCATCATAGCTCATGTAGATGTTCACCATATCGAAGCCAATGGCCTGAAGCTGCTGACATCGGCGAGCAAAGCGCTCGATAAACTGCCGAATCTCCTCCCTGGTCATACCGGGCAGCGGCTTGCCGTCCCGGCCCAGGATGCACTCTGGGCCGCCCCGGAGCACAGAGTCTGGGATCACAGACATATCGTAGATATCCGAAATGGCCTTGTCGGCCGGCACATAGATCATAGTGGAGGCCGAGGCCACGGAGCCATGGGCGTGGATCCGGTCGATCATCCGCCGGAAGCAGCGCTTCACATGCCGATCCTCCATATTGAAGTCGCTGGTAAACATCTGATGGGGATCGCAGTCCCGGAACATGCCCGGGGCGCATGTAACGATGGCCGCGCCGTTCTTCGCCAAAGAAGCCGCGAAGTTGATGGTCTGCTCTGTGGGCCAGGTCTGTGGGCCCTGTATTCCCTCTGGAATGCACTTGGAGTTGATGAGCCGATTCTTCAGCACCAGATTCCCCACTCGGATGGGTGAGAGAATGTGGGCGTAACGATGATCCATAATGATTCCTTCCCTTCTTGCGAATTCTAACGAGTTATAATGAAATCATACTGCCTTTTTTGCCCCGGTGCAACGGGACAAATGTGCCGCCCCCCCATCGGTTTGTATCCCATTTTTCCGAAAACCCGTCAAGAAGCGGTGCATTTTCCCGCGGGATATGCTATACTGGTGGTAATAACGAAGCCGGAGGGAACAGCATGGACGATAAGCAAGAAAAAAAAGACGGTCTGTTTGAGATCCATCGGGAGAATATCTACTTCCGCTGGGGCCTCACGGCGTTTATCGTGGTGGTAGCCTGCGTCGTTGCCGCCCAGTTCATTACGAAAATGCCCGCGTTCTTCGGTTATGTAAAAGCGTTTTTAGGCACCCTTTCCCCGGTGCTCTATGGCCTGGGCATCGCCTATCTGCTCCATCCCATTGAGGATCGGATTCGCAAGCTGCTGGAGCCCCAGCTCCAAAAGGTACTCTCACCCAAAAAGGCCTCGGGCATGGCCAAGGGCATCGGCATCTTCGCCTCCCTGGTCTTCGCGTCGCTGGTGATCTGGGCGCTCATCGCCATGGTGCTGCCTCAGCTGTTGGAGAGCGTCACCACCATCATCGGAAACTTCCCCTCCTACTACAACACCCTCAGCAAATGGGTCCAGGAGTTCATCAACGGCAGCATTGCCGAGGACGTGACCCAGGAGATCATGGATCAGGTCTACGCCTATCTCCAGGGCTTCCTCACCGGTACGGTGCTGCCTAAGGTGCAGACCCTGCTCACCAGTCTCACCACCGGGGTGGTGAATATCGCAAAATCCATGCTGAACCTGATCATCGGCATCATCATCTCCATCTATCTGCTCTCCGGCAAGGACAAGTTCCTGGCTCAGGCAAAAAAACTCTGCTACGCAGTGCTGGGGCAGAAAAAGGGCGGCTATGTGTGCAATGTCTGCACCTACGCCAACCGGGTCTTCGGCGGCTTCATCGGCGGCAAGATCATCGACTCCCTGATCATCGGCATTTTGTGCTTCATCGGCCTCCGGATCCTCAATATGCCCTACCCCATGCTGATCTCCATTATTGTGGGCGTCACCAATGTGATCCCCTTCTTTGGCCCCTATCTGGGCGCGATCCCCTCGGCGCTGCTGCTTTTGGTCATCGATCCCATGCAGTGCCTGTACTTCGTGATCTTCATCATTGTGCTCCAGCAGCTGGACGGCAATATCATCGGCCCCATGATCCTGGGCGACGCCACAGGCCTCGACAGCATCTGGGTGGTGGTATCCCTGCTGATCTTCGGCAGCCTGTTTGGCATTATCGGCATGGTCATCGCCGTGCCCCTGTTCGCTGTGATCTATAAAATCATCAAGGAATTCACCAATTTCCTGCTGAAAAAGCGGGAGCTGTCCACGGAGACCTGGGACTATAAAAAGTGGAACTATCCCCCCAGGACGGACTTCCAGAAGTGGAATCCCCCCAGCAAGCGCCAGAAAAAGAAGGCACAGCGGAAGCACCGTCGGACTCTGGCCCGTCAGGCCATGGAGGCCGCCCAGGCTTCTCAGGGAAACGCTCCCAAGCCGGAGGCGGAAGACTCCCAGGAGGCGGAAAAGAAGGACTGATTTCGGCGAATTTCCTGTTGAGATACCCGCGGCAATGTTGTATAATAGCGAATGACAGAAATCATCTGCCATCCGTTATCCCAAATATTTTTTACGGAGGTAATTAACATGTTTGATACTCTGGTTGAAAAGCTGAAGAAGGATCCTAAGACCATCGTCTTCACCGAGGGCCCCGACGCCCGTATCCTGGAGGCCACTGCCCGCATCAAGGCTGAGGGCATCATGAAGGTCGTCCTGGTGGGCAACGTTGCCGAGGTCGAGGCTGCTGCCAAGAAGGGCGGCTTTGACATTGAGGGCGTGGAGATCATCGATCCCGAGACCTACGCCGAGATGGACGCCATGGTCGAGAAGATGGTCGAGCTCCGCAAGGGCAAGATGACCCCCGAGCAGTGCAAGGCAAACCTGCTCAAGGGCAACTACTTCGGCACCATGCTGGTAAAGATGGGCAAGGCCGACTGCCTGCTGGGCGGCGCCACCTACTCCACCGCTGATACCGTTCGTCCTGCTCTGCAGCTCATCAAGACCAAGCCCGGCAACTCCATCGTGTCCTCCTGCTTCATCATGGTTCGTGATAAGGCCGACGGCACCCAGGAGAAGCTGGCCATGGGCGACTGCGCCATCAACATTCATCCCACTGAGGACAACCTGGTCGAGATCGCCCAGGAGACCGCAAAGTGCGCCGAGACCTTCGGCATCGACCCCAAGGTCGCTTTCCTGAGCTTCTCCACCAAGGGCTCCGCTAAGGACGATGAGGTCACCAAGGTTCAGAACGCTGTTGCCAAGGCCAAGGAGGTCATGACCGTTCCCGTGGACGGCGAGATGCAGTTCGACGCTGCCGTTGCTCCCGAGGTTGGCCAGCTGAAGTTCCCCGGCTCTCCCGTTGCCGGTCAGGCCAACACCTTCATCTTCCCCGACGTTACCGCCGGCAACATCGGCTATAAGATCGCAGCTCGTCTGGGCGGCTTCGCTGCTTACGGCCCCATCCTGCTGGGCCTGAACGCTCCCATCAACGACCTGAGCCGCGGCTGCAACGCCGACGAGGTCTACAAGATGGCTATCATCACCGCTGGCCTGGCTTAATCGCCGACCGAAGGTTTTGTACATCCCCGGCCCTGCCGCATCTCCCGCGGCAGGGCCGTATTCGTCCCAACTGGAGGTTTATCCATGGAGCATCCCGATTCCTTTTCCGTCCGCGTCGAACATCTGACCCCCAGCGAGGTCATGCAGTCCATGCGCCGCATGATGCGGAAGACCTATCTGATCCTCTGGGCGGCGGTCTATGCCATCGTTCTGGCGGTGGCACTGGTGCGGCAGCACTTTTCCATCTTCACCTGGGTGTCCCCGGCGGTGATCCTGATCCTGCTGGCCGGGGCCTACGAGTTCTCCGGCCGGAAGAATTTTGGCCCCATGAAATACGGCGAGGCCGTGCTGGACTACACCTTCACCCCTCAGGGCTACAGCCTAACGGTGGGGGAGCAGACCGCCTCCTTTTCCTGGGCCCAAGCCAAGCTCCGCCGCACCCGCAGCGATTTTCTCCTGTATTCCGACAAGAATAACTGCTCGGTGCTGCCCAAGCGCTGCCTGACCCCTGAAGAAACCCAGGCGCTTCTTTCCTGGGCCAACCCCAAGGACTAATTTCCTACTTTTCTTGTATATTTTCTACAGTTTTTATGACCCGGCTGGTGGAAAGATTGGATCCCAAGATCTCCGCCGCCGGGTTATAATATACCCATCATTTCCGCAGACAAAGGGGTATCGGCATGGACAAGAAAACCATAGGAGCCGCCTTCCGGGCCAGCCTCCCGGTGATGGCCGGATATATCGTGCTGGGCATGGGCTTTGGGGTACTGCTCTCCGATAAGGGCTACAGCTGGATCTGGGCACTGCTCATGTCCGCCACCATCTATGCGGGCTCCATGCAGTACGCGGCCCTGGACCTGATCTCCGGAGGCGCCAGCCTCATCACCTGTGCCCTGATGACCCTGATGATCAACGCCCGACACTTCTTCTACGGGCTCAGCATGCTGGACAAATACGAGCACGCCGGCAGGAAAAAGCCCTATCTGATCTTCGCCCTCACCGACGAGACCTATTCTCTGGTTTGTTCTCCGGCCCCGGAGGGTCTGGACGCTGCCAGCTATTACTTCTGGATCTCTCTGCTGGACCAGATCTATTGGATCCTGGGCAGCGTCATCGGCGGTCTGCTGGGCCCCATTCTGCCCTTTGACTCCACGGGCATGGACTTCGCCATGACGGCGCTGTTTGTGGTGATCTTTGTGGAGCAGTGGCTCTCGGCTCCCAGCCATATTCCCGCTCTGCTGGGCCTGGGCATCTCCCTGGGCTGCCTGCTGCTGCTGGGCCCCACCAATTTCGTTATTCCCTCCATGGTGCTCATCACCATTGCCCTGAGCGCCTGCCGGAGGCTGCTGGAGGTGCGCCCGGAATGAAATACGCTCTGATCCAAGTGCTCATCATGGCCGCGATCACCGCCCTTCTGCGGTTTCTGCCCTTCCTCATCTTTCCCGGCGGCAGAAAGCGGCCCCAGATCATCACCTATTTAGGCGGCGTACTGCCCTACGGCGTCATGGCCATGCTGGTGATCTACTGCCTCAAAAATGTATCCGTACTCGCCTGGCCCCATGGGCTCCCGGAGCTTCTGGCGATCTTGGCCGTGGTGGGCCTGCATCTGTGGAAAAAGAACACCCTGCTGAGCATCTTTGGAGGCACCGCCTTCTATATGCTCCTGGTACAGGTGGTATTCGCCTGAGGAGGAACCATCATGTCTGAAAAAACGCCTTATGAAAAAATGCTGGCGGAGGAGTATTATCACCCCGATGACCAGCTGGCTGCCATGGCCTACCAGTGCAGCCAGGGGCTCCTGTACATCAACTCCAAGGCCCCCAGAGATCCGGAACGGGACGCATTTCTAAAAACCTTCTTCGGCTCCATGGGAGACGGCGTGGTGGTGAAGGGCAACTTCAACTGTGACTATGGCCGCCATATCTACCTGGGCAGCCGGTGCATCATCAACTGCAACGTCACCATTCTCGATACCGCCCGGGTGGACATTGGTGATGACGTATTCATCGCTCCCGGGGTCGTGATCTCCGCCGCCACGCATCCTCTGGATGCGGAGAGCCGGGTGGCCCGAAACTTCATCAGTCACCCGGTCACCATCGGTGATCGGGTATGGATCGGCGCCAACGCCACCATTCTTCCCGGCGTGACCATTGGGAAGGATGCGGTGATCGCCGCCGGCGCGGTGGTCAATCACGACGTTCCCGCCGGGGTGCTGGCAGCGGGTGTTCCCGCCAGGATCATCCGCAATATAGAGCCTGTAGAAAAGGAGTCCTGACCCATGCCCGGACTTGGAACCCTTATCAACGTGGCCGCAATTCTCCTGGCAGGACTGCTGGGCAGTCTCCTGGGGAAAATCCTCCAGCCCCACATACAGGAGGGGCTCATGAAGGCCACCGGCCTGTGTGTACTGTTCATTGGTCTGGCGGGAGCCATGGAGCATATGCTCTCCATCCAGTCCGGCGCTCTGACCAGCGGCGGAAGCATGCTGCTCATTGGCTGCTTCTCTCTGGGTACGCTTTTGGGTGCTTGGCTGAACATCGAGGGCCGCCTGGAGCAGTTCGGCGCATGGCTGAAGGTCAAGACGGGCAGCCAGCAGGACAGCGGCTTTGTGGGAGCCTTTGTGGATGCCACCATGACCGTCTGTATCGGTGCCATGGCGGTGGTGGGCTCCCTGGAGGACGGTATTGCGGGGGATCATTCTCTGCTGGTGGCCAAGGCCGTGTTGGATTTTATCATCATCTTTGTAATGACCTCCTCTCTGGGCCGGGGCTGCGCCTTTGCGGCCATCCCGGTGGGGATCTTCCAGGGGATCATCACCCTGCTGGCCCGGTTTATCGCCCCGGTCATGACCGCTGACGCCCAGAACTATCTGTCCCTGTCCGGATCCATTCTGATCTTCGCCGTAGGTGTGAATCTCATCTGGGGGAAGAAGCTGCCCGTGGCCAATATGCTGCCGACGCTGGTGTTCGCCGTGATCGCCGCGTTATTTGTATAACGCCAAGCACCGCACTGCTTAGCTCGCAGTGCGGTGCTTTCGTATGTCTATGTTTATCCGCCGAAGTATGCCTTTCTCACTACGTCGTTCTGACGGATATCCTCTACGGCACCCTCGGCCACCAGCTCACCCACCTGCAGGGTATAGCAGTATTCTGCCGTACCGAAGGCAAGATGGACGTTCTGCTCCACCAGCAGAATAGAAGTACCCTTGGTCTTATTGATCTCCCGGATCTTTACGCCAATGTCTTCAATGACCGCAGGCGCCAGGCCCAGGGAGGGCTCGTCCAGGCACAGGAGCTTCGGCCCCGCCATAATGCCCCGGGCAATGGCCAGCATCTGCTGCTGACCGCCGGACATGGTCCCGGCCTTCTGCTTGAGCCGATCCTTCAAAATTGGGAACAGCTCATAGCAGAACTCCAGATCCGCCTGGATACCGTCCTTGTCCTTCCGCTGGGTGGCGCCCAGCAGCAGGTTCTTCTGCACCGTCAGATAGGGGAACAGGTGCCGCCCCTCCGGGGCCAGCACCAGGCCCTTCTGGACCCGCTCCGCTGTGGAGGCATGTGTGATGTCCTGGCCGTCGAAAATGATCTTGCCCGCCGTGGCGGGGACCAGCCCCAAAACCGTATTGAGTGTCGTGGATTTTCCCGCGCCGTTGGAACCGATCAGTGTGACAATGCCGCCCTGGGGCACGGAAATATTTACATCGTGGATGGCAACGGACTTTCCATACATGACCTTCAGGCCCTGGATCTCCAGAATATTACTCATACCGTACCTCCAAAATAGGTCTCGATGACCGTGGGATCCTGGCGCATGCCCTCCGGCGTGCCCTCAAAGATCTTCTCGCCGAAGGAGATTACGGTAACGGAGTCCAGGATGTCCAGGATCTGCATGTTGTGCTCCACCACCAAAATGGAGATTCCCTTGTCCCGGAGCTTGGAGATCGCGTCAATGGAGAAGGCGATCTCCTCGGGGTTCATACCGCCCAGTGGCTCATCCAGCAGCAAAAGTTTCGGCTTGGTAGCCAGCGCCCGGGCCACGCCCAGGATCTTCTGATAGCCATGGGGCAGATTCTTTGCCAGCTCATTGCGCACATGCTGGAGCCCCAGGAATTCCAGGATCTCGTCAGCGGACTTGGCGATGTATTCCTCATTGGTCCGATAGGTCTTGGTGTTGAAGAAGATCTGGGGCACCGTGGAATGGGGCCGCAGATGATAGGCCGCCGTAACGTTTTCAAAAACTGTAAACTCGCCGAACAGGGGATTGAGCTGGAAGGTCCGTCCAATGCCCATTTTGGCCACCTGATGAGGCCGGGACTTGGTGATCTCCCGTCCCGCATAGAAAATATGACCGGAGGAGGGCGTCAGCACACCGGTGATCAGGTTGAAGAAGGTGGACTTGCCTGCGCCGTTGGGGCCAAGGAAGCCCTTGATCTCGCCTTCTTCCATGGAAAAGTCCAGATCACTCATAACGGTCAGGCCGCCGAAGCGTTTGGTGAGCCCAGAGGTTTCAAGCAGCTTCATGGTCGTTTCCTCCTTCCGTGGCGTTCTCCTGTCTCCTCGCTCTGCGGCTGCGGATCAGGCTGGGGATACCCGCCAGGCCGCCAGGCAGCAGATAGGCCACCAGCAGCGTGCAGGCACCGGTAAGGAACGGCGCATAGGCGCTGAGATCCCGGCCCAGCTCGGGGATCAGCACGAAGATGATCGCGCCGATGATGGGTCCAATGAAGTAGTCCTCTCCGCCAATGAGCATGTACATCAGCAGCCACAGGGAGAAGGTCATGTCATAGTTGGTGGGGCTCAGCACCGTGGAATAGAGGCCGTAGGCCGCGCCCACGATACCGGCGCAGAAGCTGCCCATGCCCACAGCCAGGAGCCGATAGAAGGTGGCATTGATGCCGATGGAGGACGCCACATCCTGAGACTGAGACAGCGCCCGGAGCGTGGTGCCGATCCGGGAAAACTCGAACCGATACAGCACCAGCAGCAGAACCACGGTAATGCCCAGGAATACATAATAGCAAGCAATATCACTTTGCAGCAGCTTGGGGATCCGGGTCAGGCCGTGGTAGCCGCCGGTGATGCCCAGAGCCTTGATAATATAGGTCACAGTGACGCCCATAAACATGGAGGCCATGGAGTAATACATACCCTTGAGCCGCACAAAGGGCAGGCCCGTCAGTACGCTGACCGCCATAGCAAACAGGCCGCCGGCCAGAATGGTCACCACTGGAGGCAGCGCCAGGGACTTAGCCAGAATTCCGCCGCAGTAGGCGCCCAGCGCAATGAACGCGCCGTGGGCAAAGGTCAGGGTGCCGGACAGGGAAATGGTTCGCAGGCTCACAGAGCCCACCACCTTGTAGAGCACCATGATCAGCACACCGATCCAATAGCTGGTGTTCAGCACCAGAGGCAGCAGCAGAAAGATCAGAAGCAGAACACCATAGGGAAGGCCCTTCTTGAGATTCAGTTTCATTCTTGGGCACCTCCTTACATTTCATGACCGAAGAAGCCCTTCGGCCGGATCAGCAGCAGGACCACCACCACAGAGCAGGCAATGGCGGAGGCAGTGTAGCTGTCCCAAATGATGGGGCAGACGGAGTCCAGCAGCGCCATCAGGAAGCCGGTGATCAAGATGCCGTTCATGGAGCCGGCACCGGCCAGCATCACCAGCATCAGGATCCGCACGTTGATATTGTCGCCCATATTGGAGCTCACCTGCTGGTAGGCGCCCATCATAGCACCGGCCACCGCCGCCAGGGCAAAGCCCATACCGCAGACCAGCATGGCCACCTTGTTGACCTGGATGCCCTGCATGGCCGCACCCAAGCGATCCTGGGAGATGGCCTCCATCTGCATGCCCAGCTTCGTCCGGTAGACGATAAACAGGGTGATGATCAGCAGCACCGCGCCCACCGCAAAAGTAACAAGCTTCTCATAGCTCAGAAGCATAAACCCCAGATTGACGGAGCCGCTGCCGTAGGCGGGAATGGAGATGGTCTGGGAGCCGGAAACCTGAACCGCCAGCTGCTGGAGCATGGTCATAATGGCTACAGATACCATGACCACTCGGTCAAACTCCTTTTGGAAGGGGCGGAATACAAACCGCTCCATCAATACACCCAGGGACGCCAGGATCACGGCCGCCAGCAGCATTGCCAGCCAGTTGTTGAGCCCCGCCTTAGCACAGAGATAATAGGTAATGTACGCGGCCAGCATATAGAATGCGCCGTGGGCCAGGTTCACAGAGCCCAGCATATTAAAGATAAACGCAAAACCCAGGGACGCCAGAATGTACATGGATGCCAGCACCAGGGTATTGACTACGATATTGGGGATCAGTCCCATTCATTTCACCTCTTGAAACAAGATAGATGACGGGTACAAGGTGTGTTCGTAAAAACGCACCTTGTACCCGCATTTTGTTATAGCTTAGGGAGCGATACAATCATAGGTGCCCATGTAGACGATCTGGCCATTATCCGCCTTCAGCGCATGGCTGGGATGTGCGATCAGGTGTGCGCACCCAAAGGTCTTTTCACCGCACTTTACGCCAGTGCCAAACAGGGTCTCGATGGAATCCACAGAGTCAAAATAGGTGCGGACAGCTTCCACGTCGGTGGAGCCTGCGCCCTGCATCAGCTGAAGCAGGTTATAGAGGTTGTCCATGCAGGCGCCGTTCCAAGCGGCGGCGTTGTCCTGACCGTAGGTATCCACAAACAGCTTGTATAGCTCGTTAAAGGTGTCGGTATTGTGCTCGGGAGTTGCCACGTCGGAGCCGAAGGTGAACGCACCGGAGAGATCATTCAGGCCGGAGCCAGCGATCAGCGCGCCGGGGCTCAGAGTGATGACTGCCGCGCAGACCATATCGGAGCCAGAGGAGCGGACTTCCTTCAGGAGGCCGGCAATGTTGTCGGGTGTGCCATTGCCGATGAAGGCGTCAGCGCCGGAGTTGATGACCTTCAGAGCGATGGAGGAGAAGTCGGTGGTCTCGCCGTCATAGACGATGAACGCATCGTTGTACTCAATGCCCACACGCTTGCAGGCCTCTTCCACCAGAGCCGCCTGCTCCTTGTTGACGCCATTATCGTCACAGCAGTAAACAACAGACTTGACCTCGGGATACTGGTCCTTCAGTACGTCCAGAGCCGTGGAGAACTGGGAGGTACAGGCATCGGAGAAGGAGTAGGAATACTTGGTCTCCGCATTCATAACATTGTGATTCATGTTGTTCTGAGCCATGATGTTCATGACGCCGGCGTTCTCGAAGATATCAATGGCGCCCTCTACCCAGAAGTCATTGGTCTCGATGACATACTGGATGCCCTGATCCACCAGGCGCTGGGCCGCGGAGCGGATGCCCTCTGCGTCGGAGCCGCCGTCCTCTACCACCAGCTCCAGCTGGTACTTGGTGCCGCCGATGTCGATGCCGCCCTGGTCATTATAGTATTTGCACAGGGTCTCCATCTCGATCTGGTTGTTGTAGTCGATGGACGCAAACCAGCCGGTGGTATTGATCAGCGCGCCGATCTTCAGCACGTTGTCACCGGAGGCTGCGGGCTTTGCCGCCGCGGGAGTGCCGGAGTCGGCCTCACTGGCCGCAGGCGCGGGCGCACTGGATGCCGCGCTGCCGCTGCCGCTTCCACAGGCCGCCAGGCCCAGGACCATCGCCGCCGCAAGGAGCAGCGCAAGTATCTTTTTGGTCATTTTCATTTCATCCTTTCCGTGGTGAGGGCATTTGTCATGAAACGTTATAACATTTCATCCTCTGGCTTCATATTACACTTGAAATACTTTCTTGTCAAATATATAATATTCGTGAAATATATTAATAACATTTATGAGTCAAAGGGGGCTCAGAAAATGGATCTTCTGCAAATGAAATATATCGTGGCCATCGCCGAAAGCGAATCCATGACCCAGGCCGCCGAGCGGCTGAACGTCTCCCAGTCCGCCCTGTCGCTCAGCTATAAGCGCCTCCAGGATGAATTGGGCATCCCCCTGTTCCGCCGCCAGGGCCGCAGGCTCCAGCTCACCGATGCCGGAACGTTTTTCTGCCGGAGTGCCTCTATGATCCTGGGCCAGGTGGATAAGCTGGCCTATGACATGTCCACCCTCCGGGGCAGCGGTATTTCCACCGTAGTCTATACCTCCGAGGCAGGTGACTTTACCAACGAATCTCGGCTGCTCTATCAGAAGCTCTTTCCAGAGCGGGACGTGGTGGAGGTTCGGGAGACCACCCGGGAAACTCTGGAATCCCTGCGCCGGGGCCGGGCCGCCTTTGCCATCACCTACGAGGACAACACCGACGATTTTCTGACCTCTGAGCTGCTGCTGGAGGAGCCCATGTATGCCTTTTTAAGCGCCCGCTCCCCTTTGGCGGAGCACCGTGAGCTGTCCATGGAGCAGCTGCGCTCGCTACCCCTGATTTCCCAGCGGGAGGAGTACACCGTAGCCCAGATCATGCGCCGATTTTATACGCATTCCTCCACCATGCCCGGACGGACTTTTTTCGTAGGCGATCCGGAGTCCATTACCATGCAGGTCTATAACGGCGTGGGCATCACCTTTGTGCCGGAGAGCGTGGTAAACTTCTGGCACAAGGTCGCCTTCCCCATGACCAAGGGTACCAGGATGATCCCCATGTCCAACCGTATCTGTCAGCGCCGCCTGTTTCTCACCTATCCCCAGGCGGGCCTGTTCCCCGATGAGACCTCCTACTATATGGAGTACATCCGGCGCTTTTCCAAATTCGTCCGGGAAAACCGCAGCTTCCCCACGCTGCCGGAGCTTCAGGGCTTCTTCGCTGTGGACTGGCCGGATTTCTCCGCTATGAAACAGCCCGCGCTGGGCCTGTAGGCGCAGAGAAAGGACCTGCCGCACAATGCAGCAGGTCCTTTCTTTGCAGCTGTTTGCTCTCTGTCTATTTTGTGGCAGTACCAATACCGTCCCCATTCAAATAATAGGTATAGCCGTAGCGGTCACTGCGATAGGCGTTCTTTACCAGCTGTCCGTATTCGATCTTCACAGTGTTGTTTTCCTTGGCGTATTCCCACTTCCAATAGTAGAAGCCGTCCGGGATCGTTTGCGCCAGGGGCCCCGCGGCGGTCTGCCGGTAGGAGAGATCCGCCTCGCTTACCCGGTAGCTCCTGCTTCCAACGGTAAATACCGTGGCCTTCTTTGCGCTGGTGCAGGCGTATACCGGGATGCCCTGGTCTCTGAGGTAGGCATAGGAGGCAATGCCGCTGCTCTCATCAGTGCGCCACTGATCCCTGGTGATAACCGCCGCCGAGGGATGCAGGGTTCGGAGCCATTCATAGCAGTTGGATGTATAAAGGCCGTGATGGCTCAGCTTCAGAATGCTGACATTGGACAGCCCGCCGTTGGCGATCAGCGTCTTTTCCTCCATTACCCCCAGGTCCGCGGCCAGCACCGTGGTCACCTGGCCCTTGGTGACCGTCAGAACCAGGGAATTGCGGTTTTCATCGTCTGTGTGAAAATCCACCAGTCCGTCATGATCCTCGTCGAGATTGCGGAAGGTGATATGAAAGTCCCCCAGCTCCAGATTAAGCTCGGTGATATTGGCATCCGATAGGCAGACGATGTTCGCTCCCGCGCCGCTCAGTCCGCTCAGTGCCTTGCCCAGATAGTCGAGATTCTGCCAGTCGGTGGTGTCATCCTCCTGGGTGGTCTTTCCTGCACGATAATATACCGTGGTATTCGCGTCAATAAACCCTTCGGCACACAGGATCGGCACACCGCCGATGTGGTCGGAGTGGTTGTGCGTCATAACGAGATAGTCGAGATGCGTTACGCCAATGGCCCGGAGATACGCCGCCACCGCATGGCCGTTGGCGTTGTCATCGGCCACGGCGTAGTTGCCGCCTACAGCCGTATCGGGATTTCCCGCATCCACCAGCATAGCTTGGCCGTTGCTCTCCACCAGAGTCGCGTCGCTGGGATAGCCGCTGAGGCTGATAAAATGGATCCTGTCGGCGGTGGGCCCTAGGCTGTCTGCGCCTCCGGCCCGCTGCTTTAGACGCACCAGCATGGTGGTTCCCTCAGCTCTGGTCATGAGCCGAGAGGGCCCGAAGGAGCCGTCCTCATAACCCGTCACAAGCCCCTTTCGCCTGGTAACGTCCACCGCTTCCGTAGCCCAGTCTGCCATTGCCGCCGCATCGCTGAATGCCTGGGCCGGCGTCTCAGCATCCGCCACGTCCAGGGGCAGATTTGTGATGGCTCTGCCGATCATGACCGCGGCCTCCTGCCGGGTAATATTGCTGTCCGGGGAAAAGGTCCCCGTACCTGTGCCGTAGATCACGTTATGTACCTGGCCCCAGTAAACGGCGCTTTCATAGTAGCTCCCCGCAGGAACATCATGAAACACCTCTGTAGGCGATGCCGTCTCCGACTGCCCGAAGGCCCGATACAAAATGGTGATAAACTGTGCTCTTGTGATGGTATCCTCCGGGGAAAAGGTGGTATCTGAGGTGCCGTTAATCATTCCCCGCTCCACCGCGTATTCTACGTTTCCGTAATACCAGGCGCTATCGGGTACATCTCCAAAGTCCACTGCATCTGCTGCAAAGGCTGCTGCCGTCAGTGATCCCAGGGTCAGGATTATTGCCAGCCCGAGCAACAGCAGTCGTTTTATGCTTCCCTTCATGATTGTGCGTTCCCCCTGTTTTTCTGTCACTTCTTCATTTTCCCCAGGGTATTTTAATAGAAAGCGTTAGAAAAATCAAGGCGCGCAGTCGATGCCAATTCTCTTATTTGTGGTGCTCCAGTCGCAGAGAAGTCAGCTGATAGCTGAGCATCATGGCCAGCCAGATCATGCAGATACACACCACTGGGAACACCCCGGTGCCCAGCCACATCTGAGCCAGCAAGGACACCACCCACAGCAGCATGCAGACCATATGGCCCACCCGATAGGCCCGAAAACCGCACTGATAGATCATCTGCTTCTCCGCCTCGTCACAGCTGGCGATCCACTGCCTCTGGAACTTGGTATCAAAGATATTGCCCTTTTTCTCCGGGTTGATCTGCTTCTCCAGCTTCACAACACGTCCGGACACATAGAAGATCCACACATAGCTCAGGACGAAAATCGCAAGGCTCCCCATCAGCAGCCGAAATTCCAGCTGATCCCGGCCAGCGTGGGTGGCCGCCTCCACGGAAGCGGAAAACAGCAGGAAGTTCAGCACCATCATGGTGTTTGCCAGTACCAGGCTGTAGCCGAGCTTTCTCTCCGTGTTCTCGATGTCCTCGTCCTCGCCGTCCCAGGCGTCGATCTCCTTTTTGCCCCGGGTTGTCAGTGCAATGGCAGCGATGGCGGTAAGGAGATTGGCGAACAGGAACACATAGGGCACCGCTGTCCCCAATACCTGCCACACGCTCCCCAGCTCCAGCAGCGCTCCGCTGCCCTCCAGGACGCCCATTCCAAAGGATGTCGCCGCCCCCAGCAGCATGCTTACAATCAAAATCAGCACAAATTTCAAAATGACCTTCCGCTGCTGACGCTTATTCTCTTTCATGATCTGTCTCCTCCTCATATTCAAAGATATCCTCTACTGTGGCCCCGCAGACCCGGGCCAGCTTTAGCGCCAAAGTCACAGAGGGGGAGTAGTCCCCTCGCTCGATCTGGCTGATGGTCTGCCGGGATGTCCCCACCAGGGCGCCCATCTGCTGCTGGTTGACCCCCAGCCGGGCCCGGTATTCCTTGAGATGGTTCTTTAGCGGCACAAGCAACGCGCCTCCTTTGACACGGATTCTTTTCATTTTGACAACTATCTTTGTCATCCTTAGCATAGCACTGACAAGGATACTTGTCAAGAAGAAGTTTCAAAAAATCAGCAGCCCTGTTTCCAGAGCTGCTGATTTGTATTTTGAGGGGGTATTCAATTAGTCCAGTCTGCCAAAATAACGCTCGCCTGCGGTGGTATAGGCGTCAACGACCTCATCGATGCCCATAGACTCTACGGTCTCCACAAAGGAATCCCAATCCGCGTCGATGTCCGCCTCGCCGATCAGGAACTTGCCCACCTGCTCCGCCACATAGGTGGAGATGTCGGTGTAGTACCGCTGCACGGTGGCAGTCTCGTCGGTGTCCAGAGTAAACAGGTTGGTGAAGGAGCTCTTGGTAACCTCGCGCTTGTCGTTCCAGGCATCCAGAGCCTCCTGCTGCACCTCATCGTAGGCCTTCCGCAGGGTGGTGCCATTGGAGGCGAACATGTTCATGTTGATGGTATATGCGTTCAGGGCATTGTCTGTGGACAAGCCGTCAGGGTTGTTGGAGATCAGTTCGGAGTAGCCGGGCTTGCCATCGGTATACTCCAGGCCCTCGCCCTCGAGACCATACTGGCACAGGATGGAGCCGTCCTCGGAGAAGTGGTAGTCCAGCCACTGGAGAGCAGTCTCAGGATCCTTACAGGAGGTGCAGATCATCAGGTTGATGGAGATATCGGTGATGTCTCCAAAGCCCACGGTCTGGCCTTCCTCCGCCAAGGGCTCGGTGATGCCAGCCAAGGTGTAGTCCGGATCGTTGACCTTGCCCGCCTCGGTCCACATGCTCATGAACTGGCAGTCCTGCCAGAACACGCCATAGGAGCCGGAGGTGATGGCGGAGGAATCCAGCATATCGGAGCTCAGCAGATCCCGGGTGATGAGGCCCTCCTGATACCAGTCTGCCATCAGGGACAGATAGTCCTTATAGGTGTCGGTGATGTAGCTGTATACCAGCTCATCGTTGTCGTCATAGTAGAAGCTGTTGGCGGAGGACTCCGCAGCGGGGCCCGCATAGCCGCCCATGGCCGCCAGGAAGGGGCTGCCGGTGATGGAAGCGTCATAGCGCAGAGGCATGGGGTACTCGCAGAGACCCTGATTCTTGATCTGAGTCAGGTACTCGTGGTAATCGTCGATGGTCACGAGATCCTGGGTCTTCATGCCTACCTTCTCCACCCAATCGGCCCGGACAATGGCGCCGGTGGTGGTGAAGGAATTATAGCGGTAGCCAGCAAGGCCGCCGATCTGGCCCTCATCATCCACGGTGGCCAAGTACAGGGCGGGATCCGCATCCATCAGCGCGGAGTAGGAGGGAGCATAGTCCTCTATCATGACCTGGAGATCCATGACGATCTCGTTCTCAATGAGATAGGGGATGGAGTAGCTGCCGGTGATGGCATAGTTCAGGATGTCGGGATAGTCGCCGGAGGCAAACATCAGGTTCAGGCTCTCAGACTGGGCCGGAGGCGCTACCTCAATGTAATCGATATGAACGCCGGTGCGCTTTTCCAGCTCCTGCACGGCGGTGGAGTCGTTCCAGCCGGAGATGGTAGCGTCCATAGGGGGAGAGCCAGTCCAGAAGGTAAAGGTGGTCTCATCCTCGCTGATGGGCAGCTCCACGCTGGGACGGCCCTGGATCAGTTCCTCAATGTTGTCGGGGGTCACATATTTGCTGATGCCTTCTGCCTGAGGCGCGGTATTTTCGGCTGCGGAGCCAGTCTCCTGGACGGAGCTCTCCCCGGAAAGGGCCCTATTGGAGGCCGCCACCTACCCGGAGATCCGCGCTCAGATGGAGCACATCTTCGGCCATCTCAACGACTGGGTCCTGGCAGACCGAAAATCCACCAGCGCCAGCTGGATCGTGGATGTGAAAAACTATATCCGGGGCAACTACAATGACCCGGATCTGAATGTCAACCGGGTAGCCGACGAGTTTGGCAAGAATCCCTCCTATCTCTCCCGCAGCTTTCTGCGGCTCACCGGCACCAGCATCCTCGACTATATCCACTACTATCGCATCCAAGAGGCAAAGATCCTCATCGGCAGGGGAGAGACCCTGGCCTCCGCCGCCAGCGCCGTGGGCTATACCAATGTGCTCACCATGTCCCGGGCCTTCAAGAAATACGAAGGCACTACCCCCGGCAAGTTCAAATCCTGATCCCATGGCGCGCCGCAGAGGCAGTATCTGCGGCGCGCCACGTCTAATTTTGATGGTTTCCGCAGGCAGAATACGAATCTTGCATTCCTGCTCCGGCTTCTGTATGCTATTGGCAGAAAGAACAACCCCACATTAGGAGGTCCTACCATGTCCAACCGTTACGAACTTCTGCTTTCCCCCATTCAGGTGGGCAACGTACTGCTGAAAAACCGGATGGTATCCACCGCCGGTATCCCCCATATGCTCCAGGGTACCGAGGAGTACCCCACCGATCGGCTGATCTCCCATCTGGCCAACCGGGCCAAGAACGGCGCGGCGGCGGTGTATCTGAACTTTGCCATGCGCACCGACGAGGGTCCCGGCGGCCCGCCTATGAAGCCCGGCGAGATCGCCATGAGCTTTCCGCCCCATGATACGGCGGTGAACATTGCCAAAACCAGCGCGCACAATTACCTCTGTCAGACCATCGATGCCATCCGGTACTATGAGTCCATCGCCATCACCCAGCCCATGGGCTCCTTCACCCGGACTGACATGCCCGGCGGCCCCATGAAGGATGGCACCCCCCAACATGGCGGCGGCGGCCCCATGATGCCCTCGGATCCCATGGAGCAGCTGCGGCAGGAGCAGGAGCAGTGCCGCGGCCGCAGCGTAGATCACATCACGAAGAAGCAGATTCAGGAGTTCATTGATTCCACAGTCGCCAACGCTAAGATCCTCAAGCAGTTTGGCTTTGAGATGTTCTCCTTCCACAATGCCTATCACAACGGCACCATGGCGGAGTTCTGGTCCACCCACACCAACCACCGCACCGATGAATACGGCGGCTCCGCCAAGAACCGGGCACGGCTGATGATCGAGGTCATGGATGCCATGAAGCAGACCTTTGGCCGGGATTTCCCCATTGAGATGCTGATTTCCGTAGACGGTCTGGGCGTCAATCGCGGCGACACCTTCGAGCTGGCCAAGCTCCTGGAGGGCAAGGTGGATATTCTCCATGTGCGACACGGAGACAAGGATCCTCAGCATCCCATCGGCTTCACCTCCTCCCGGGCAGTGCCCTGTCCCAATCTGGATGCGGCCGCGGCCCTGAAGGAATCCATTATGAGCCGAGGCGGCTCCATCAAGGTGGGCGTGTCCGCAGGTCTCCAGAACCCCGATTTCAACGAAAAGATCCTCCGGGAGCATAAGGCGGATATCATCTGCATGTCCCGGGCCTGGATCTGCGACAGTGACTACGGCAAGAAGATCTATGCGGGCCGGGGCGAGGACGTGACCCCCTGCATCCGCTGCAACAAGTGCCATGTTCCCAACGATTCCGACAAATTCCGCTCCTTCTGCTCCGTGAACCCCAAGATTGGCATGGAGTTCAAGCTGGATCAGGTCATCGAGCCCGTGGGCCAGAAGAAGAAGGTGGCCATTATCGGCGGCGGCCCCGCTGGCATGAAGTGCGCCATTACCTGCGCCGAGCGCGGCCATGACGTGACGCTCTACGAAAAATCCTCCCAGCTGGGCGGCCAACTGTTCCATGCGGACTACGCCAGCTTCAAGTGGCCTCTGGCGGACTTCAACCATTGGCTGATCCGTCAGTGCTATCAGAAGGGCGTGAAAATTTGCCTGAACACCGAGGCCACAAAGGAAATGCTGGCCCCCGAGGGCTATGACGACGTGGTAGTTGCCATTGGCCCCCGGTTCAAGACCCCCCGACTGCCCATTGAGGAGGGCACCAACACCATGCTCTGTGTGGATGTCTACGGCCATGAGGCGGAGCTGCCCCACGAGATCGTAGTCATCGGCGGCAGCGAGACCGGCACCGAGACCGGCATGCACTTGGCTGAAAAGGGCCACCATGTAACTGTCATGACCCGCCAGGATATGCTGGCTCAGGACGCCCCCCACGCCCACTTTGTGGTGATGATGATGGATGCCTACGAGCACCTGAAGGGCTTTGATTACGCCCGGAAGATCCAAAAATATGTGTCCGTGACCCCCAAGGGCGTCACCTATATCGATGAGTACGGTCAGGAGCAGTTCGTTTCCGCGGACCTGGTGGTACTCTCCGGCGGCGTGGCCGCTACCCCGGATCTCTGCGCCCAGTTCTACGGCTCCGGCAAGCATATGCACTACATTGGCGACTGCTATCGCCCCGGCGACGTCCACAAGGCCGTCACCGCTGGCTTCGCCACCGCAAGCCAGATCTAACCTCGCTTCTTTCCCTGCGTGTTACTTCATAAAACGCAGAAATACGGCTGACCGGAGCTCCGGCCAGCCGTATCTGCATTTGCGGGAACTATCAGGGCATGGGGTTTGCCGCCTGCTGCTTTGCCATTTCCTCAGCAAAGGCGATAGCGTCGGCGATGTCCTGCTCATCGGTGTAGATGGTATAGGTGGCGCCCATGTTGGTGGCCGCGTCCGTGATGGTCACGTCAAAATCGCCGGTGAAGCCGGAGATGGTGACCTTCTCGCTGGTGGGGTAGCTGTAGGGGCCGCCCAAGCCCACGTTGGAGTAGGTCACAGTGCCATCGGAAGCGGTGATGCCGGCGCCCTCTTCTCCCGCCTGGGGCTCGCCCATATCGCCGGGGGCGTCGCACTGGAAGAAGAATACGAAGTCTTCCCCTACGGTGGCCTCAAAGGTCTGCCCATCGGAGAAGGTCACCGTGCAGGCCACGGGCTCCTCCGCCAGGGATTCCTCCTGGGCGGAGGGTTCTTCTGCAATGGACAGCTCCGCCGCCGAGGGCTCCTCCTTTTCGGATACGGGCTCCGGGGCAGGGGCGGGGGCCTGGGTCACGGTCTCCTCCTGGGGTGCGGATGCGGGCGCTGAGGCGGAGCTTGCGGCGGAACTGGTCGTGTTTCCGCCGCAGGCCGTCAGCATGCCTGCGGTCATACAGGCTGCCAGCAGCAGGGCAAGGGTTCTCTTTTTCATTTCATTTCCTCCCATACATAGATTCTACCGCACATATGGTTTATTCCGCAGAACGCCAAATGTGCTCATCTGCATTATAGGATCCAGACATCCCCTTGTCAATGCGGCAGGTTCAACAGATTGTTACCGTCTACTTTGTCTATTTATTACGGAATTATTAAGCGTCATTGCCATTGCCTTTGTATATTTTGTCGCTTGTCAAACGCCACCCTTATTCCTATCATATAAGTATGTTTGTAAGAAATTCGGAGGAATCTATTTCATGCTCAATCAATTTTCAAGGACCCAGCTGCTGCTGGGAAAGCCCGCTCTGGAGCGGCTGCGCCAATCCAGAGTGGCGGTATTCGGCATCGGCGGCGTAGGCGGCTATGTATGCGAGGCCCTGGTCCGCAGCGGCGTAGGGGCCTTTGACCTCATCGACGACGACCGGGTCTGTCTCACCAATCTCAACCGCCAGATCATCGCCACCCGGAAAACCGTAGGTCAGTACAAGGCCGACGTCATGGCGGAGCGCATTCACGACATTGACCCCCAGGCCCAGGTCACCGTGCGGAAGACCTTTTTCCTGCCGGAGAACGCCGACGATTTTCCCTTTAATGACTATGACTATATTGTAGACGCGGTGGATACCATCTCCGCCAAGCTGGAGCTGGTGATGCAGGCCCAGTGCCGGGGCGTTCCCATTATCAGCTCCATGGGTGCCGGAAACAAGCTGGATCCCACGGCCTTTCAAGTGGCGGATATCTATGAGACCAAGGTGTGCCCCCTGGCCCGTATCATGCGCCGAGAGCTTCGGAAGCGGGGAGTGGAGCACCTGAAGGTCGTCTACTCCCAGGAGCCCCCCATCCGTCCCCTGGAGGATATGTCCATCAGCTGCCGGACCCACTGCATCTGCCCGCCGGGCGCCCAGCACAAGTGTACTGAGCGGCGGGATATCCCCGGTAGCACCGCCTTTGTACCCTCGGTGGCGGGCCTCATCATTGCCGGAGAGGTGATCCGGGATCTGACCGCCAACCTGCCCAGGGAGTGCTGACAAACACGCCCATCTGTCTCCGGAGAACACCTTCTAAACAAAGCCAACTGCCCTGCGCCAAGATCCGGCGCAGGGCAGTTTCATTCTATCAGGGATTTTCCTCCCGGATCTTGTCCATGATCCGGCCCATCAATCCTGTGCGGCCGAAGGGCGTCATGAGATAGTAGCCGTCCACATAGGGGGTGATCTCCCGTGCCACTGCCGCGGAGATCTTTACCGCCAGCTCCTCGCCAGCGGCCCGGTCCAGGCCCTCGTAGCGCTCCACGATCTGGGGATCCACCGTGATGCCCGCCACCTCGCTGTTCATAAACAGCGCATTCCGCTGGCTCACCACCGGAATAATGCCGCCCAGGAGCTTTCCCTTCAGGGTCTCACGGGCCAGCTTCAGATTCTCCAGCGCCTGGGCCGTCAGCACCGGCTGGGTCAGGAACCCCACCATGCCGTTTTCCTCCTTCTTCTGGGCCAGCCGCAGCTGCACCGAGAAGTTTCTGGCATTGAGATTCAGCGCGCCGAATACCTGGAAGGGCGTATCCAGGGCCGTTTCGCTCAGGCCGCAGATATACCGGGCCAGCATCCGGGAGTTGAAGTTATAGACGCTCTTCACCTCATCCCGGCTGGCAGTGGGGATGGGATCGCCGGTTACGGTGAGCACATTGTGGATCCCCTCGGCGCTGAGGCCCAGCAGAAGGGCCTTGGTGGCGTTGAGGTTTCGATCCCGGCAGGTCATATGGGGCAGCGCCTGGATCCCCAGTTCCCGATGGATCTTGCAGGCCAGAATGCTGGAGTCCATCCGCGCTCTGGCAATGGGGCAGTCGGCAATGGTGATAATGTCCGCCCCGTGGTCCTGGAGCTCTCTGGCTCCAGCCATGAATTTCGTCACATTTCCGGACTCCGGCGGATCCAGTTCCACCGCAAAGACCTTGCGCCGCCCCTCCTCCAGCAGCCGGAAGAAGGGATTCTCCTGAGGCTGGAGTTTTTCGCCGCTGTCCTTCACGGAAATGGGCACGGTCTTTGGCAGATCCTGCTTCAGCGCTCCGGCCACCGCCGCCAGATGCCGGGGCGTGGTACCGCAGCAGCCGCCCAGGATTTTCACGCCCATAGCCTTCAGCCCCGCCAGCTGACCGGCGAAATACTCCGGATCTCCCTCATAGACCGTCCGGCTGCCCAGCACTGTGGGATAGCCCGCATTGGGCATCACGGACAGGGGCTTTGTCACCGGGCCCAGCTGCTCCACCAATGCGCGCATATGCCGTGCGCCGGACACGCAGTTGAGACCCACCGCATCTACCGCCGGGCAGACCTCTGCCTGACGGATCAGATGGGTCGCCAACTGGCCAGACCGGGTGAAGCCGTCGGGCTGAGCCGCAAAGGACACCAGGATAAAGGCCTCCGGGTCCCGCTCCTTGATGTAGCTGGCCGCCGCCTGAACACAGGAAAAGCTGCCCAGGGTCTCAAACAGGAAGTTCTTCGCCCCCAGCTTCAGGAACTGATCCGCGATAAACCGGTATTCCTCCACCGCCTGCTCCGCGCCTGTCATGGCAACCGGCCCCATATCCGCAAACACGAATTTACCTTCTGCCGCCTGGGAAGCCAGCTTCCAGCCCGCCTCGATCACCTTCTCGCAGGTCTCCTGATCCAGATTCACCCGATTGGCCCCGAAGGTATTGGTCTTGATCGCCCCGCAGCCCGCATTCAGGTAGGCCCGGTGGATCTCCATCACCTGCTCCGGATGGGTAAGGTTGGTTCTCTCGCACTGCTCCGCGGGTACATGGTAATTTCCCATCAGATAGGTGCCCATGGCACCGTCAAACAGCAGCTGGTGCTCCTTTAGATATTCTTTTACATCCATTGCTATGATCCTTTCTCTCAGCCCAGTACCATGCGGGCAATGTCCACGCTCTGCTTGGCATCCTTGGCATAATAGTCCGCGCCGATCTCCTTGGCGTATTCCGGAGTCAGCACTGCACCGCCCACCCAGATCTTGCAGTCATGGCCGCTTTCACGAATGGCCTTGATGGTCTCCGCCATGCTCACCACCGTGGTGGTCATCAGCGCCGACAGGCCCACCAGCTTCACATTCTCCCGAATCACAGCCTCCACCACGGTTTCCACCGGAACATCTCTGCCCAGATCGATGACCGTGTAGCCGTAGTTCTCCAATACCACCTTGACGATGTTCTTTCCGATATCATGGATATCTCCGTGAACCGTGGCAATGACGATGCGGCCCTTGCTGACAGAGCCCGCGCCCTTTTCCGCAATGCGCTTCTTGATGACCTCAAAGCCCTCGCAGGCGGCATTGGCGGCGTTGATCAGCTGGGGCAGGAAGATCTCCTGCTTTTCATACCGGTCGCCCACCAGGTCAAGGGCCGGGATCAGCTGGGTGTTCACCACATCCAGCTCACTCATGGTCTCCAGCGCCTTTACCGTCAGCGCCGCGGTCTCCTGCTTGAGGCCCTTGGCTATGGCGGTCTCAATGGTCATCTGGCCGGTGGGCTGGGGCGCCGCGGGAGCCGCGGCGGTCTCTCCGGCAAACCGTTCGATATAGGCCTCGCTGTCCTTGTCCTGGCCGGAGAGCACCCGGAAGGAGGTGACCGCATCCATAATGGCCTTCTGATTTGGATTTACGATGGGCAGATCCAGTCCAGCGAACATGGCCTGGGTCAAGAAGCTGACGGTAATATGCTCCCGGGCTGGAAGGCCAAAGGAGATATTGCTGACGCCCAGCACCGTATGGAGCCCCAGCTTCTCGGTCACATACCGAACTGCCCGCAGGGTCTCCACCGCCTGCTCCTGCTGCGCGGAGACCGTCAGCGTCAGGCAGTCGATGTACACATCCTCCTTGGGGATCCCATAGGACAGAGCCGCTTGCAGGATCCGTTCCGCGATCTTCACCCGCTCCTGCCAGGTCTGGGGAATCCCCCCATGATCCATGGTCAGGCCTACCACCGCCGCGCCGTATTTTTTGCACAGGGGCAGGATCTGATCCAGCACCTCCTGGTTGCCGTTGACGGAGTTGACGATGGGCTTGCCGTTATAGGCCCGAAGCCCCGCCTCAATGGCCTCCGGCAGAGAGGAATCGATCTGCAGGGGCAGCTCCACCACAGCCTGGAGCTCCTTGACCACCCGAGTCATCATGGCTCTTTCGTCAATGCCGGGCAATCCCACATTGACATCCAGGATCTCCGCGCCAGCATCCTGCTGCTCCATGCCCTTCTCCAGGATATAGCTCATATCCGAATCCCGCAGGGCCTGCTGGAACCGCTTTTTGCCGGTGGGGTTGATCCGCTCGCCGATGACCCGGACGCCGCTGAGCTCTGCCACGCAGGTAGGGGAGCAGACGCCCCGGCGGCTGGCCTTGGGCCGCTCCGACAGGACGGCGCCGCTCATGGTCTGACTGAGCGATCGGATGAAGTCCGGGGTCGTGCCGCAGCAGCCGCCCAGAATCGTCACGCCCAGCTGGGCCGCCTCCGCCATATCCGTGGAGAACTCCTCCGGGGTGATGGTATAGGCTCCGGTGGCCGGATCCGGAAGTCCCGCATTTGGCTTCAGGATCATGGGAAGGTCCGTCCACTGGCGCAGCTCATCCACCATAGGCATGAGCTCCTTGGGGCCCAGAGAACAGTTGAAGCCCAGTGCGTCCACCCCAAGGCCCGTCAGCGTCAGGGCCATGGCCGGGACCGTTACACCAACAAAGGTCCTGGCTGTGGCCTCAAAGGTCATGGTCACCCAGACAGGAAGGCTTGTGTTCTCTCTGGCGGCCAGCACCGCCGCCTTGACCTCATAGAGATCGCTCATGGTCTCAAAAATCACCAGGTCCGCCCCGGCCTTTTCTCCGGCCAACACCATCTCCTTATAAATATCATAGGCCTCGTCAAAGGACATGGTCCCCAGGGGCTCCAGCAGCTGGCCAATGGGCCCCACATCCAGCGCCACCTTCACCGGCTTGTCTCCCGCCGCGGCTCTGGCCGCCCGGATGCCGCCGGCAATGAGCTCCTCCGGCGTGTAGCCCGAGGAGGCCACCTTGTGCCGGTTTGCGCCAAAGGTATTGGCATAGATCACCTGAGAGCCAGCGTCCACATATTTCCGCTGGATCTCTGTGACCTTTTCCGGGTGGATGATGTTCCACACCTCCGGCAGCTGCCCCACCGGCAGCCCCGCCGCTTGGAGCATGGTGCCCATGCCGCCGTCCAGAATCGTAATTTCAGTGGTTCCCACAGGTCTGATTCCCCTTTCGATAGGTACAGGTTTTGAACTGGCTGCAATAGGCACAGCCACGAAATCGCTTGGTTTGCGGTCTGTCCGTCACGCCCATCAGCGCCGTGACAGATTTCTGAGGGATCATCAGCCCCCCGGGGGACAGGGACACGCCGATCCTCCGGCTCATATCCAGAACCCGGCAGAATTCCGGCTGCTGTGCAAAGGGCAGGTCGCCATAGCCGGGGCTGAACCGATCCG
>CAKTEB010000002.1 GCA_934546685.1 uncultured Oscillospiraceae bacterium
GCCCAGAAGATCAAGGAGAGCGGCGCGAAGATCCCGGTGTTGACCATCGGCGGCTATCAGGATCTGGACGAAATGGAGGACGCCATCGCCGCCGGCAAGGCGGATCTCATCTCTATGGCCCGGGGGTGGCTGGCGGATCCCAACCTGGGCATCAAGGCCTATGAGGGCCGGGGCGAGGACGTGGTGCCCTGCGTGAAGTGTATGCGCTGCCACGATTCCGCCTGTATCGACGGTATCACCTTTGTATGTACGGTGAACCCGCTGATGGGCATTGAGCATGAGATGGAGAAGCTGGACAAGGCCCCTAAGACCCTTAAAAAGGTGGCCGTGGTGGGCGGCGGCCCGGCGGGTATGCAGGCGGCCCTGACGGCGGCCCAGCGGGGCCACAAGGTCACCCTATACGAGGAAAGGGAGAACCTGGGCGGCCAGCTGAATTTCGCAGACTATGCCCAGTTTAAGCACTCTCTGGCGAAATACAAGGACTACCTGATCTACCAGCTGGAAAAATCCCCGGTGGAGGTGGCCCTGGGCATCCGGGCCACCCGTGAGCTGCTGGTGAAGGGCAATTATGACGCGGTGATCGTGGCGGTGGGCGCCAGCCCCCTGATCCTGCCCATTCCCGGAGCGGAGATGGCGGTGCCTGCGCCCCAGGTTTACGGCCTTGAGACCGAGCTGGACAAGACCGTGGTGGTCATCGGCGGCGGCCAGGTGGGCTGCGAGACGGCGCTCCATCTGGTGGAGCAGGGACATGATGTGACCGTGCTGGAGATGCAGCCTAAGATTCTGGCGGACGCCTCGGCCTCCTACCGGAACCGTCTGACCCGGAACATGGGGTATCATGAGAATCTGAAGACCGTCACCGGCGGGCGCTGCACAGCCGTCACCGCCGCAGGGGTCACCTATGCGGACGAAAACGGCCAGGAGCAGCTGCTGCCCTGCGGCAGCGTGGTTATGGCGGCGGGCATGCGGCCCCGGCAGGCCGAGGCTCTGGCACTGTATGATCCCAGTTATCGGGTCTACACCGTGGGCGACTGCGACAAGGCGGCCAATGTGCAGAAGGCGGTCAGGGCAGCCTTTGCGGCGGCTGTCTCCTTGTAATTACAACGAAAGGCGTACCCAGACTGGGTACGCCTTTCGCAATTTGATTTACTTATTTTGCTCCGCAGCGATCTCAGCGGCGGTTTTCACTGGAGTGTAGCTGTGCTCATTGTCCAGCGTCTCATAGGGCTCAGGCCACGGCACGGTGTTCTGCGGCGGCATAATGACGCTATAGGGCAGGTGCAGGGGGCCGGGGTCGGTGACGTCGGGGTCCTGACCCAGGGTGATGGGGCCGATGCCCTTTTCCTCGGGAGCGGTGAGGCGCTCGTAGTCGTCGTGGGCAAAGTTGGTCATATCCAGCTTGCCCATGATGTCCGGGCACACCTGCTCGTGGAGATACAACCAGCGGCCATGCTCCAGCACGAAGTCGGAGCCATAGCGCTCCCAGAGCACATTGCAGTAGGGATACTCGTGGCGGTTCAGCCGGCAGAAGATCACGCCGGGGGTGATGAAGCTGCCCCGGGCGGACTTGCCGTCGTCGGCTACCTCAATGATATCGGTGAACAGGGTGTGGACGGAGGCCTCCATGAGAGGACGGGGATCCTTGCCGCCGATCTCAGGATAGATTTTCTGGACGTTCAGAGAGTTCTGCATGGCCATGTTGTCATAGGCGGTGACGGAGCCCTTCCATACCTGATCCCAGCCGCGCATACGGCCAAAGACGTGGCCCCAGGAGCACCAGGGATCCCGGCTCCAGATCTGGCCCCACTCGCCGGAGGCGTCGGCCCGGCCATGGAGATAGGTGTGCTGTGCCTTGACATTTTCCACCTGCTGGCTGGCAGCGGCGTTCAGCACCCGCTGATGCAGGTCAAGATGCTTCTTTCTCATTTCTCCACCTCCCAATAATCCGGGTGGCCCTCAGGGCCATAGCTGTTGTCCTCGTCAAAGGTCTGGTAGGGCACCGGAGCGGCGGGATAGTTGTCCAGCCAGTTGTAACGCTCATTATGGACCCGCATGGAAAGGGTGGGGGTGCCGAACTCGGTAAACGCACGGTTCTCGGCGTCCGGCAGATCCACGGGCTGCTCCATATAGTTCGCACCGGCCTCGCTCTGGAGGTCCGTGGCTACCACCACATGCCAGATCTTCCACTGGCCGTCCTCCTTCAGAAAGTCAATGGCCAGCTTCTCCATGTACCACCGGGCGTCGGCCTCGGTATTGGAGGTGGGCAGGGTCTCCTGGGAGATGCAGTACCAAAGGCCCCGGGCAGTGTTGCCGTCATAGGCCTCCTGGACCAGACCCGTGGAGAGGGGATGGTGGAACAGGCAGCCGTCGCCGTGGGCCTTGCCGGGCAGACTGTCGATCTTCTCATTATGGGCGGTGACATAGTACGCGCGGATGGCGTCCATGCCGATGTAATAGCCCCAGTTCCGGCCAAAGGAGGCGGTCTTCTTGGCCTCCTCTCCGGTGACCCAGAGCTCATCGAGCTCCTTTTCGCGCCAGTCGTTGGCGAGATAGTAGCAGCGCTTGGCGGCGAGCTTCTTTACCTGCTCTACGTCCCAAACCCGCTGCATCAGCTGGAGATCGGTATATTCCGGTGCCTTCATCACAGGGCCTCCTTTCCATAGGAAAATGTATTTGCGAAGGTATCATAGGGCTCCGGGATCCGGGGCGTCTCCGCCAGGGGACGATCCACGGAATACAGGGGCCGCACGGTCTCGGATACGGTGTAGGGCGGCATATCAAAGTCGCCCAGAGGCGCGAACGCGTCATCCTCGGGGTAGGGCGTTACCGCCTTGCCCCAGCTCTGGCCGCAGAGAGAGTCCACGTCGTTGAGATACTGGAGATGCCAGATCTTCCAGTCGTCGTTCTCATAAATGAAGTCTCCTGCGAAATAGCCCCAGGTCCAGCTGGCCTCGGGGCCCCGGGTGGTGACCTCGGCGTTGCAGCCCAGGCAGAACCACAGGCCCTTGGCGGTCTCGCCGTCTTCGGCCACCTCAATGACCGGGGCGGTCAGCGGCTTCACATGGAAGGGGCCGATGCCGTAGAGCTCCTCGTCGGACTTGCCACCCAGTTTCTCGGGCAGGCGCTTCTGCAGCAGCTGGGCAGACAGCAGATTCCGGGCCACGATGGCGTCAAAGTAGCCTTTCACAGCCTCGGGGCCGATGTAGCTGCCGTCGTTAAAGGTCAGGCACACATCCGGCCGGGTGCTGAAAAAGGAATCGTAGATCTCGCCCTGCCGGTTCAGCAGCAGGCAGTTTACATACTTGCCCATCAGGTTTTTGATGGTACGCTGATCCTCCCAGCGCTCCACCAGAAATTCCAGGGTCATGAAAATCCCTCCTATAATTTCGTATACATATTATGAACGCTTCTATTATACGACATGAATGGGCATTTTGCAAATAGAGATTTGGATATAGGGAATAACCAAAAGTTATGACATGCGGAACGGTTGAGGAATTCGCGGAATTATGGTATACTAGGGACAAAGAACAAAGAAAGGATCATACCGATTATGACCAATGAAGAAAAGGCCAAGCTCCAGAAGGAGCACGAGGCCAAATATATGAAGTACATGGCGGACTTTGAGGCCTTCGGCGGAGATTTTTCCTCCTGCAGCGGCAACTGTTCCTCCTGCAGCAGCACCTGCGACAGCAAGAGCCAGAAGAAGGCGGAGAACGATACTCAGCAGGTGGAGGGCAAGACGCCAAAGAAGGCCCAGCGTATTGTGGCGGTCTTCAGCGGCAAGGGCGGCACCGGCAAGTCCGTGACTACCTGTCTGCTGGCGGACAAGCTCCAGAAGATGGGCAAGAAGGTGGCCATTCTGGACGCGGATCTGGAGAACCCGTCTGTCCACTATCTCTACGGTAAGCTGGAGCCCTGCGCCTCCGCCGGGGATCAGCTGCTGCCCATGGCCGCTGACAGCGGCGTACAGTTCATCTCCATGGGCAATGTGGAGAAGGATGCCACCCAGCCGCTCCTGAGCTACGGCAAGGACATTGCCGAGGGAGCTCTGTACTTTTACCTCAACGTCAAATGGCCGGAGGATCTGGACTTCATGCTGGTGGATATGCCCTCCGGCGTGGGCGACGTGCCCCTGCAGATCGGCACCATCATTCCCTTTGACGGGGCGGTTTGCGTGTCCAATCCCTCGGATCTCTGCGACTTCCTGGCCCTGAAATCCGTGAATCTCATGCGGATGATCATGATTCCCGTGCTGGGCGTGGTGGAGAACAAGACCGCCATCGCCCTGGAGGACGGCCAGGTGCGCCTGGGCACAGATCCCGCGGAGCACGCCAAGGCCCTGGATCTTCCTCTGTTGGCCTCCGTGCCCCTGAGCCTGGAGTTGTCCGTTATGGCGGACTTTGGCCGCATCGCGGATGCGGAGGTGCCGGAGCTGGACAGTGTGGCGGAGCTGCTGGTAAAGTAATGCCCAAGTGCTATCTCTGCCCCAGAATGTGCGGGGCGGATCGGGAGAAGGGGCAGCTGGGCTTCTGTCGGATGCCCGCCGGACTCCGGGGCGCCCGTGCAGCCCTGCACTTTTGGGAGGAGCCGCCCATCTCCGGGGAACGGGGCTCCGGGGCGGTATTCTTTTCCGGGTGCTCCCTGGGCTGCGGCTTCTGTCAGAATCAGGAGATCAGCCAGGGGGGCTTTGGCAAGGAATTTTCCACCCAGCGGCTCCGGGAGATCTTCGGGGAGCTCATCGGCCAGGGAGCCCACAACATCAATCTGGTGACGCCCACCCATTTTCTCCCCTGGATCCTTCCGGCCCTGACGCCTAAGCTCCCGGTGCCGGTGGTATACAACTGCGGCGGCTACGAGCGAGTGGAGACGCTGCGGCTCCTTGAGGGCAAGGTGGACATCTATCTTCCGGATCTGAAATTTGCAGAGCCGGAGCTGGCAGAACAGCTCTGCGGTGCGGAGGACTACTTCCCGGTGACGGCCCGGGCCATCGACGAGATGCTCCGTCAGGTGGGGCCCCCGGTCTATGGAACGGATGGGATGCTCCAAAAGGGCGTTATCATCCGGCATCTGGTGCTGCCGGGACAGGTGCAGAACAGCCTCAAGGTGCTGGATTACATCGCCGAGCACTTCCCTAAGGGCAGCGTGCTTTTGAGCCTCATGGCCCAGTATGTGCCCTCGGGCCGGGTGAAAAATCTGCCGCCCTACGACCGTACCGTGACCCGGGAGGAATATGAGGCTGTGGTGGACTGGATGTATATGCTGGGGCTGGAGGACGGCTTCCTCCAGGAGCCCGCCAGTGCCACGGACGAGTATCTGCCGGACTTTTCTCTGGAGGGGATCGAATGATCTGCGAAAAAATCGACCTGTATGGGGATCATCGGGTGATGCTCTATACCTATATCCAGCGCTGGACCACCGTGAAGGAGCACTATCCTCAGCGGGGCGGCGTCTTGGTGCTGCCCGGGGGCGCATATCTCTATCACGGGGTCAGCGAGGGGGAGCCTGTGGCGGCAGCCTTTGCGGCGGCGGGCTACAATGCCTATCTGCTTCGGTATTCCATCGGGAAGCACGCGGTGTTCCCCAATTCCGCGGCGGATGTGTGTCGGGCGTTGAAGTGCATCCGGGAGCGGGCGGAGCAGTGGGAACAGGATCCGGACAAGCTGGCCCTCTGCGGCTTCTCCGCCGGAGGCCATGTGGCCGCCTGCGCCGGGACCATGTGGAACCGGGCGGATGTGCTGGCCGCTTCCGGCTGCCAGGGCCAGGAGGGGCGGCCCAACGCCCTGATCCTGGGCTATCCCTGCATCACTGTGGATATCGAGGGCCAGGGAGATATGTATGAGCTTCTGCGGGGAGAACGAACCATGGAGGAGCTCCGGGAGCTGGCCTCCGCGGAAAAATGGGTGGGGCCCCATACCCCGCCGGTGTTTCTCTGGAACATGTATCACGATAAAATGGTGCCGGTAGAGCACGGCCTTAAATTTATGGCTGCTCTGGCGGCGCAGAATGTGCCCTTTGAGTGCCACACCTATATGGACGGGGAGCATGCCTGCGCACTGGCCGCCCCGGCCTCGTCCCTGGGGGATCCGGTGCGGGAGAACAGGCATGTGGCCCGGTGGTTTACAGACTGCACCGAGTGGCTGGGCGCGGTATTTGGAACGCCAAAGCTGGACGTGCCCCAGGAGAATATGCAGTCCCTGGCGGAGGATCGGGCTCATTTGGGCATTCCGGCCTTCCGGATGCAGTAGCTCCGGGCAAAAGAAAGGATTCAGGTGGATCACAATGCTTTTGAAGGAATATAAGGAATTTCGGCCTAAAATCGACGGCGGCTATGTGGCCGAGGACGCCTCGGTGATCGGCGACGTGGAGATCGGCGAGAACGCCTCCATATGGTACGGCGTGGTGCTCCGGGGCGATGTGGACAAGATCAAGATCGGCAAAAACACCAGCATTCAGGACAACGCCGTGGCCCATTGCTCCATGAACACCCCCACCATCATCGGGGACAACTGCGTGGTGGGCCACAGCGCCCTGATCCACTCCTGCACCGTGGAGGAGGGCTGCCTCATCGGCATGGGCTCCATCCTGCTGGACGGCTGCCGCATCGGAACCGGCAGTATTGTGGCCGCCGGCGCCGTGGTGTCCCCCAATACGGTGGTGCCGCCTCATTCCATGGTCATGGGCGTGCCTGGCCGTGTGGTTCGTCAGCTGAATGAAAAGGATATCGAAGGCATCACTCTCAGTGTGGGCCATTATATCGCCTACGCTGAGGAGCAGCTGCTCAAGTATCATCTCTGATCCGGGGTGATCCTATGCCGAACTTCTATGCCCATCTGCTCTTTGGCCGGGAGGTCAGCAAGCTGCTGCCCCCGGAGCTCCAGCGTACCCTGCTCCGGCAGTGGGATACCTTCTGCTGCGGTAATTTCGGCCCGGACCCGCTGTATTTCTATGTGGGCTCCCGGCATGGGGCCGAGGTGCGCCAGGCGGGGATCCGGCTCCATCATGGCTCCGGGCGCACGGCCATGGAGGCGTATCGGCAGCCGGTGAAGGAGCAAAAGCCCCATGCGGCAGCCTTTGCGGCGGGGTATCTCCTGCACTATGCCCTGGACAGCAGCATGCACCCCTATGTGCTCGCCACCGTGGCGGAGGGACAGGTGACTCATTTTGCCCTGGAGGGAGAATTTGACCGGTATCTGCTCCGCAGGGACGGACAGGCCTATCCGGACGCTCTGCCCCGGCGGCCTGTGACCAAGGAACTATTGGCTGCGGCCTCCTGCATGGCCCCGGAGGTGAATCCCAGAGTCTACGAGATCGCCCTTCGGCGGTTCCGCATGGTGTCCTGCCGGATCGGCAGCTGGGCAGGCGGGCCCATGCGCCATGTTATCAACGCCGCCAGCTTCCTGCCCCCGGCCCGGGGCATCCGTGGCTCGATTCCGGAGCCGGAGCTGGATCCCGAGATGAAGCGGCGGCTCCGGGAGATGGAGAAGCGTTTTTATGACGCCGTGCCCCATGCCGCGGCGCTGCTGGAGGACTATTTCCGGGCAGTGAAGGAGGATCGGCCCCTGCCGGAGGGCCTGGATCGGGATTATTCAGGAAACGAGGTAACATAAGATGGTGTATATTGATAAGGCCCAGTGCGTAAATTGCGGTACCTGTCTACGGCTATGTCCCATGGGCGTGTTCACCCGTGGGGAAGCGGGCGTGGAGATCCACCCCCGCCGCCGGTGCATCCAGTGCATGCACTGCTCCGGCGCCTGTCCGAAAAAGGCCATTCGCTTTGAGGAGATCCCTCCTGAGGCCGTCTATCCCCAGCTCAGCGGCGAGTCCTTGGAGGACCTGATCCGTAGCCGCCGCTCCATCCGGCATTTCTCCGACAAGCTGCCGGAGAAGCAGGTGATGCAGCATGCCCTGGATGTGGCCGCCTACGCCCCCAGCGGCAAGAATCAGCGTGCCTTCCGGTATACGGTGGTCTGGGGCAAAAACAAGGTGCTGGAGCTCCGGGACAAGTGCATGGATCTGTGCCGGGAATTTGGCGAGGCTCCGGAGCTTCCCAAGCTGCTGGAGAAGGGCACGGATCTCCTTACCTGCGGGGCCCCCTGCATGGTGGTGCTCTGGAGCCCGGACGACTGCCTGAACCCGGTGCTGGACGCGGCTGTGGGCATGGCACAGCTGGAGCTCCTGCTGGTACATCAGGGCCTCGGAACCTGCTGGGGCGGCTATCTCCGTCAGGTCAGCGACCGGTTCCCGGAGATCCGGGACTATCTGGGCATCCCTGAGGGCTGCCATGTGCGCTGCGCCCTGATGGTGGGCTACGCCAAGGGGGAGAAGTATCCCAACCCCGTTTGGCGGCCCGCGACAAAGGCTGTCTGGCTGGAGGAAAATCCCTGATGGAGCGCCTGGTGACGCCCGGTCAAAAATACCGGCATTTTAAGGGGAAGCTCTACCAGGTGCTCTGTGTGGCCACTCATTCGGAGACCAGGGAAAAGCTGGTGATCTACCAGGCTCTTTACGGGGATTTCGGGATCTACGCCCGGCCAATGGACATGTTTTTAAGTCCGGTGGATCATGAAAAATATCCGGAGGCCCCGCAGAAATATCGGTTTGAACTGGCGGAATCGGACGAAAAAGCGCACATTTGAGGGCGATTTCTGCCTCAAATGCGAAAAAATTATGGTTTTCCATGCAAAACTCTTGCAAATCCTATGATGTTGTGTATAATTAAAAGTGACAAAACAGTAACAAAACACATTGTCATAGGAGTTATTATGAAACACAATCACAAATTGCTTCAAATTATCTCTGCGCTGCTGGCGTGCCTGTGCCTGAGCGGTACGGCCTTGGCTGCGGACGCGGAGGAAACGGATCCGGCGGCCCAGGCGGCTGCGGCTCCGGCCCAGGCAAATACCCGGACGGAGGATTCCTACGCCTACAGCGACACGGCGGTGGAGGTCATCAAGCGCTATGAGGGCTTTACAGAGAGCCGGTACTGGTATGCGGGCGTGGCCTACATCGGCTATGGCTCCAACTATGCCGACGCGGTGAAGGTGCTGGGCGAGGACTGTGAGCCCATTACCGAGGCACAGGCCGAGCAGGTGACCCGCTATCAGCTGGCCGAGAACGACAAGTATCTCAGCGCCTTCCTGAAGAACAACGGGATCGTGGTCAATCAGAATCAGTACGACGCTCTGGTGGACTTTACATACAACGGCATCGGCTGGATGTACTACAAAAATGACGACGGCTCCTGGTGCCTGCTCAAGCAGATGCTTCTGGATGATCCCTCCACCTGGACCCGAGAGCGTACCGTTGAGGCCTTTGGGGCCTGGGTCAAGGACGGCAATGGAAATGTCCTGCCGGGGCTGGTCAAGCGGAGAGCCGAGGATGCGGAGTTGTTCCTCAGCGATGAGGAGAAGCCCAACGAGACCGGCTACACCGATGTGAAGACCTCCCAGTGGTACTATGAGTATGTGCTGGAGGCCAAGGAAAAGGGGCTCATGAACGGCATGGGCGACGGCACGTTCCGCCCGGACGACACCCTGACCCGTGCCCAGCTGGTAAAGGCCCTGGCCAATTACGACGGCGCGGAGCTGCCGGAGACGGCGAAGTCTGACTTCACCGATGTGGCGGATGGCGAGTGGTATACCCCGGCCATTGTCTGGGCCGCGGAGAACGGCTATGTAAACGGCATGGGCGGCGGTACCTTCCATCCCGATGAGACCGTGACCCGTGAGCAGATCTGCACCATTCTGTCCCGGTATTTTGCCAAAAAGCAGGCGGACTACCCCATCACAGAGCGTACCTTCACCGATGAGGATACCATCAGTGCGTATGCCCTGGAGCATGTCCGCTACTGCGCCGGCATCGGTCTTATCGCAGGCATGGGCGACGGCACCTTTGCCCCCCAGGCCGGTACTACCCGGGCCCAGGCTGCCACCATTCTGGTGCGCATGTCGCAGCTGGGATAATTTGAAGCGCCATTCAAAGGAGACGCATGTATGCGAGATATCTATCTCATTGATTTTGAAAACGTAGCCTCCGAGGGACTCAGCGGCATTACCTACCTGTCCCCGGAGGATCAGGTCATCATCTTCTACAGCACCAATTCCAATCGGCTGAGCATGAAGATGCACATCCTCATTGGAAAGAGCACCTGCAAGCTCAGCTATTTTGAGGTCAGTGTGGGCGGCAAGAATGCCCTGGATCATCAAATTTCTACCTGGTTGGGCTACCTGATCGGCGTCAATGCCGCGGAGCGGGGCTACTATATCGTGTCCCGTGACATGGGCTATCGCCATGTGGCCAACTTCTGGGCCGTCAACGACGGCAAGCCCCGGGTCAAGTGCGTGGAGACCATCCGGGCGGCAGTGCGCCTGGAGCGGATCCGGCAGGAGAAGGAGGCCCAGGGCGCCGAGATCGCCCAGGAGACTCTGGAGCAGCCCACGGATCCCACGGTCCCTGTGCCTGTTCAGGCCCCCGCGGCACTGCTGGCGGTGACGGAGCCTGTGCTGGCACTGAAGGCCGCGGAGGTCATTCCGGCGGCGCAGCCTGAGGCCCAGGAGACCACGGCACAGCATGCGGAGCCTCAGATCCAGGCTCCCGCAGAGGTCGAGCCCCTGGAGTCCCTGGAGGATCCGGATCCGGAGCCGGGGCGCAAGAGCTATCGGGGCCGCACCCGCTTCCGCCGGAACCGGGGCAGAGGCCATGGGGACGGCAACAAGCCGGAGAACCGAGAGCCCGCCAAGCAGGAGCCGCAGCCTGTCCATGAGGAAAAGCCTCAGGCAGAGGTCCATAAGGCGGATAAGCCTGAGCCCAGGCCTGTAGAACAGCCCAAGGCCGAGACAAAGCCCGTGCCGAAAGCCGAGCCCCAGCCCAAAGCCGAGGTTAAGCCGGAGCCCAAGCCCGCCGAGCAGCCCCAGGAGAAGAAGCCCACTCACAGTGAGCGCTATAGCTCCAGCTTTTGGCGCAAGCCCCCGGAGGAGATCAAAAAGTCTCAGTCCAAGGCGGAGCCTAAGCCCGAAGTAAAGCAGGAACCCAAGCAGGAGCTGAAGACCCAGGTCAAGGCGGAGCCCAAGCCTCAGGCAAAGGCGGAACCCAAGGCCGAGGCGAAAGCCGAGCAGAAAGCCCAGGCGAAGCCCGAACTCAAGACCGAGGCGAAGGCCGAGCAGAAACTCCAGGCGAAGCCCGAACCCAAGGCCGAGGCAAAGCCTGAGGCAAAAACCGAGCCTAAGCCCCAGTCCAAGCCCGAGCAGAAGGCAGAGCCGGAAAAGAAGCCGGAGCATGCCGAGGCCAAGGAGAAGCCCCAGGGCCGCCAGAAGCGCGCCCCCAAGGGCGACAAGCCTAAGAAGGCCCCGGCCAAGCAGGAGACCCATGACCTGAGCCAGCTGACCCGGCTCATCGCACCCTACCCGGAGCTCCAGGAGGCGGCGCTGAAGGAACTGGTGCTGGCCAATAAGCGCCAGGTGCTCTGCAACGCCCTGCGGAAGCAGTTGGGCCAGGAAAAGGGACTGGCCCTGTACAACGAGCTGAAAAAGAGCGTTTGGAAGTAATCAGAAGATAGCAGCAGGCCCATACCGCCGCGGCGGTATGGGCCTGCTTTTAGTCCTTCAGAAATAGTACGGCGTCCTCTGGGATCTCTACCAGCCGGGGCGACGCGCGCAGGGCCGCGCGGGCCTCCCGGGACAGCTCCCAGCGGATGGGCTCCGGCCCATCTGCCAAACGGATCATCAAAATGTCTGACTGTGCTCCATCGATCTCCTGGAGAATTTCGTAGGAAAAACAGCGGTGCCCTGGGGAGGGGGCGGGACGCAGGCACTGAGCCCTGAGCCCCAAATGGGTCGCATCCTCAGGAATTTTCCGCGCATCCAGGGGCAGTGTTAATCCCCAGGACGGAACGGTCACAGCATCTGGGCTAAACTGAGCCGGGGCCACGTTTTTGCAGCCGGTGAGAACTGCGGCAGTGCAGGTCTGGGGACGGCGGAACAGGGACTCCCTGTCGTCCATTACATCGATGCGGCCATCCTTGTAGACGGCGATCCGGTCAGAGATCCGATACACCTCATCTCGGTCGTGGGATACGAACAAAACCGTGCCGTCATACTCCCGCAGGGTGCCCAGCAGCTCCTGTTCCAGCTCCCAGCGGAGGTAGGAATCCAGGGCCGAGAAGGGCTCGTCCAGCATGATGAGCTTCGGGGCGCCGATGAGCATTCGGGCCAGGGCGCAGCGCTGCTTCTGGCCGCTGGAGAGCTGGGAGGGGGTATGGCGTTCCAGCCCCTCCAAATGAAATTTTCGGATGTATGTCTCCGCCAAGGCCTGCTTCTGCGCCTTGGTGCGCTTTTCGCGGATGCCGCAGAGGATGTTCTCCGTGACGGTCATGCTGGGGAACAGCGCGTAGTTCTGGAACAGCAGTCCCACCTGGCGCTGCTGGGGCGGCAGATCGATCTTTTTCTCCGAGTCGAACACGGTGACCCCATCCAATACGATGTGCCCGGCATCCGGCTTCTCGATGCCCGCAATGCAGCGAAGAGTCATGCTCTTGCCGCAGCCGGAGCCGCCCAGCAGGGCCAGTACCCCCTGCTCCTGGGAGAAGGTCACGTCCAGCTGGAAATTCCCCAGCTTCTTTTGAATGCTGACTTCGATGCTCATTTTTTCACCACCGATTCTGCTTCCGGTTCCTGCCGCCGGAGAAATAGTTGATGGCCATGATAATGACCAGGGCGATCACCAGCGTGATGACTACCCAGACCCCGGCTGTGGCGTAGTCGCCGTCCTTGATGACGTTGGCAATCTTTTGGGAGATGGTGCCGGTCTTTCCGGCGATATTCCCCGCCAGCATGGCTGTGGCTCCGTATTCCCCAAGGGCCCGGGCAAAGGTCAAAACCGTGCCGGAGGCCACGCCGGGGCCCGCCGCGGGCATCACCACCCGCCAGAAGACCGTCCGCTCCTTCATGCCCAGGGTCCGGGCGGCATAGATGAGGTCCGGGTCCACCTGCTCAAAGGCGGCCCGGGCGTTCCGGTACATCAGTGGGAACGCGATCACCGAGGCGGCAATGACGCAGCCCAGCCAGGTCTGAACCACCTTGATGCCCATTTTATCATAGAGAAACGCGCCCACGGGCCGCCGCAGGGAAAACAGCAGCAGCAGAAAAAAGCCCGCCACCGTAGGGGCCATGACCATGGGCAGGGTCAGGATCCCGTCCACCACCGCTCGGGCCCGGGGCCCCAGCTTTAATACCTTCCGGGCCGCGAAGAGCCCCAGAAAGAAGCAGATAACAGTAGCGATGATGCCGGTTTTCAGTGAGATCCAGAAGGGGCTCCAGTCGAAGCTCTTTACCATTTCCATAAACTGCTGCACGATATGACCTCCCAGGGCCCTCGGGCCGGATAGTAACAGCTTACCATATCTCGCGGCCTGGCGCAAGGCCGGAAAAAGCGGGGCAGACACAGCCAGTGCCAGCCCCGCAGGGATTTTACCGATTTACGATGAAGCAGTATTCCTCATAGGCGTTCAGGCACTGCTCGGTCTGGAGAAATGCCAAAAAGTCCGCTGCGGCGGCGCTCTCGGCCTCGTCGGCCTCTGGGTTCTTTACCAGGCACACGGGATAGGTGATGGGGCCCGTGAGGGTGCCGTCATCCTGGGCAATGATGGTCAGGTCATTTTGATGGTTGTAGTAGTCGGAATAGTAGATGGTAGCCACCTCTACGGAGCCCTCGGCGGCCTTGGAGGCGGCTACCTCCACGTCGTCGGCCTCGTCGATCTCCATGCCGCCCAGGGCCTCGGAGATCTCCTCAGTGGGGATGGAGGCGGGATCGTCATTCTCCGGGAGCACGCCCAGGGCGATCAGGGCGATGCGGCTGTACTTGCCCACGGGGACGCCGCCGCCGCAGAGGGCCATGGACTTGGCCTCAGACAGGTTCTCCCAGCCGGTAACGGCGGTCTCAGTGTCGTTGCCCTTTACCAGGCATAGCTCATTGGCCAGCAGGTCCACAATGGAGCCGTCCACCACCAGACCGTCGGTCTCATTCAGGGTGGTCACCTGGGCCTTGCCGGCGGAGAAGAACAGGTCGTGGCCGATGCCGTTGGTTTCCTCGATGCCGGAGAGCAGCTTGCCGGAGGAGCCGGTATTGTACTGGATGGTGACGTTGGGCTGAAACTCCTTGTAGGCGGGAATAATGACATCCTGGAATACGGCCTCCAGAGAGGCGGCAATATCGATGTAGACAGTGGTCTCCGCCAGGGGCTCCACGGATTCCGCTGCGGAAGTCTCGGCGACGGAGGCGGGCGCTGCCTGGTCAGCAGCAGGGGCGGCGGTTTCAGGTACCGCAGATGCCACAGCGGCAGTGGGCTCCGCCGGAGCAGAGGACGCGGCGGAAGATGCGGCGCTGTCGCCGCAGGCGCAGAGGCTCAGGACCATGCTGGCACACAGACCCAGAGCGAGAATGTTTTTCTTCATAGAATATTCCTCCATAGATTGTCCAGACAGCGCGGGAATCGGCGCTGTCTGTTTTTTCGCCCAACATTGTAGCAGATGCTGGGGGGAAAGTCCAATCCGGAGGCGAAACTGCTGAAAAGGAAAAGAATCGAAACGAAGTACGGAATAGGGTCGCCGCAAAATGCGGCGGCCCTATTTCGGGTATATGGATAGAGAAGAAGCAAAGGTTACTTGGCAAGATAGCGGTCCACCGCGGCCTGGGTGATCTCCTCCATGGTGTGGATGCCCATGCCCTCCAGAGCGGCGCAGTAGTTATCCCACTCCGCGTCGATATCCAGCTGGCCGGTGATGAACTTCAGCCGCATCTCCGTCTGATAGGTCTCTATGTCGTTCTGGAGGTCGGCCTTATGCTGGGATTCCTCAGTGGTGAAGCTGAGCCAGCGTTCGTTGGGCATGGTCTCGTCGGCACTGTCATAGGCCTCTACCCAGGTGGGCACGGCGGCCTTCTGGGCATCGGTGTAGGTCATCTCCTGAACGGAGAGATCCGTGAGGCAGGGGAAGCCGGGGTTGATGTACAGGCTCTGGCACAGCTGCCAGTCAAAGCCCTGGGGATTGTTGAGAATCAGATCGGTGAACTGGGGCTCGCCGTCTATCATGGTGTAGGTCTGACCCTCGATGCCGAAGTTAGCCAGCATGTGGCCTTCCTCGGAGAACAGGTAATCCATGTATTGGATGGCCAGCTTGGGATCGGCGCACTGGGTGGAGATGGACAGGGAATACTTGTCGGCAGCCTTTACGCCGATGAAGCCGGTATCCAGACGATCGCCCTCGTGAAGGCGGATCTGGCCCATGGGCTGGAGGTCAAAGCCGGGGGTGTTGGAGCTGCTGAGATAACCGGAGATGGCGGCCACGTCCTCCTTGAAGATGGCGGTCATGTCGTTAAACACCACATTCTGGGGAGGCTTGGTGTCGGATTCGGTGTAGGTGACAAAGTCTACGCTGATATAGCCCTTCTGATAGTAATCGTGGAGCTTTTTGAGATATTCCTTGTAGTTATCCGTGAGGGCGGCGGGCTGGATCTTGCCGTCCACCAGACGGTCCGTGGCGCCGTAGGCCACCTCCAGCATGTCGCACTTGCCCTCGGACAGCACCATCAGCGCGTCGGTGAGGCCCATGTCGTGGAAGGCCTCCAGCACTGCGTCCAGCTGATCCACGGTCTTGGGGATCTCCAGGCCGGTCTTGCCCAGAATATCCTGCCGGATCCAGTAGCCCTGGTCGGTGTAGTGGTAATCGGTGTACATGCCGATGAGGGAGGGGACCTGGCCCTCGTCATTGACGAGATTCTTGTAGATATTGGGGTCAGAGTAGATGATGTTGTAGTAGTTGACGGTGTATTCGTCGATCAGAGGCAGAAGATCCATGATGACATCGTCCTCAATGGCCTTGGCGCCGCCGCCGGTGTATTGGGTGGCGGCATTCTGCACCATGTCAGTGAGATCGCCGGAGGCGCAGCGGAGCATAAAGTCGTCGGATGCGGTTTCCGTGCTAACGGCGGAGATCTCCAGACGAACGCCGGTGGCCTCGGCCAGCTTTTCAAACATGGCCGCATCAGAGGGCTCGGAGATCTCGGACAGGAAGGGCGGCCAGGCCTGCCAATAGGTCAGGACCTTTTCCTCCTCGGTGAGGGGATAGGTGACCTCAGGACGGTCGGAGAGCTGCTCCGAGGTGGAGGCTTCTTCACTGGAAGCGGCCTCCGGGACGGAGGGGGCCTCCTGGGGCGTCTCCTCAGGAGCGGCGGCGGATGCGGCGGAGGATACGGAGTCAGCGGGAGCCGAGGAACCCTGGTCAGAGGTCTTGGGGCTGCCGCAGCCGGCGAGCATCGCCGACAAAAGCGCAGAGACGAGCAGCAAGGATAACAATTTCTTTTTCATTTACAGATACCTCCCTTTATAAATTGCGTCTCTATACACAGCATACGGGAATTTGTGGGTGGATGCAATTTTCAAAATGCAAGGTGCGCTATCAAAAAACACAATTTCTTCACATTTCGACGGAGGCTGGGCGGAATTTTCCTCTTTCCTTTTTTGTGAAAATGGTATATTGTATAGGTGACAGAAACAGGAGAGGATGGATGCAAGTGCAGACGATCATCAAAAACACCGATCATCGCCGGATGGAGGCTCTGAATCAGGGCTTTTCCCAGGCGTTTGGATATCAGCCGGAGCGTTATTTCTCCGCACCGGGCCGCACGGAGATCTGCGGCAACCACACGGACCATCAGCGGGGCCGGGTATTGGCCGCCGCGGTGGATCTCGACGCCATGGCTGCCGCGGCAGAAAACGGCACCGAGGTTCTACGGGTACAGTCCGAGGGCTATCCCCGCTGCGAGATCAGCCTACGGGAACTGGGAATCCGGAAGGACGAGAAAAACACCACCCCGGCTCTGATCCGGGGTGTGGCGGCACGATTCGTGGAGCTTGGCTGGAAGCTCCGGGGTCTGGATCTCTATATCAGCTCCCAGGTGCTGCCTGGCTCTGGCCTCAGCTCCTCAGCGGCCTTTGAGGTGCTGGTGGGAGCGGTATTGAATGGCATGTTCTGCGGCGGGAAGATCTCTGATCCGGAGATCGCCCAGATCGCCCAGTACGCCGAAAACGTCTATTTTGGAAAGCCCAGTGGACTCATGGATCAGATGGCATCCTCCGTGGGCAACCTGGTGGAGATCGACTTCGGCGATACGGCCCATCCGGAGATCACGCCCCTGGATTTCGACTTTTCAGCCACTGGCTATGCCCTGTGCATCATCGACAGCCAGGCCAGCCACGCGGATCTCACCGACGAATATACGGCCATCCCCGTGGAGATGAAGGCTGTGGCCGCCTATTTTGGAAAAGAGGTGCTGTCCCAGGTTCCGGAGGCAGAGTTTTACGCGGCCATTCCGGCCCTGCGGCAGCAGTGCGGAGACCGGGCGGTGCTCCGGGCCTTCCACTTCTATCAGGAGAACAAGCGGGTGCCCAGAGCCTGTGAGGCACTGCGGCGGGGAGACTTCCAGGGGTTCCTGGAGGTGCTCCGGCAGTCAGGCTATTCCTCCTATATGTATCTCCAGAACGTAACGCCTGCCGGAGACGTGGCACATCAGGACATGGCGGTGACGCTGGCCCTCTGCGAGCAGCTGCTGGAGGGAGAGGGCTCCTACCGGGTCCATGGCGGCGGCTTTGCGGGCACCTGCCAGGCCTTTGTGCCCCTGGAGAAGCTGGAGCGGTTCCGGAATGGCATTGACGGGGCCCTGGGACAGGGCGCCTGCCATGTGCTGAGCATCCGTGCCGTGGGCGGAGCGGAGGTGCGGGCATGAGCGCTTCCATCAGTGATCTCATTGCCGCGCTGGTGAGCTACGGCATTGACCGGGGCCTTGACCAGGAGGATGACCGGGTCTATCTCACAAACCGTCTGCTGGAGGCCATGGACGAGGACAGCTATGCGCCCACTGGAGCAGAAATGCCCACGGAGCTGGAGGAGATCCTGACGGGGCTACTGGATGCCGCTGTGGAAAAGGGCATCCTGGAGGACAGCATCACCGCCCGGGATCTCTTTGACACGAAGCTCATGGGGCTTCTTACCCCCATGCCCCACGAGGTGCGGGCGAAATTCCAGACTGCCTATGCGCAGAGCCCGGAGGCCGCCACGGACTTCTACTATCAGTTCAGCCAGGATACGGACTATATCCGCCGCTACCGCATCAAAAAGGATATGCGCTGGAAATACGATAGTCCCTACGGACCGCTGGATATCACCATCAACCTCTCCAAGCCGGAGAAGGATCCCAGGGCCATTGCGGCGGCGAAAAACGCGCCCCAGAGCAGCTACCCCAAGTGCCAGCTCTGCGGGGAGAACGAGGGCTATCGGGGCCGGATGAACCATCCCGCCCGGCAGAACCACCGGATCATCCCCCTGACCATCGACGGCTCCCAGTGGTATTTTCAGTATTCTCCCTACGTCTACTACAACGAGCACTGCATCGTTTTCAATCGGGATCATGTGCCCATGGTCATTGACCGGGCAGCCTTCCGGAAGCTCCTGGACTTTGTGACCGTGATGCCCCACTATTTTGTGGGAAGCAACGCGGATCTGCCCATTGTGGGCGGCTCCATCCTCAGCCATGAGCACTTCCAGGGGGGACGGTATGAATTCCCCATGGCCAAGGCCCCAGTGGAGACAGCGCTGCATTTTGACGGCTATGAGGACATCCGTGCCGGGATCGTCCGGTGGCCCATGAGTGTCATCCGGCTCCGCTCCGGGGATCGGGAGCGCCTGGCTCAGCTGGCGGACAAGATCCTCACAGCATGGCGGGGCTACACCGACGAGACGGCCTTTATCTATGCGGAGACCGACGGTATCCCCCATAACACCATCACCCCCATCGCACGGCGGCGGGGAGAGGACTATGAGCTGGATCTGGTGCTGCGAAACAACATCACCACCCCGGAGTATCCCCTGGGCTACTTCCATCCCCACGGGGAAAAGCACCACATCAAAAAGGAAAACATCGGCCTCATTGAGGTCATGGGTCTGGCGGTGCTGCCCAGTCGGTTAAAGGGCGAGCTCTACAGCCTCAAGGACGCCATCCTGTCGGGCAGCGACCTCCGGACAGATCCGGCGCTGGAAAAGCACGCGGACTGGGTGGAGGAGCTGAAAACGCAGTATACCTTTACCCCGGAGAACACCATGGACATCCTGCTCCAGGAGACCGGACATGTATTTTCCCAGGTGCTGGAGGACGCGGGCGTCTACAAGCGCACCCAAGAGGGGCAGGAAGCCTTCCTGCGGTTTGCGGATGCGGTGAACAAACAATAATGCAATAGCAAACCTCGCCGCGGAGAAACGCGGCGGGGTTTTTGCGTTTTTTCTTGACAAAGGTCGGGAAATAGAGTATGATGTGAATCGTTCATTTTGTGAACTATTAAGGAGGCAAGGATATGGAAGCGGATACCGGAGAAGCACTGCTGCGGGCCTGGCTGGAGCTGGCCTCCACCATCTGGAGCCGGCAGCTGGTCAGCGGCATGACCTACAACGAGGCGGTGGTTTCCAATCTCCTGCTCCATCAGATGCGGGAGGCTCCGGAGCAGCCTCTCACCGCTACGGAGCTCTGCGAAAAGACAAACATCCGCAAGAGCCAGATGAACGCCCTGCTGGGATCCTTGGAGGCCCGGGGCTATCTCTGCCGGAGCCGCAGCCAGGAGGATCGGCGGCGGGTGCATCTCTATCTCACAGAGGCGGGAGCGGCGGCCTATCAGGAGAGCCACCGGCAGGGCCGTGAGCTCATCGAGGCGGTGGTGGACCGCATGGGCGAGCAGGAGGTCCGACAGCTCACCGATCAGTTAATCAAGATCAACGCCACGGTGCAGGAGACCATGCGCCGGAGGCAGAGGAAAGGATAAACCATGAGCATTCGCATTGTGACCGATTCCGGAGCGGATCTGGAGCCGGAGGAGTATACCCGATATGGCGTGGAGCTGGTGCCCCTGGGCCTGACCATCGACGGCCGGATCTACAGCGCCAACCAGAAATTCAATAAGACGGACTTCTTCCGGCTGCTGGAGGCGGCCAAGGTTTTCCCAAAGACCTCTCAGCCCGCCCCGGCAGAGTTTGAGGCGCTGTTTGAGGACGCCAGAGGGCAGGGAGACGAGGTCATATATATCTCCATCGCCTCGGCACTCAGCGGCACCTATCAGACCGCCAGCGTAGTCAAGGGCATGGGGGAGTATGAGAATGTCCATATCGTGGACAGCCGCACGGCCACCCTGTGCCAGAAGCTGCTGGTATTGCAGGCGGCGCATTTGCGGGATCAGGGAAAGTCTGTCCAGGAGGTCGTAACGGCGTTAGAGGCCCTGCGGGGCAGGGTACGGGTCTATGCGGGCCTGGAGACGCTGGAATATCTCCGGAAGGGCGGACGGCTGGGCCGGGCCGCGGCGGGACTCGGCACCCTGGCCCGGATCAAGCCCGTGGTGACGGTGGATCGGGACGGCTCTGTGCAGGTGGCTGGAAAGTGCATGGGCAAGCTCCGGGCCATGAAGGAGATCGCCGGCCTAGTGGCGGAGAAGCCCATAGATCGGCGCTTTCCGGTCTATGGCGTATATTCCGGGGCTAAGGACAACGCCCTGGAGCTCATGGAGCGGCTGGGCTCCGATGCCCCGGCACCGGAGCATCTCTATTCCTTGGGGCCTGTGATCGGCGCGCATATCGGGCCGGGGGCCTATGGCATCGTATATGTAGAGGCGGAAAATTAAATCGCAGCCGGGAGAGCATTTGGTTCTTCCGGCTGTTTTGCATACCGGGAGAAGACCGCGCATAGGTTTGACCGAGGGAATGGAGGGACATACCTATGTGGAAAAGATTACTGATGCTGCTGTGCGCGGCGGCCATGCTCACAGGCTCCTGCTTTGCGGCCCCGGAGGTGGCGGCCCCCAGCTGCCTGCTGATGGACATGGCCACCGGCACCGTGCTCTATGAGAAGGACGCGGATCAGCCCCTGGCGCCCGCCAGTGTTACAAAGATCATGACGCTCTTGCTGGTGATGGAGGCGGTGGATCGGGGACAGCTGGGCTGGGATGACCCCATCACCGCATCGGCGGCTGCGGCGGCCAAGGGCGGCAGCCAGGTGTATTTGGAGGAGGGGGAGCAGATGCCCCTTCGGGAGATGGTGAAATGTGTGGTGGTCTCCTCGGCCAACGACTGCGCTGCCGCCCTGGCTGAGGCGGTGGCGGGCAGTGAAACTGGCTTCGTGGAGAAGATGAATCAGCGGGCACAGGAGTTGGGCATGACCAACACCCATTTTGCCAACTGCACCGGCCTGGACGATGAGGCGGGGCCGGACGTCCACTATACTACTGCCCGGGATATCGCCATCATGTCCCGGGAGCTGCTGCGCCACGATGAGATCCGACAGTTCACCACGATTTGGATGGATACCATTCGGGACGGAGCCTTCGGCCTCAGCAATACCAACAAGCTGGTACGGTTTTATAACGGCACCACCGGGCTGAAGACCGGCTATACCGTTTCCGCAGGGTACTGCATGTCCGCCTCGGCGGAGCGGGACGGCATGGAGCTCATCGCCGCGGTGTTGCACTGCGGCAGCTCTACGGATCGGTTCGAATCCGCCAAGGCCCTGCTGGACTATGGCTTTGCAACTTATACTCTGGTGGATCCTCTGGGGGAGGAAACCCTAAGCTCGGTGGCGGTGGCCTTGGGGGAGGCCGAGAATATCCAGCCCCAGCTGGGGGCGGCGGAGCCGGTGCTGCTGACCAAGGAGGCCGCGGCGGGGATCCAGCGGGAGATCGCTCTGGCGGAGCAGGTATCGGCTCCCGTGGAGCAGGGGCAGATCCTGGGCAGCGTTACCCTAAAGAATGGAGAGCAGGTGCTGGCGGAGGTGCCCCTAGTGGCCCCGGAGGCGGTGGGAAAGCTCAGCTGGGGGAGCCTGTTTCGGACGGTATTGGGGCGGCTTTGGCTGGGTGCGTGACAAAAGCCGGAAAACAGTCTTGCTTTTTTGCACGTTATCCGTTAAGATAGAGCCGAATTTAACATAAGAAGAAAGACGTGACGCAGCTATGTTTGAAACTGATATCTCTAACATCTGGGGCAGCATTGAATTTGCGGACCTCATGAAGATGGAGCCGCGGCTGACCGCGGCCCACACCACTCTGGCTGAGGGCACCGGCGCGGGAAACGATTTCCTGGGCTGGTATCACCTGCCCTCTCACACCACCGAGGAGGAGCTGGATGCTATCCAGAAGGCCGCCAATAAGATCCGCCGGGATTCTAAGGCCCTGGTGGTCATCGGCATCGGCGGCAGCTATCTGGGCGCCCGGGCGGCCATTGAGTTTATGAACGGCGTGATGCACAACGAGACAGATCCGGTGAAGATCTATTTCGCGGGCAATCACCTGTCCACCAGGGCGCTCAACGCTCTGGCGGCGCGGCTGGAGAATGTGGATTTCTCCATCAACATCGTCTCCAAGTCCGGCTCCACCATGGAGACCGCTGTGGCGGCCAGAATGTTCCGCTGGATGCTGAACCGGAAGTACGGCCCCGAAAAGGCCAAGGAGCGCATCTATGTGACCACCGATCCCATGAAGGGCAAGCTCCGGGCCCTGGCCAAGGAGGAGGGCTATGTGAGCTTCCCGATCCCCTCCAATGTGGGCGGACGCTACAGCGTGTTCACTGCCTGCGGCCTGCTGCCTATGGCTGTGGCCGGCATCGATATCCGCAGCGTCATGGCCGGAGCACGGCAGGCGGAGACGGAGCTCAATGTCCGCAGCATGGAGAACCCCGCGTGGCTGTATGCCTCCGCCCGGAATCTCATGTACGAGAACGGCAAGAAGATCGAGATGCTGTGCAGTTATGAGCCGGACTTCGAGTATGTGGGCCGCTGGTGGCAGCAGCTCTTCGGCGAGAGCGAGGGCAAGGACGGCAAGGGCATCTTCCCGGCCTGCGCCCAGTTTACCACGGATCTTCACTCCATGGGCCAGATGATCCAGCAGGGCGAGCGGAACATGTTCGAGACCGTGGTGCGGTTTGAGCCCGATGAGCATGACATCAACATCGAAATTGATTGGAAGAACCTGGATGACCTCAACTACCTCTCCGGCAAATCCGTGAGCTATGTGGAGGAAAACGCCTATCAGGGCGTGGTCACCGCCCATGTGGACGGCGGCGTGCCTGTGATTATCCTGAAGTGCGGAGCCATGAACGCCCGAACCCTGGGCTATCTCATGTACTTCTTCCAGCTCTCCTGCGGCATCAGCGCCTATACCCTGGGAGTCAACCCCTTCAATCAGCCCGGCGTAGAGGCCTACAAGAAGAACATGATGACCAATCTGGGCCGGTGATTTCCGGGCCGGAGCGGCCTCTGGAAGAGCATTCCGGGGAAAAATACAGTAAAATTCACAAAAACGGTTGAAAAGTACGCATAAAAATGTTACTATATTTCCACAGTCGGATGGACCGACAAAACGAAAGGGGAAATCATCATGGTTAAGGTTATTATGGGCGTGAAAGGCACCGGTAAAACCAAGCAGATGGTTGAAACGATCAATGCAGCGGTTGAGAACGAAAGCGGCCATGTTGTCTGCATCGAAAAAGGTTCCAAACTTGTTTACGACATAAAATCCAGCGTTCGCCTGGTCGAGGCCAGCGACTATCCCATCGGCGGCTACAGCTACCTGAAGGGCTTTGTCAGCGGTCTCCATGCTGGTGATTACGATATTACACACATTTTCATCGACAGCCTGTACAAGATCTCCGTGTGCAACGACACCATGGAGACCGAGGCATTTCTCCAGTGGTGCGATGAGTTCGGCAAGGCCAACAAAATCGACTTTACCATCTCCATCTCCGCTGACGTGGCTACGGCTACCGATGGCATCAAGAAGTTCTTCTGATCGTAAATCCATCGCCCGGCTTCCGCCGGGCGATTTTACTGCGCGACAAAGGAAGAAAAAGGAAAACGACCGAAGGCAGGGAAACACATGAAGTCCATCTATTTTACACCGGAACGCCAGCTGCCGGCGGGCAGCGGCTTTAGGCTGTTCGGTGGGGCGCATCTGGCGGTACTGGGCCTGATGGGGCTTTGGACGCTGGCGGTGCTCTGGTGGCTCCGGCGGCAGAGCAGGGAGGCACAGAACCGAGTCATGCGGGTGACAGCCGGGGTGATGCTGGGCCTGGAGGTACTCAAGAATTTTATTCTGGGTGCGGTCGGCGCATTCTCCATCGGCTATCTGCCCCTGCACCTGTGCTCCATTGCCATGTTTGTGTGCCTGTATCAGGGGGCGCATCCGAATTCCGCCCGCTGCGGACAGATCCTCTACAGCGTGTGCTTCCCGGGGGCATTGTGCGCCCTGCTGTTTCCGGACTGGACCATGTTCCCGCTGCTGCATTTCCAGAGCCTCCACAGCTTCCTGTATCATACCCTGCTGGTGCAGCTGTCCCTGGCGCCTCTGGTCACCGGGCGGATCCGTCCGGGCCTCCGGCAGGTGCCGCTGAGCATGGGCTTTCTGATCGCGGTGGCGATTCCGGTGGGGGTTCTGAATGGGTGGCTCCATACCAATTATATGTTTTTGCGGCGACCATCGGCGGGCTCGCCCCTGGAGCTGCTGGGGGCCATTCCCGGGCGGCTGGGGTATCTTTTGGGGTATTTCCTGCTGGTGCTGGCGGTGGTGACGGCCATGAACCTGCCTTTTTCGCTAAGAAATTGCCGAAGGCGAAAATAGAGTGGAGCTTTTGCACGAATGGAAATGTAGAAAATGGCACGCAAAGATGATTCGAAGTTATACAAAGTGACGAAACAATGGTTTTGGTAAGTTGAACCAAACTCGAAAAGTGTTTCATACGATACAAAATAAAAAGGCAGTATGCGGCACTTGTGAAAAAAGTCACATACTTTATCTGGAAAATACGGGCGGACAAATTCCGGGGCTCCCAAGGGGCGGTCTCCGGAATTTCGGCATTTGCAAAGCGCATATTTTACGGTATAATATGAACTAAGAAAACAGCACCAATGGGCTGTGTTCCGCGGCGGCCCCAGGCCTTGCCGCTTCACTACCTACCCGGGGCCCTGTGCCCCCGATAAAGGAGGAACCTAACTATGCCAAACAAGAAAACCGTCGTGCCCTATGCAGGTACTCCGGAGCAGGAGGCAAAGCTGCAGGAGATCATCCAGAAGTATAAGGGTGTTCCCGGCGGCACCATGCCGGTGATGCAGCAGGCCCAGGAGATCTTCGGCTATCTGCCCGAGGAGGTCCAGATCCAGATCGCGGAGGGCCTGGAGATCCCCCTGGAGGAGGTCTACGGCATCTCCACCTTCTATTCCCTTTACGACCTGAACCCCAAGGGCCAGTATAAGATCACTGTATGTCTCGGTACGGCATGCTACGTCAAGGGCTCTCAGGCGGTGCTGGATAAGATCGTCGCCCGGCTGGGATGTCCTGTGGGCTCCATCTCCCCCGACGGCAAGTATTCCGTGGATGCCAACCGCTGCGTTGGCGCCTGCGGCCTGGCCCCGGTCATGATGGTCAACGACGACGTTTACGGCCGTATGACCCCCGATCAGGTGGACGACGTACTGGCAAAGTATAAATAATGAAGGAACTGAGCCTCAATATCCTGGACATTGCCAAGAACTCTGTGACCGCAGGGGCCAGCCGGGTGGAGATCACCGTGGAGGAAGGGCCGCAGCGGCTCACCATCACCATCGGCGACAACGGCTGCGGCATGACTCCGGAATTTGCGGCGAAGGTGACGGATCCCTTTACCACCACCCGGACCACCCGGAAGGTGGGGCTGGGCCTGCCGCTCATGAAAATGGAGGCCCAAATGTCCGGCGGCGATCTGACGATCCAAAGCGAGGTGGGGAAGGGCACCACGGTGACCACCTGGTTTGATCCCCGGAACATCGATATGCCGCCCCTGGGAGACCTGGTCTCCTCCATCACCACCCTGATCCAGGGCAGTCCGGATATTGATTTTGTGTTCACCCATTGCACAAAAAACGGCGAATATACCCTGGACACCGGGGAGATCCGTCAGATCATGGGTGACATTTCCCTCAGTGAGCCGGAGGTCATTGCCTGGCTCACCGATTATCTCCATGAAAATGAATCCAACATAGAAGGGAAGCGTTGAAGCAATGAAATCTCTTGAAGAGCTGAAAGCACTCCGTGAAAGTATGCAGAGCAAGATGAACCTCAGAAAGGACGACGCCGATACGATCCGCGTTGTGGTGGGTATGGCCACCTGCGGTATCGCCGCTGGCGCGCGCCCTGTTCTCAATGCCTTTGTAGAAGAGGTCAATAAGCGCGAGCTCAAAAACGTACAGGTGACACAGACCGGCTGCATCGGTGTATGCCGCCTGGAGCCCATCGTCGAGGTCTATGTACCCGGCCAGGAGAAGGTCACCTATGTGAAGATGACCCCGGATAAGGTGCCCCAGATCGTGGCCCAGCACCTTGTGAACAAGCAGGTGGTGACGGAGTACACCATCGGCGCGGCGGAATAAGGAGGTACATAGTATGGATTTTGTAAGAGCTCATATTCTGGTATGTACCGGTACCGGCTGCTCCTCCGCAGGTGCAGGCAACATCATTGAGGAATTTGAAAAGCAGCTGAAGGCCCACAACCTGGATAAAGAGGTGCGGGTGGTCAAGACCGGATGTCTTGGCCTGTGCGCCAAGGGCCCCAATGTGGTCATCTACCCCGAGGGCACCTTCTACTGTCATGTGTCCCCGGAGGATGTCCAGGAGATCGTGGAGGAGCATGTGCTCAAGGGCCGTACTGTCACCCGGCTGCTCTATAGTGAGATCGACGAGACCGGCAAGGCCACGTCCCTCACTGACACTGCCTTCTATAAGGATCAGGTTCGTATCGCTCTGCGGAACTGCGGCATCATCAACCCCGAGGATATCGACGAGTACATCGCCTATGACGGCTATGCCGCTCTGGCCAAGGTGCTGACCTCCATGACCCCTCAGCAGGTCATTGACGAGATCAAGGCCTCCGGCCTGAAGGGCCGCGGCGGCGCGGGCTTCCCCACGGGTATGAAGTGGCAGTTTGCCGCCAACTCCCCCGGCCCCGTCAAGTACGCCTGCTGCAACGCCGATGAGGGCGACCCGGGCGCGTTCATGGACCGTTCCGTGCTGGAGGGCGATCCCCACTCCGTACTGGAGGCTATGACCATTGCCGGTTATGCCATCGGCGCGACCCAGGGCTATATCTACGTCCGTGCTGAGTACCCCATTGCGGTGCAGCGGCTTCAGACCGCTCTGAAGCAGTCCCGGGAGTACGGCTTCCTGGGCGAGAACATCTTTGACTCCGGCTTCAGCTTTGATATCGATATCCGTCTGGGCTCCGGTGCCTTCGTCTGCGGCGAGGAGACCGCTCTGATGGTATCCATCGAGGGCAAGCGCGGCGAGCCCCGCTGCCGTCCGCCTTATCCGGCGGTCAAGGGCCTGTTCGGCAAGCCCACCATCCTCAACAACGTTGAGACCTACGCCAACGTCTGCTGGATCATCAACCACGGCGCTGAGGCCTATGCGGCCCTGGGCACCGAGGGCTCCAAGGGCACCAAGGTCTTCGCACTGGGCGGCAAGATCAACAACACCGGCCTGGTGGAGATCCCCATGGGCACTCCGCTCCGGAAGATCATCGAGGAGATCGGCGGCGGCGTTCCCAACGGCAAGAAGTTCAAGGCCGTGCAGACCGGCGGCCCCTCCGGCGCCTGTATCCCCGCATCCCAGATCGATGTTCCCATCGACTATGAGAATCTGACCCGCATCGGCGCCATGATGGGCTCCGGCGGCATGATCGTCCTGGACGAGGACGACTGCATGGTGGATATCGCAAAGTTCTTCCTTCAGTTCACTGTGGACGAGTCCTGCGGCAAGTGCTCCCCCTGCCGGATCGGCATCAAGCGGATGTACGAGATCCTAGAGCGCATCACCGAGGGCAAGGGCACCATGGAGGATCTGGACACCCTGGAGGAGCTGGCGGAGCACATCAAGGGCAACGCCCTGTGCGGCCTGGGCCAGACGGCCCCCAACCCGGTGCTGTCCACCATGAAGAACTTCCGGGACGAGTATATCGCCCATGTGGTGGAGAAGCGCTGCCCCGCGGGCTCCTGTAAGGCGCTGCTCAGCTACACCATCGATCCGAACAAGTGTAAGGGCTGCTCCGCCTGCTCCCGCGTCTGCCCTGCGGATGCCATCAGCGGCGTGATTCGCTCTCCCTTTAAGATCGACACCAGCAAGTGTATCAAGTGCGGAAGCTGCATGGAAAAATGTAAGTTCGGCGCTATTTCCAAGGGTTAAGGAGGCTCGGCAAGATGGATACTGTGAAATTAAAAATCAATGGCATGGAAGTGGAAGCCCCTGCCGGCTCCACCATCATCCAGGCCGCAAATCTTGCAGGGGTGAAGATCCCTTCCCTCTGCTATCTCAAGGATCTCAACGAGATCGGCGCATGCCGTATCTGCATGGTCGAGGTCAAGGGTGCAAAGGGCCTGGTGGCCTCCTGCGTGTATCCGGTGAATGAGGGCATGGAGGTGTTTACCAACACCGAGAAGGTCCGCAATGCCCGGAAGATGACCCTGGAGCTGATCCTGTCCAATCACCGGATGGAGTGCCTGACCTGCCGCCGCAGCGGCACCTGCGAACTCCAGGAGCTGGCCCAGGAGTTCGGCGTGGATCAGGTGCGGTTCCGCACCCCCAATATGCAGCCGGAGATCGAGGATTCCGCCATTCACCTGGTGCGGGACAACTCCAAGTGCGTGCTGTGCCGCCGCTGTGTAGCTGCCTGCCAGAACCAAGGCGTGGGCGTCATCGGCTGCAATGAGCGCGGCTTTGCCACTGAGATCGGCAGCCCCTTCGGCCGTGATCTGGTGGAGACTGCCTGCATCTCCTGCGGTCAGTGCATCGTCAACTGTCCCACTGGCGCTCTCACCGAGAAGGATGACACCGGCAAGGTGTGGGCCGCTCTGGCGGATCCCGAGAAGCATGTGGTAGTCGCCACAGCTCCTTCTGTCCGGGCCGGTCTGGGCGAGTGCTTCGGCATGCCTATCGGCACCAATGTAGAGGGCAAGATGGTAGCCGCCCTGCGCCGCCTGGGCTTTGACCAGGTATTTGACGTGGATACCGCCGCGGACTTCACCATTATCGAGGAGGGCACTGAGCTCCTCAATCGCATCAAGGAGGGCGGCAAGCTGCCTCTCATCACCTCCTGCTCTCCCGGCTGGGTTCGGTATGCCGAGCAGTACCACCCGGACTTCCTGCCCAACATCTCCTCCTGCAAGTCTCCCCAGGGCATGTTCGGCAGCCTTATGAAGACTTACTACGCGGACAAGATGGGCATTGATCCCAAGAACCTGTATGTGGTCTCCGTGATGCCCTGCACCGCCAAGAAGTATGAGATCCAGCGGCCTGATATGGAGGCGGTTCCCGGCTGCAAGGACATCGACGTTTCCATCACCACCCGTGAGCTGGGTGAGATGATCCAGCGGGCCGGCCTGGACTTTACCGCACTGCCCGACGAGAAGTTCGATCCCATCTTCGGCATTGCCTCCGGCGCTGCGGATATCTTCGGCGTCACCGGCGGCGTAATGGAGGCGGCCCTCCGCACTGTGTCCTCTATCCTCATGGGCGACGAGAACGCGCCTCTGGAGTTCCACGACGTTCGCGGCTTTGAGAACGTGAAGGAGGCCACCTATGAGCTGCCCGGCAAGACCGTCCGCGTGGCTGTGGTCTCCGGCACCAAGAATGCTGGTGAGCTGCTGGACGCCATCCGCAAGGGCGAGAAGGAATATGACTTTGTAGAGGTCATGTGCTGCCCTGGCGGCTGTATCAACGGCGGCGGCCAGCCCTATGTGCCCGCCAAGATCAAGAACTTTGTGGATTACCGGAGCCTCCGTGCCAAGGCCCTCTACGACGAGGATGCCGGCAAGGAGCTGCGGAAGAGCCATCACAATCCCATTGTCCAGGAGGTCTATGCCAATTACCTGGGTGCCTGGGGCGGCGAGAAGGCCCACCATATTCTCCATACCAAGTATTACGCACAGCCCAAGTATCGCGTATAATCGTGAGTCGCAAGCGCTCCGGCCCTCCGGCCGGGGCGCTTTTCAGTTGTCAAATGCCGAAAAACCAAGTATAATAGCTTCTCAAGGGCGCGGCGGCTCCGCGCGTATGGGAGGTTTTCCATGAAAGCAAAACGAATGCCGGCATGGTTCTTGCTGCTGGCACTGTGTCTGAATCTATGGATCGTCCCCGGGGCGGCGGTGGACGGCGGCAGACGGGTGGAGACCCTGGGCGGGAAGTCCCTGTGCATTCTCGGGGACAGCTACTGTGCCGGGTACGGCCTTGCCATCTGGGAAGGGGAGGCCGCCTGGCCCTATCTCATGGCCAGCACCTGGGGCATGGACTACTATGACCACGCCCTCAGCGGCTCGACCCTGGCGGAGGGCGAAAACAGCAATCTGCCTATGGTGCAGCGGGTCTATGATCTGCCTCAGGAGCGGCTGGACATCATCATTGTCCAGGGCGGCTCCAACGACTGGTCCCATAATCTTCCCCTGGGGGATGCGGATTCCAGGGATACCACTACCTCCATGGGGGCCCTGAATACCATTCTCGACACGCTGGAGGCGCAGCACCCGGAGGCGACCCTGGTCTGCTTTACCACCTGGATCTCCGGCGGCACCAAGAATAAGCTGGGCCTGGCCACCACGGACTACGGAGCCGCTATGGAGGCGCTGTGCCAGCGCCGGGGGATCCTGTGCTACCATGCCGAGAACGAAGAGGAAAACGGCATTCACATGACCGACCAGGACTTCCGAACGGAATTCTGCCTGTCCCCCACAGACCCGTGGCACCTCAATCAAAAGGGGCAGAAAATGTTCGCTTCGCTGTTCGGCAGCTGGCTCCAGGAGCAGCTCTATGGGGCGACGGAGCCCTCTCAGCGGTTTGCGGATTTGCTGCCCGGCTCTGAGGAGCTAAAGCAGGCAGTGAATCAGCTGCTGCAGGACGGGATCATGCAGGGCACCACGGATACGCTCTTTTCTCCCACCCAGGCGGCCCAGCGGAGCACCCTGGCGGTGACGCTGTATCGGATGGCCGAACGGCCGGACTACGATCCGCAAAATCCGGAACTGGAGCAGGCTCTGGGCTGGGCGGCCTCGCAGGGCATCCTGTCTGAGGCTATGACGGAGGCGGCAGAGCGGAGCCTCAGTCGGAGGGAGCTGGCCCTGGCCCTCTACCGCTATGAGACGGAGGTGCAGGGCGGCGAGATCACGTCCATCTCCGGGCTGGATCATTACCAAGATGCCGGAGCTTTGGATGCGGAGAGCGCCGTGGCGCTGGGATGGGCGCTTCAGGCTGAGATCCTCTCCGACCTGGACGGCAGATTATGCCCCCAGGGAACGGTCTCCCGGGGGGCGCTGGCAAAAGCACTGGCAAAGCTGCAATCCTAAATTTTGCGTAAAATTCTGCACTTTAACGCATAAATGCGTTGCATTATTGAAATGAACGTGCTATAATCACCCTATCATTGAACGAAGAAAGGCATGAATACCCATGGATACCCTGAAAAATATGAAATTTCTCCGGAAGCTCCCCACCCCTGAGGAGGTCCAGCAGTCTATCCCCTTGTCCAAGGAGGGAGCCGCGGCCAAGATGCGGCGGGATCGGGAGATCGCGGATATTTTCTCCGGCAAGGATGACCGGCTGTTGCTGATTATCGGTCCCTGCTCTGCGGATCGGGAGGATGCGGTGATCGACTACATCACTCGGCTGGTGCCCCTCCAGGAGAAGGTCAAGGACAAGATTCTGATGATCCCCAGAATCTACACCAACAAGCCTCGTACCACCGGCGACGGCTACAAGGGCATTGCCTCCCAGCCGGATCCCACAGAGCGCCCGGACATGGTCAAGGGCCTGATCTCCATGCGCCATATGCACGTCCGTGCTGTCAACGAAACGGGCCTTACCTGCGCCGACGAGATGCTCTACCCCGGCAATGACGGCTACCTGGCCGATGTACTCAGCTATGTGGCCGTGGGGGCCCGGTCTGTGGAGAACCAGCAGCATCGGCTGGTGGCCAGCGGTCTGGCGGTGCCCGTGGGCATGAAGAATCCCACCTCCGGCGATCTCAGTGTCATGCTGAACTCTATCACTGCCGCCCAGCATCCCCACGTCCTGTCCTATTGCAGCTGGGAGGTGGAGACCGTGGGCAACCCCCTGGCCCACGCCATTCTCCGGGGCTATGTGGACAACACAGGGCGCACCCGGCCCAACTACCACTATGAGGATCTCATGGGCCTCTACGAGCAGTATCAGGCCAAGAGCCTCCAGAACATGGCCGTGATCGTGGACACCAACCACGCCAACTCCGGCAAGCAGTACCTCCATCAGCCCCGGATCATCAACGAGGTCATGCACGCATGCCGCCATTCGGGAGAGATCCGCAGCATGGTCAAGGGCTTCATGGTAGAGAGCTACCTGGAGGATGGGGCCCAGAAGATCGGCGAGGGCATCTATGGAAAGTCCATCACTGACCCCTGCCTGGGCTGGGAGAAGACCGAGAAAATGATTCTGGAACTGGCGGATCAGATCTGATCCGCCGGGAGAATGCCCGCTAGGAAAATATGTCGCGTCCGTAGGGCGGAATACTTGCATGTTGAACTATTTCGCGGTATAATGAAGGTATCTTAGATGGAAAGGCTGTGATTCCATGAAACAATATCCGATGATTACCATCAGCCGTCAGTACGGCACCGACGGCCATCAGATCGCAAAGCTCCTGGCGGAGAAGCTGGAGATCCCCTTCTATGACAAGGATCTCATCACCATCGCCTCCAAGGAGACCCGGTTCAACGAAAAGGCCTTTGAGCAGGCAGAGGAAACTGCCACCACAGCTCTGGGCTATGCCCTCAGCAATCGCAGCAACCGCAGCCTCTATGGAATGCCCCTGAACGACCAGCTGTTTATGGTCCAGTCCGGTATCATCCGCACCATCGCAGACAAGGGCCCCGCCGTGATCGTAGGCCGTTGCGCAGACTATGTGCTCTCCGGCTACAAGCCCACCATCGATGTGTTCCTTCAGGCAAGCACCGACGCTCGGATCAAGACCGTCATGGAGCGGGATAATGTCACCAAGAAGGAGGCCCAGAACCGCATTGCACGGCTGGACAAGGCCCGGGCCACCTACTATAACTACTATACCGACCGGAAATGGAGCGACATGAAGAACTACGACATCGCTCTGAACGTCAGCTATCTGACGCCCCAGGAGGCCGCGGATCTGCTGGCCACCTTTATCCAGCAGGTGGTGGAGAAGACCGGACTGGTAGAGGAAGAAGCCCAGGCGGAAAAGTAAGTACAAAAACAAATCCTGCGCTTCGGGGCACCCGAAGCGCAGGATTTTTATTCACCATGTTCAAATACCTTTTGGCGCAGATGATGGAATTCCCGATAGGCGTCTGTGTCCGCCAGAGAGGACAGCGCCGACTCCAGCCGGAAGTAATACCAGGACTGCTTGGCCCGGCTCTTCTGGTGGAAGAACTCCCAGAGATCATTGCCGTATTCCGTGTAATCCCGGGCGATGCCCCGGAGATTCGAGAGCTTATCTGCCAGAAACAGCTGGTGTACCGCGGGATCCCTAGACTGCTCCAGGGCGGAGATGGTCTCCTCCTTGCGAACCAGCCAGGTGTCCTCCGGGGGGAGCTCCGGGCGCTTGTTCTCGCTCATGGCCAGCACCAGCTGGGCGACCCGGCTGCCGAACTTCTCCTCCAGCTCCTGAGCGGTGACGGCGGTATCCTCCACTACGTCGTGGAGTACGGCAGCGGCCAGCACCTCCTGATCCTCCGTCATGGTGGCGGCAATGGCGGCCGCCTCTGTGCAGTGCAGGATATAAGGGGTATGGCCGTCCCGGCGCTGGGCGCCCGCGTGGGCCTTGACCGCAAAGATGATTGCCTGATCCAGTAAGGTCAGTATTTCCTCCATAGTATGATCCTCCATCGGGGCAGGGCCCCATTCCTCTTTACAGGAGAACATTATACGGCCTTTTTGGAATTTTGCAAGAGTATTTTTGGAAACCTTGCGGGAAGCGCCCCTTTGGAGTATAATAGTAGCATAATCAGCAATTTGAAACGGAGGCAAGCACCATGGACAGCAAGGCGGAAAACGTGGTCCAGAACGTAGGGGCCATGGCGGAGGTCACCTCGGTATTCTACAACAGCATCATCAAGCAGGTGCCCAAGGATGTGGCGCTGATCCTGACCCAGCACTTTATGGATATCACCATTGCCCGGCCTGTGAATGTGAATCTGGGCACGGCGGCAGCCAAGGCCGCGGAGGCCCAGCGGCTGGCTCAGGAGCTGAAAAAGCGCATGCGCCGCCCGGAGCCGGAGCAGCCCCCCAAGCAGAAGCCGGAGGACCGACAGGAGCCGCAAAAACCGGAATAACGGAATTTACAAAATGTCCACAATTTCGTCAAAGATCGGCCATAAGTATCCGGTACTATGTAACCATCAAACAAAACCTCCACAGTTTGTTTGATACCCTTCCTTTTTCTCCTCTTTTTTACTCCTTACATTTTCCTCGAATGCGCCCGCAGGTGATTTCATCTGCGGGCGCATTCTGCTATGGAGCGGAATGCTCTGCGGCAGAACGCGGAGACATATGATGGAAACACAAGACGAGTATTTTTCAGAATTGTGGGCATACTGCCCCTGCAGCAAATTTGCAGGAGGAAATGGAATATGAACAAGAACAATCGAATTGCGCTGACCATGGCGGCGCTGGTGCTGGCCCTGGCTCTGACGGGCTGCGGCACGGATAAGAACAGCTCGGCGGTGTCGCCCTCTCCCAGTGCCACGGTGAGCCCCTCTCCTGTGGTCACGGAGGATCGGGACAGCGCCGGGGATACGGACAGCCGCCGGGAGGACAGCACTCCGAATCGGGATAACGGCAGCGCGGAGGACTCCGATATGAAAGACCGCACTGATTCTGACCGGGAGGGCAGCTCCCAGGCGAGGGAGGACATGAAAAAGGCCGGCGAGGATCTGAGCGATGCCGTTCAGGATGCTGGCCGGAGCGTGGAAAACGGCCTGAAGGGCCAATAAATCTCGGCACCCCGACGGAGGCGGAAATCGTCCCGGCGGGGTGCAGTTCTTGACGGAGCATGGGATCTGTGGTATGGTAGGGGACAAAAAGAGGAGGTATGGCCCATGGAGTTTTGGACGGAGCGGCTGCATCTGCGACCCTGGACAGATGAGGACGCGGAGGCGTTATATCCTCTGGCATCAGACCCGGAGGTGGGCCCTATGGCGGGGTGGCATCCCCACACCAGCGTGGAGAACAGCCGGGAGATCATCGAAACGGTGCTGTCGGAGGATGGAACCTTTGCGGTGGTGGACAGGGCCACCGGAGATATTCTCGGCAGTGTGGGCTATTTCCCCACCAATGCGGCGGGGGCCGGGAAGAACGAGATGGAGATCGGCTATTGGATCGGGAAGCCCTACTGGGGCCGGGGCTATGGCCCGGAGGCGGCCCAGTGCCTGGTGGATCACTGCTTTGAAGCCCTGGGATGTCCCCGGGTCTGGTGCGGCTATTTTGCGGGGAACGAAAAGTCCCGGCGGTGCATGGAAAAGTGCGGCTTTACCTTTCACCACGCCGAGGATCACCTGTTCTGGCCTGTGACCCAGGAATATAAGGACCAGGTGTTCGAGTGCCTGGAGCGGGCCGACTGGGAGGCACGCCGAACTGCATAACAACAGAAAACGAACCCCATACCGGAGCACACGGTATGGGGTCCGCTGTATTTACAGGGAGGCAAAAATCACGGTGCCCCGGCGACGGAGCCAATGGAGCAGAACCAGAGACGCGGCCAGCACCACCACGGTCAGAATGCTGAGATATATGGCGGCACCCAGATACCGTCCCGCCAGGAAGTACAGGACGCCCATGACCGCTACCATGGCCCAGCCGCCCAGCAGCGCGATGGTTACGCAGGCGCTCTGCTTGATGGGGGCGGTCTCATTGGTCCAGGTGAGGTTGGGGAGCTTCAGCCCCAGAGCCAGACCCAGCACACCGGTAAACAGGACGTACATCACCGGCAGCAGAATGGACAACGCCAGCACCGGCAGGGATACCGGGAAGGCGATAGCGGTCAGCACGCAGCAGATCACCGTGGGGATCTCAGTGAGCAGCAGGTGCATCATGAGCTTTGCACGGAGCACTGGCCAGGGATCCACCGGCAGGGACTGGAGGATCCATAGGGGTTTGCCCTCCAGGGACACCGAGGGGGCGGCGGTATCGTTCATAGTGGCCACCAGGCAGATGGCCAGGGGCAGGATCACCGTCATGGTTTGGGTGCCGCCGGGGATCTGAGACAGTATCGGAAGAATGGCGCTGGATTTGACCAGCAGCAAAACGCCCATGACTGGCAGCAGCAGGATCCCCAGACCGCAGTTGAGCATATAGTTGGGGCTGCTGAGGAACCTGCGAAATTCCTTCCCCAGCAGCGCCTGGGCAGGGGAGCGAGCGCACAGGGGCTTTTCCTGATAGCGCACCCTTTTTCCGCCGCCGCTGGAGGTGGCGATTTTCAAAAAGCTGCGGGACAGCAGGGCCCAGACCAGCAGAAACAGCACAAGGCTGAGAAGCGTGACCAGGGCCATGGCTCCATAACTGCCGGTACCCATCTGGCCCAGTACATACAGGGGATAGGCCGCACCCTGAACGGCCTGGCCGTAGAGCACGGCGTTGGCAAGTACCGACTGGAGCAGATCCTGGAGCCGGAAGCAGAACAGATAGTAGATCCCGATCGTCACCAGGGAGGTCAGCACCGTGACGATGCTCCTGTTTTTGAGCTTCAGGCTGACCCTTGCCACCACCCAGCCCAGCAGGCAGGACAGCACCATCACGATCAGGGATACAGAGAAGATCAGCAGCAGTCCGCCCAACACCGTGGCCGGGGTCAAGGAGCATGTCACCCAGTAGACGATGACCGCGGGCAGCAGTACCACGGCGGAGTACATGAGGCCCATGAGATACACGCCCAGCAGTCGGGAGGCCATGATGGCCCGGACGGGGATGGGCAGAGACAACAGCAGGTCGTTGTCCTTGGACAGATACAGGCTGGAATAGGTGCTGAATACGCTGCCGAAGATACCCAGCAGCAGAGCGAGCATGGCCATAATGGTGAAGTAGAACCAGCCCATGCCCGCAGAGGTCAGGGGACCGCAGAGGGCTGCGGACAGGCCGGTGAACATGCCGCCCAGCAGCAAGACCATAATGCAGAAGAACATTACGAGAAAGCCGATGGTACTGGCCTTGGAACGGCGGCGGTTTTTCTTTGAATCATAGAAGTAGCTCCGGAAAATTTCCATAAGCTGCTTTTTCAGCAGAATTTTCAGCATGTGGGATCCTCCAGCTCCAGGAACACGTCCTCCAGGGACTCGTCGCCCTTGACCTCCTCCATGGAGCCCGAACGGATGAGGGTGCCGGACTTGATGATGGCCACCTTGTCACAGAGCTTTTCCGCCACCTCCAGAACATGGGTGGAGAAGAAGATGGCGCCGCCCTGGTCGCAGACCTCACGCATCATGCCCTTGAGCTGGTGGGAGGCCTTGGGATCCAGGCCCACAAAGGGCTCATCCATGAGAATGAGCCGCGGGGCATGGAGCCAGGCGGAGATGATGGCCAGCTTCTGCTTCATACCGTGGGAATAGGCGGCGATGGGCTGGCTCAGGTCATCCAGAAGCTCAAAGCTCTCGGCGTATTTGTGAATCCTGGTCTGCCGGTCCTGGCCGCTGACCCCGAAGATATCCGCGATAAAGCTGAGATACTGGATGCCGGTCATGAACTCGTAGAGATCCGGATTGTCCGGGATGTAGGCCAGCATCTGCTTGCAGACCAGGGGATCCTTTGCGATGGAATGGCCGCCGATGGTGATTTCGCCGGAATCAAACTGTAAAATGCCCGCTACGGAGCGGAGTGTAGTGGTCTTGCCAGCGCCATTGTGGCCAATAAAGCCGTAGATCTCGCCAGGGGCGATGTGCAGGCTCAGATCGTCTACGGCCTTTTTACCGCTGTAGGTCTTCGTGAGATGGGATATGTTCAGCATATGTGCATCCTCCTTACTATTTTCTTTTGGAATATGAGTGAAAATATTTTACTCTCTACGCCGCTATCATATACGCTTTGTTTACGTTTGTCAATAGAAATCGTAAGAAAAAGAGACCGCAGCAGAAAATATGCTGCGGTCTCCCTGTGATATTACTGGATTTCCTGCTCTAAGCTGTCAAATTCCGGAGTGGAGAAGAATTCACCTAGGGTGATGCCCAGACCGTCACAGATGAGCTTAATGGTCAGGAGCTTGGGGTTCTGGCTCTTTCCATAGAGGATGTTCTTGATGCTGGATGGGGGCAGGGCGCTGAGCGTAGCCAGACGGTTGACGCTAATATCTCTCTGGCCACAGAGCTGTAGGATCCGATGACGAACGGCGGTGACGGTGTCCATGAAATTCTCCTTCCAAAGGTAGTATTTCCTTTAGAATAGTGAAAATAACTGGACAAAGTAGGCTATGCATGCTACTATTAGGCTATGGATAGCCTATTTTTGAGAGAATGAAACTTGAAGCGAACTGGGGGAAGCGACAATGGCGGATTATAGAAAAATGTATGCGATTCTGTGTAAGGCTGTTGACGATGTGATCGATACGCTGGAATCTATTCCATTGGCCAGACCATCTGCGGTGGTTTTACAGGATGCCTTGCTGAAAGCAGAAGACGTGTACATTGATTCATCTGTACACATGGAAGATATCATAACGTTGCCAGAAAAGAATGCAGAATAAATGGGAACGGGCCGCCCAGCCGGGCGGCCCGTTCCCATAGTAAGGAGAAAAGAGGAGAAATGAAAAAACATGAAAAACAATCTATTCTAAAGCACCGCTGTGCTTGTTTTTTTGATGCTCTCAGTATAACTGCTGCCTGTGACCATGGTTTGAATGAAAATGAAACAGTTTATGAACATTTGAGAGAGGCTGATTCTGGTAATTTGAAGGAACCGGAACACCAGTTTGCAAAATCAGCGTTTTGCACAGAAAAACATATAAAACAAGTGGGAATAGAGTTGAAATAGAGCATAGCTGCGGTTTTTTTTGCGGAAAAACTGCGAAAATTTAAATACGAACGGATGGATATTCAAGAAAATTGTGCATAATGATAGAATTCCTGCAAAATTTGCCGGTGTACCTTGATAAAATAAGTTGCAAAATAGATTGAAACGATTTATAATGACTGCATCAAGATATCCTCGGGATTGCAAATGACCGCGTCCTGAGCGCCGCATGAAAGAGATCAGCGGCGGAACACTATGAAAAAGATGTCTTAGATCCGGCGAAAGCCAAACCTTCACGAATGGAGTGGATGAAAAACATGAAATTCAAGTTTAAATCTGCGGCAGCCCTGGCTCTGAGCGCGGCAATGATGCTCTCCATGGCAGCCTGCGGCTCCGGCGACAGCAGCAGCGCCGCCGCCTCTGCGGCAGCTTCCTCTGCCGGTTCCACCGCGGCCACTGAGGCTGCTGCCTCCGGCGACCAGAACCTCAACATCCTGCTCAGCGGCACTGTCAACAATCTGGACGCCGTAGCCTCCTCCTGGACCGGCGAGTATCAGATCGTGACCCAGACCCAGACCAGCCTCCTGCGGATCCTCACCGACGACAGCGATAAGGATACCTATGTGGAGGACGGCTGCGAGTCCTATGAGGTTTCCGATGACGGCCTCACTTACACCTTCCACCTGCGGGAGAACTACTGGAGCGACGGCGAGAAGGTCGTGGCCCAGCAGTTTGTGGACACGGCCCTCCGGGCTCTGAACCCCGATAACGGCTACTCCACCACCGAGTTCCTGCCCATTAAGAACGCTCAGGCCTACTATGACGGCGAGTGCGACGCCTCTGAGCTGGGCGTCAAGGCTGTGGACGACAACACCGTAGAGTACACTCTGGAGTCCCCCAACTCCGAGTTCCTGTATTACATTGCCTATCGGGCTGGCTATCCCACCCGTCAGGATGTGATCGACAAGGCCACCTCCACCTACGGCACCAATGTGGACGAGATGGTGTTCTGCGGCCCCTTCAAGGTCACCAGCTGGGTCAAGGAGAACAGCGTGACCCTGGAGAAGAACGACAAATACTGGGATGCTGCCAATGTAAAGCTGGACAGCGTGACCATGCAGTATGTGGCCGAGTATTCCACCCAGGCTACCTTGTTTGACGCCCAGCAGCTGGACATCGTTCCCTACAACGATGACTACGGCGCGGACTGGGAGGCCCAGGCCGACGAGGGCAAGATCGATTATATCAACAAGGTCGGCGCATACTCCGACTTCCTGGTATTCGCCTGCGAGAACGGCGGCAAGTCCGGCCTCATGGGCAACGCCAATATCCGTCAGGCTCTGTCTCTGGCAGTTGACCGTCAGGAGCTCTGCGACACCGTCTGGGGCCGCTATGAGCCTGCCTACACCTACGTTCCCTCTACTGTTACCTGCGGCGGCGAGACCTACAACACTGCCGGCGAGGGTCTGGTAAAGGATCTCCAGGCCAAGTATTCCACCGACGAGTCCCTGCAGGAGCTCTTCAAGCAGGGCCTGGAGGAGCTGGGCAAGGACACCGATCTCTCCGCTGTGACCATCGACTTCGTGGTGGAGGCCGACAACGTTGCCCGCCAGACCCAGGCCGAGTATCTGGCTCAGACCTGGCAGAACAAGCTGGGCATCCAGGTGAATGTAGATGTGACCACTGATGCAGAGGAGCGCCAGCAGCAGATGGACTATGACGTGGGCGTCAACGGCTGGGAAGGCGGCGCAAGCCCCTATAACTACCTGTTCGTTGTGAACGTTCCCTACGGCCTGAAGTATCTGACCGGCGTTTACACCAACGAGCATGTCAACGAGCTGCTGGGCCAGGTCACCAGCATCACCGATACCGCCAAGCAGGCTGAGACCTTCCACGAGATCGAGGATACGATCCTGGAGGAGGCCGGTGTGGGCCCCCTGTACTTCACCGACATCAAGTTCTTCCAGCAGACCTATGTGAAGGGAATCAGCTATACCAACTTTGGCCCTGAGTTTGATTTCAGCCACGCATATATCGAGAAGTAAGGCTCCGCGGCCCTGAGGCCGGTGAGACCGAAATTGCATCAGGCAGGGGGAGACCCCTGCCTGTGTGCTATTTACCGACCCGGGCAGAAATGCCCGACTCTAAAGAAAAGGCAGCTGTTACTTATGATAAAATATATAGTCCGGCGGTTCTTCGAACTGCTGGTGGCGCTGGTTCTCATTGCGACAGCCACGTTTTTCCTGACGGCGGCGGCCCCGGGAGACCCGCTGGTGTCCCGAACCATGTCTCTGCCCCAGGCCTCCCGTGACGCCATGTACGCCAAGTATGGCCTGGACAAGCCCCTGATGCAGCGGTACGTCATCACCATGAAGGGAATGCTCCACGGGGATTTCGGCGAGTCCGTGGTCTACGAGGGCCAGACCCTCCAGGACATCATCCGGGAAAAGCTGCCGGTATCCGCCCGGCTGGGCCTTCAGTCGCTGATCTTCGGCGTATTGGTGGGACTCTTTTTGGGCGTGATTGCGGCGGTGAAGCGAGATACCTTGATAGACCGGGTGATCGTGGTATTCGCGGTACTGCTCATGAGCGTGCCGGAGCTGGTATTGGGCCTGGTGTTCCAGAAATATTTCGCAGGCACCCTGAAATGGTTCCCGGTCATCGGCTGGCCCTCCGGTAAGGACCTGTGGTTCGGCGGCTGGAAGTATACCATCCTGCCCATGCTCTCCGGAGCTTTGCTGCACATCGCCACTTACTCCAGACTGCTCAAGACCTCCATTTTGGACGTGCTGGATCAGGACTATATCCTGACGGCTCGCTCCAAGGGCCTCTCTGAGCCCAAGATCGTATGGAGCCACATCATGCGGAACTCCTTTATTCCCATTGTGACCCGGTTGCCCGTGTCTATGGCCACCTGCATCACCGGCTCCTTCATCATCGAGAAGATTTTCTCCATCCCCGGTATCGCCGCCTACTACATCGAGGCGGTGTCTGCCAACGATCTTTCCATCGTGCTGGGTGAGACCGTGTTTATCGCCGCACTGTTCATCGTGGTGGTATTTCTGACGGATATCCTCTATACGGTGGTCGATCCCAGAATTCGGATCCAAGGAGGAAAGCGATAATGGAAGCTGCAAAAACGGCGCTGAAGCCGGAAGATTTTAAGATCATAGAGGAGCGGGAGCACCAGGGCGACCAGCTGGTCCGGGAGCCCGTGACCTACTGGAAGGATGCCTGGCGGCGGCTCAAGAAAAACAAGATTGCCATGGGCTCCCTGTTCGTGCTGTTCCTGTTCCTGATCATGGTCATCATTGGGCCCTATATCCGGGGCTACGACTATATCACCTCCGCGCCCCAGTATAAGAACGCGGACATGAGTTCCCAGTTCTGGCTGGGCGCTGACTCCCTGGGACGGGATCTGTTCTCACGACTTTGGGTGGGCACTCGGGTGTCCTTCCTGGTGGCTATCAGCTGTACCGCCATCCAGGTGGTGGTGGGCTGTCTCTACGGCAGCATCATGGCCTACTTCGGCGGCATCGTGGATGAGATCATGATGCGGATCCTGGAGATCATCACTGCCATTCCCAGCCTGCTGGTGACCATCCTCATTATGATCGCCATGGGCAACAGCGCAGTATCCCTGCTGGTGGCGCTGTGCATCGCCTCCTGGTGTCAGACGGCCCGGGTGGTCCGGGGCCAGATCATGCAGCTCCGGGAGTCCGAGTATGTCATGGCTGCCGAGGCCCTGGGCGAACGGCCCATGAAGATCATTGTCCGGCATCTGCTGCCCAACATCATGGGCATCCTGATCCTGGAGGTTGCCACCGCTATCCCCGGCTACATCTTCCAGGAGGCCGGCCTCAGCTTCATCGGCCTGGGCCTCAAGGCCCCCTCCATCAGCCTGGGCCTTCTGATCTCCAACGGTCAGGCGGTCATGAATTCCCATGTGAACCAGCTGATCTTCCCGGCCCTGGTGCTGTGCATCATGGTGCTGGCCTTTAACCTCCTGGGCGACGGCCTCCGCAATGCCCTGGATCCGAAGTTCCGGAAGTAAGGGGAGGACAACATGAGTAATTTACTTGAGATCAAAGACCTGAAGGTCTGTTATCATACCTACCAAGGCGACGTGCAGTCCGTCCGGGGCGTGAACCTGGACATCGGCTACGAGGAATCTGTGGCCCTGGTGGGTGAGTCCGGCTGCGGCAAGTCTGTCACCGGCAAGAGCATCCTGCGGCTGATCCAGGCCCCCGGCGAGGTCCGGGAGGGAAGCTCCATCACCTTTGACGGCCAGGATGTCCTGGCTATGGGGAAAAAGGAGCTGCGGAGCTACCGGGGCGGCCAGGCCTCTATCATCTTCCAGGACGCTCTGGCGTCCCTGAACCCCACCATGACCGTGGGAAAGCAGATCATGGAGAACCTCCTCTATCATCGCAAGATGACCAAGAAGGAGGCCAAGGCCGAAGCGGTGAAGCTCCTGAAGGACGTTGGTATCCCCAACGCCGAAAAGCGTGTCAGCCAGTATCCCCATGAGTTCTCCGGCGGTATGCGCCAGAGAGTCATGATCGCCATTGCCTTCGCCTGTCAGCCCACGCTGCTGATCGCCGACGAGCCCACCACGGCCCTGGACGTTACCATCCAGTCCCAGATCATCAAGCTGCTCAAACAGCTGAAAACGGAGAACCACACCTCCATTCTGATGATCACCCATGACCTGGGCGTGGTGGCCAGCATCGCGGAGCGAATTTTTGTCATGTACAGCGGCGTGATCGTGGAGAAGGGTACCAGCGAGGACATCTTCTACCGGGCCCGGCATCCCTATACCAAGGCCCTGCTGCGGGCTGTGCCCCGGCTGGATGGCGACAAGAAGGAGGAGCTGGATTCCATCGAGGGCACGCCTCCGGATCTGATTGCGCCCCCGGAGGGCTGTCCCTTTGCCCAGCGGTGCAAATACTGCATGCCCATCTGCCAGAAGCAGATGCCGGAGGCCACAGACTTCGGCGGCAGGCATTCCGCCTCCTGCTGGCTCCATCACGACATGGCGCCCGAGGTGGCGGGCATCAACGATTTTGACGAAAACACCGGAATGGAGGCCTGACCATGGAAACGGAAAAGCAGCCCCTTGTACAGGTGAAGAACCTGAAAAAGTATTTCAATGTGGGCCATAAGGAAGTGGTCAAGGCCTTGGACAACGTGTCCTTCGATATCTATGAGGGGGAGACCGTGGGCCTGGTGGGCGAGTCCGGCTGCGGAAAGACCACCTGCGGACGCATTATCCTGGGCCTCTACGACAAGACTGACGGCCAGGTGCTCTATCGGGGCAAGGACGTCCATAAGATGTCCCGGAGCGAGAAGTACAGCTTCAAGAAGAACGCCCAGATCGTATTCCAGGATCCCTATTCCTCTCTGGATCCCCGGATGACCGTGGCGGATATTATCGCTGAGGGCATCGATATCCACCATCTGGCCAAGGATCGGAAGGACCGGCTCCAGAAGATCTATTATTACCTGAACGCCGTGGGCCTCAATGAGTCCCATGCCAGCCGCTTTGTCCATGAGTTTTCCGGCGGCCAGCGGCAGCGCATCGGCATTGCGCGGGCTTTGGCGGTGGAGCCGGAGTTCATTATGCTGGACGAGCCCATCTCCGCGTTGGACGTATCCATCCAGGCCCAGGTGGTGAATCTGCTCATTCAGCTCCAGAAAGAGAAGGGACTTACCTATCTGTTTGTGGCCCACGATCTTGCTATGGTGAAGCACATCTCTGACCGGATCGTGGTCATGTACCTGGGTACCGTGGTGGAGACTGCCTCCTCCGAGGCCCTGTACGCAAAGCCCCTGCACCCCTACACTCAGGCGCTGATCTCCGCCATCCCGATCCCGGATCCGGAGTTGGAGCGGAAGCGCGCCGAGCAGACGGTCCAGGGCGAGGCCACCGTGGCCGGTGCCACCGAGGGCTGCCGGTTCCGTACCCGCTGCAAGTTCGCCACGGAGCAGTGCGCCCATGAGATGCCGGAGCTCCGGGAGGTGGAGCCGGGCCATTTCGCGGCCTGCCACAATCTAGACAAGGTGAACGGATGAAGGGGACCATCAAGCAACTGCTAAAGGAGCTGGGGCTTCTGATCCTGTTTTCTGCCGGATTGATCCTGATCCTGACTCTTGCAGCTGGTATCCGCCAGCTGCTGGGGGGCAGCTTCCCGGGAGCCCTATGGAGGCTCTGCGCCTTCGCGGGCGGGATCATCTGGCTGCTGGCGGCGGTGTTCCTGCTGTCAAGCCGCCTGGGCAGAAAAAGAATGGAGCTCTGGGCCCAGCGGTTCCCCCATATATCCTTCGCCTGGGCGCTGGTAATCATCGGCGGCGTGCTGATCGGGTTTGCCTGCGCTGTGAATTATTTTCAAATGTAAGGAGCGGTCAAAATGAAAACGCAGTATCCTCATATGTTTTCCCCCATCACCATCGGGGGCGTGACCTTCAAAAACCGGATCTGGTCTGCACCGGCCGGAGCCCATCTGCTCTACGGCAAGGAGGGCTACCCCAACGACCATGTGGTGGCCTATTACGCCAATAAGGCAAAGGGTGGCTCTGCCAACATTACCGTATCCGCCCAGAACATGGACATCTACCAGGAGTATGACAACGTCCATGCCCATGAGAACATCTTTGACTCCGAGAACCACCGGTTCTGGAACCACCTCACCGACGCCATCCACTTCTATGGGGCCAAGGCCTCTCTGGAGCTGCTGGGCTTCTCCTACCACGGCAGAAACTACAAGGGCGAGCTGGTAAACTACTCCGTCAACGGCGAGGAGGGCACCCAGATTCTCGATAAGGCGGCCATGGAGAGCATTGCCTCCATCTATGCTGATGCGGCAGAGAACGCCCTGAAATGCGGCTTCGACATGATCCTGATCCACGGCGGCCACGGCCTGATCCTGTCCCAGATGCTCTCGCCTAAGTTCAACACCCGCACCGACGAGTTCGGCGGATGTCTTGCCAATCGTGCCAAGTTCCCGATCATGATCCTGGACGCCATTCGTCAGCGAGTGGGGAAGAAGCTGCTCATCGAGTACCGGATCTCCGGCTCTGAGCTGGGCGGCGACGACTGCTTCACCCCCGACGACTGCGTAGCCTTCCTGGAGATGGTCCAGGACAAGATCGACATTGCCCACATCTCTGCGGGCAGCTTCTTCACCGACACCGAGCACATCATGCACCCCAACAACTTCCTGCTGCCCGGCCACAACACCTATCTGGCTGAGTATGTGAAGAAGTCCGGGAAGATCCATATCCCCATCCTGACCCTGGGCGCTTATCAGCAGCCCCAGGACATCGAGGCTGCGCTGGCCGCCGGAAAGGCGGATATCGTGGCCATGGCCCGAGGCACCATTGCCGACGCGGCGCTGGTGAATAAGTCCAGGAAGGGCAAGGAGGATGAGATCATCCCCTGTATCAAGTGCTTCCACTGCCTCGACTATCGCCGTGCCGCCACCTTTGGCTGCTCCGTGAACCCCACCGTGGGCCGGGAGGCTCGGCTGCCTGTGCTGGTGCCCCCCAAGGAGGAAACCAAGAAGGTGGTCATCATCGGCGGCGGCCCTGCGGGCATGGAGGCCGCTGTTACCGCCAAGCAGCGGGGCCATGAGGTCATTCTGCTGGAAAAGAGCGACAAGCTGGGCGGCAAGCTGAATTTCTCCCGGCAGGTGCCCTTTAAGCGGGATCTGTGCAAGTTTATGGACTACCTGATCCATATGGTGGACAAGACCGGCGTGGAGGTTCGGATGAATACCGAGGCCACCGTGGAGCTGGTGGAGTCCCTGGAGCCCGACGTGGTCATCGCCGCAGTGGGCGCGAAAGCCCTGGTGCCCCCGATCCCCGGCGTGGACGGCCCCAACGTCATCACCGCTGAGGAGGCCTACCGGAAGGTCAAGGCCGGGGAGGACATCGGCCAGAAGATCGCCGTCCTGGGCGGCGGCGACGTGGGCTGCGAGACCGCGGTATATCTGGCCCAGGAGGCTGGTAAGTCCGTCAGCCTGGTGGAGATGACTGGCACCCTGGCGGCGGCCTCCTGCGCCATCCCCAGAACCGCCATCACAAAGGAGATCGAGAAGTGCGTGGACGCTCATGTGAACTCCCGCTGCACCGGTATTACGGCGGAGGGCATCACCTATGTGGACGCGGAGGGCGAGCACAGCATCCAGGCGGATACAGTTGTTCTCTCTGCGGGCATGGTGCCCCAGAAGGAGCAGGCGGAGGCCTTCAGGATGATCGCCGGAGAGTTCTTCCCCATCGGCGACTGTGTCAAGGCCAATAACGTCCGCACCGCTGTCCGCACTGGCTATGACAGCGCCATCCAGCTGTAAGGAAAGTGGTGGAGTATGAACAAGCGTATCTATGATGCCTATGTGGACATCCTGAAGGAGGAGCTGCTGCCCGCAATGGGCTGCACTGAACCCATTGCCGTGGCCTATGCCGGCGCTCTGGCCCGGAAGGCCCTGGGAGCTCTGCCGGAGCGGGTGGAGCTGTGCGTCAGCGGCACTATCATCAAAAACGTAAAATCCGTCATCGTTCCCCACACCGGCGGCCGAAAGGGCCTGAAGGTGGCTGTGGCCGTGGGCCTATGCTGCGGGGATCCGGAGGCGGAGCTGGAGGTCATCTCCGGGGTCACGGAGCAGCAGCTCCGGGCGCTGGACGAGTACCTAGAGCAGGTGGAGGTACGGATCACAGAATCCCAGGCCAACTGCCCCTTTGACATCCAGGTGACGGCGTATCATGGCACCGACAGTGCCTATTCCCGGATCATCGGCCACCATACCAATGTGGTGACCCTCAAGAAGAACGACACCGTGATGATCGATGTGCCCTTTGAGGACGACGTGGTGCAGGCCCCGGAGAACCGGACGCTCCTGAACGTGGAGGACATCGTAAGGTTTGCCGACGAGGTGGAGATCTCCGATGTGCAGGAGGTGCTCCAGCGGCAGATCGACTACAACATGGCCATTGCCCAGGCGGGCATGGACGGCAGCTACGGCGCCACCATCGGCAAGATCCTGCTAAAATCCTACGGCAACTGTATCCAGAACCGGGCCAAGGCCTGGGCGGCGGCGGGCTCCGACGCCAGAATGTGCGGCTGTGAGCTGCCTGTGGTCATCAACTCCGGCAGCGGCAACCAGGGCATGACGGCCTCCATTCCTGTGATCGTCTACGCCCGGGAGATGGGCATGACCCAGGACGCCCTGTACAGGGCCCTGGTGGTGTCCAACCTGGTGACCATCCATCTGAAAACCGGTATCGGCAGTTTGTCCGCCTACTGCGGGGCCACCAGCGCGGGCTGCGGCGCTGGCGCTGGCATCTGCTATCTCTATGGCGGACGCTATGACCAGATCAGCCATACCATCGTCAACGCCCTGGCCATCAACTCCGGCATGATCTGTGACGGAGCCAAGGCCAGCTGCGCCGCAAAGATCGCCTCCGCCGTGGAGGCGGGGCTTCTGGGCATGCAGATGAACATGCACGACAGCCAGTTCTTCGGCGGCGACGGCATCGTCATCAAGGGCGTGGAGAACACCATCCGGGCTGTGAGCCAGATCGCTCGGGAGGGTATGCGGGGCACGGATCAGGAGATCATCCATCTGATGATCGACGGGGAATGCCCGTAAGAGCTCGCTTCATAATCGGCGCTGGGATAATCTCAGCGCCGATTTTCGCCGTTTATGCCGGGAAAATACCATGATCTTTCCCTGTACACCAGGAGAAAATCATGGTACAATAAGCGATAATGAAAGTAATGCGGCCATGAGCCGATTTTGGAAAGGAAACGGAAACATGGAAAAACTCATTGATCGGATCTCACAGAAGGTTTCTTCTGCCTTCAGGCAGGCAGGCTACGACCCGGAGCTGGGCCGGGTCAGCGTATCGGCCAGACCGGATCTGTGCGAATATCAGTGCAACGGCAGCATGAAGGGGGCAAAGCAGTACCACAAGGCCCCCATTCAGATCGCCCAGGAGGTGGTGGCGGTGCTGTCCGGCGACAGCGCTTTTACAGAGGTGGAGGCGGTGAAGCCCGGCTTTATCAATCTGCGGCTGGCCCCCGATTATGTGGCGGCGTATCTCAATGAGATGGCCGGTGCGGAGAAGTTCGGCCTGGAGGGAGAGGCGCACCCTAAGACCGTGGTCATCGACTACGGCGGAGCCAACGTGGCAAAGCCTCTGCATGTGGGCCATATCCGGCCCGCCATCATCGGCGAGGCGGTCAAGCGCATCGAGCGGTACATGGGCAACCATGTCATCGGCGACGTGCATCTGGGCGACTGGGGTCTCCAGATGGGCCTGATCATCGAGGGCATCCGGGAGCTGCAGCCCGATCTTCCCTATTTTGACCCGGATTTTCAGGGGGAGTATCCCAAGGAGCCGCCCTTTACCATCTCGGAGCTGGAGCAGATCTATCCCGCTGCCTCTGCCAAGAGCAAGGAGGATCCCGAGTTCTCTGCCCGGGCCCATGAGGCGACTTTGAAGCTCCAGCAGGGCAACCCCGGCTATATGGCCATCTGGCACCACGTCATGGACGTGTCCGTGGCGGACCTCAAGAAGAACTACAAGAACCTCAACGTGGAGTTCGACCTCTGGAAGGGCGAGAGCGACGCAGAGCCCTATATCGCCGATATGGTCAAGTACCTGAAGGACGGCGGCTATGCGGAGGAGAGCCAGGGGGCGCTGGTGGTGAACGTCCAGGAGCCTGAGGACAAGAAGGAGATCCCGCCCTGCATCATTCTGAAGTCCGACGGCGCAACGCTCTACGCCACGACGGATCTGGCCACCCTGGTTCAGCGGGAGCAGGACTACCACCCGGACAAGGTACTCTATGTGGTGGACAAGCGCCAGGCGCTGCACTTTGAGCAGGTGTTCCGCACCGCCAAGAAGTCTCACATCGTCCCGGACACCACGGAGCTCCAGTTCCTGGGCTTCGGCACCATGAACGGCAAGGACGGAAAGCCCTTTAAGACCCGTTCCGGCGGCGTTATGCGGCTGGAATATCTGATCTCCGAGATCACCGATACCGTCAAGCAGCGGATCCTGGAGAACAACATCATCACCGGCGACGCGGTGGATGAGATCGCGGGCATTATCGCTGTGGCGGCACTGAAATACGGCGACCTGTCCAACCTGGCCACCAAGGACTATGCCTTTGATATGGATCGGTTCTCCGCCTTTGAGGGCAATACCGGCCCCTATATCCTCTATACCATCGTCCGGATCAAGTCCATCCTGGCCAAGTACCAGGAGAAGACCGGCAAGCTCCCGGAGGATACCGCAATTCTGTCCCCGGAGAACCAGATCCAGAAGGATCTCATGCTGGAGATCTCCCGGTTTGCGGACAACCTCCAGCTGGCCTATCGGGACACCCAGCCCAACGTGCTCTGCGCCTATATCTATGACCTCTGCGGCGCGGTGAACCGGTTCTATCACGAGACCCGGATCCTCACCGAGGCGGATCCCCAGCGACAGGCGGGCTATATCGCCCTCATCACCCTGGCCAAGCGGATCCTGGAGACCTGCATCGACCTGCTGGGCTTTGAAGCGCCGGAGAAAATGTAACATCGTAAATGGAGCCTGCGGCCCGGACAGTGCGTTTGGGCCGCAGACTTTCTCGCATAAAAGGAGAACTTAGAATGCAGTATGGAGCCATGAAGCCGGGGATTTTCCTCCGGCGGCCCAATCGGTTTATCGCCCAGGTGGAGATCGACGGGGCGGAGGAGACCTGCCATGTGAAGAATACGGGCCGCTGCCGGGAACTGCTGGTGCCCGGGGCGGAGGTCTGGTGCGCGGTATCGGACAATCCGAAGCGGAAGACAAAGTACGACCTTATCACCGTAAAAAAGGGAACATACCTCATCAATATGGACTCCCAGGCCCCGAACATCACGGTGGGGGAGTGGCTCCGGGCTGGAGGACTGGGAAAGGCGGAGGTGATCCGGCCGGAGCAGCGCTTTGGGCAGTCGCGGTTCGACTTCTATCTGGAACAGGCGGGAAAGCCCATGTTCCTGGAGGTCAAGGGCGTGACGCTGGAGGAGAATGGCGTGTGCCGCTTTCCGGACGCGCCCACGGAGCGAGGAGCCAGGCATCTCCGAGAGCTGATCCAGGCCAAGGCACAGGGCTATGACGCAGCCGTGCTGTTTGTGATCCAGATGTCCCCGGTAAAATGGCTGGAGCCAAATGATCGGACAGACCCGGAATTCGGGAAGGCTCTGCGGGAGGCGGCGGCAGCCGGGGTCTCGGTGCTGGCAGTGGACTGCCAGGTGGGCACGGATTCCATGATAATCGGCCAGAGCGTGCCGGTAAGGCTGTAAGGCAAGACAACACCCCGGAGGGAGCTTGTATACTCCTTCCGGGGTGCTGTTATATCTTAGAGGCAGCGGTCAAAGAAGTCCGCAAACTGCCCCAGCAGGGCATAGTCCGCCTGGGCCTTTAGCTCTAAGATCCTGGCTTGGGCCTCCGGGGGCGGAGCGGGAGAGCGGAGCACCTTTAGGAGCTTGAGCTTCTCCTGATCCACGGCCCTGGGGGTGGTGATATTGTGGTTCCGGCCAGTGAGGGGGAGAAACGTGAACCGTGGATTTTCGTGGAATTTCCGATACAGGGCCATGTAATTGTGCCGGTAAGGGAGGATGAAGTCGTCATCGCTCTGGGTGATGAGCACCGGGCAGCGCTGGGCTCTGAGACCCTGGGCGGCGGTGATGCCGCAGAGCCGCCCAAAACGGAGCCACTGGTACAGCCGCACCCCCAGCAGCGGCAGCGGGGCCAGAGGGCCGTAGTGCCGTCTGGCATGGGGCGCAAGAGCCGAGAGGCTGTTGTAAAAGGCGGAGGCGGAGACGATGCCCCGGATCGGAAACGCTTCCAGCGCTCCCACGCAGTCCGTCCCATAGCCGCCCCAGGAGTGGCCGTAGAGCAGCAGCGGAAGCCGGGACAGCTCCGGATCCCGGCCCACCATTCGGAGGCAGTCCCTTAGATCCAGAACGTGCTGGGGAAGACCTGTGAGCTTGCCCTGGGAGTGTCCGGTGCCGGTGCCGTCAAATGCTAGCACACGGTAGCCTCGGCGGCAGAAGTATTCACATTCCGGCAGGTAGTCATCTAAGCTCATCCCGTAGCCATGATAGACCACGATCAGCCCCCTGGGAGAATCCTTCGGGTAGGAGAACACACAGCCCCGGAGCAGCTGACCGCGGTCGCCGGAAAAGGAGATCTCCCGCCGCTGCCAGCCGGGATGGAGGCCGGAATAGTAGGGAAAATAATCCCCGCCGCCCTCAAAGCGGCAGTCAAATTGCTTTTTCGCCAGCAGGAAGCCTGCCGCAATGAGGCATAGGATCGCTGTCAGCAGGAGGATCCCTAGAATAATCAGAATTTTCAGCATGATATCACCGCAATTTAGTATACCAGAGCTTATCGGCCAGCGCAAGAACAAGGGCGCGGTGCAGATCGCACCGCGCCCATAAATATTCTATGCTTAGCCCCAGGGCCAGGTGGGGAACCACTTGAGCACATTCAGGCAGAACTGCACCGAAGCCTCCGTGCCGCTGAGCACTGGGTAGAACAGCACGAACAGCCCGGTATTCAGGGCCGTGGCCCCATAGACCAGCTTGTCATTCTTCGGGTTCCGATCCAACAGCTCGTCGAACACATAGGAGATGGCAATGGTCAGGAACAGAATGCAGCCGAAGTAGTGATAGGCAAATACCGTCCGAGAGATGAACACCCAGGGAAGAAACTGGCACAGATACCCTACCCAGATCAGGATCACCTGAGGCTTCCGCCGCTTCCAAAAGGCGAAGACGCTGGAAATCATGGCCGCCAGGCCGCCCCAGGCGATCAGCGGAGAGTTGAACGCGCCGAAGGCGGACTTTGTAGCGCCGTCATACCGGAGATAATAGAGGATGGGGCGCACGTCAAAGAGCCACTGATACCAGCGGGAGGAGTAGGGATGGGCCTGATTGACGCCGTTGTGGTAGGTGAGCATATACACCTGGTTGTCCCAGATCAGCTTGTAGTAGCCGCTGCTGGTGAGCATGGAGGGCATTTTGTAGCCCAGGGCCAGACCGTAGGGAATGTAGCTCAGGCAGTAGATGACCACGGGGATCACCACAAAGAACACCACAGACAGACCGATGGTGCCCAGCAGCTCCTTCCCATAGTGCTGGAGGCCTACCGCGCGATACTTCATAATGACCCGCAGCAGCCACAGCACGGCCAGACCGGCGCCGGCATACAGCACCGTCCATTTGCTGGCGCAGCCCAGGCCGAAGGACAGGCCGCAGAGGAACAGATCCATCCAGCTCTTCCGCATTTTTCGGTCATAGGGGGCGGAGATCCAGCGCCACATGAACAGAAAGCTCAGGAGAATGAAGAACACGCCGTAGGTATCGATGGTGGCGATCCGGGTCTGGGTGAAGTGCATGAATTCAAAGGCAAACAGCACCGTGCCGCAGAGGGCCACCTTGGTCTTGCCAAACATATTTTTGAGCAGGATATACAGGGGCAGCAGCATGAGAACGCCGAAGAACGTGCCCATGAACCGGTAGCCGAAGGGGGTCATGCCGAAAATGCGAATGCCCAGGGAGATGATGATCTTGCCCAGGGGCGGGTGGGTGATCTCGTAGGGATAGATGTTCTTGATATTCTCGTAAGCGGTACGGCCATGGTAGATCTCGTCGAAATACATGCTGTTGTACCAGCTGGGCGCGTCGGGGACGGTGTTTTGCTCGTCCAGGAGCACGCTGTCCACACCGGAGACGTCCAGCAGCTGGCCGTTTTCATCATAGAGGGCCAGCTCCCCAAGCTCCATGGGGAGCACCCGAGCGGCGATGCGGATATATCGGGTCTTGATGGGGCTGTCGCCGATGCTGGCATACTGCCATTTGAACAGATCCGCGTAGCTCTGATGCATGGCCGCGTCGTTGACCTCGCCATTATCGTCGGCCACGGCGTCGGCATCCCGGAGCCGGACCCAGTTGCTGCCGTTGGCGCTGTAATAGAGGTCGTAGTCTCCAGGGTACAGACCGGTGTAGTACATGATGGAGGAGATCTCCTCCTGCTCCCCCAGGTCGATGACTACGCTGGAGCTGTCCCCCTCAAAGGTATAAAAGCTCTGGGGATCCTTGGTGCTGCCCAGATTCGTGAAGGCCACGATGGCGTAGACCGCCAGGATGATAAGCATGGGGATCAGATCCCGGCGCTCCATGGGATGGCTCTTGCCGTCCAGAGAGAATTTCGGCTTGTCGAAGTTCTGGATCCATTCCAGCGTTCCCATCCGGGGGGACATTTCACGTTTGTATTTGATGAAAAATGCAGCGATCAGCGCTACCAGCGCCACCGGGAAAATGGCGGCGGTGGGGCGAACCTGGGAAAAGTAGTTCCCAAAGGCCTGAGCGATAGCTTGCATGGATGCACACCTCCAATGTTCGGGCAGCCGCTTCCGGAACACGCCTGGAAGCCCCATGCCCTCTGTGCGGCTATTTTATCATTTTTTGGCGGCCTTTTCAATGAGCGGCGGCGGGAAAATACGTTTTTACAAAGTCTACATCTTCCACCTGGAAGGTCTTTCCCCGCAGCGGCTCCAGGATCCCGGCGTCGGTGGTGAAAGAAAAGGTAAGCTTATAGGAGTACAGGGCCTGATACTTCCGGTCATACTTCGTCTCAGCTTTGCCGTATTTGCCGTCCCCCAGCAGGGGATGGCCCGCGGCGGCGAACTGGGCCCGGATCTGGTGCGTTCTTCCGGTGATGAGCTCACACTCGATGAGGCTCAGGTCGCGGTTTTTTTGGAGGGTGCGGTACTTGGTGATGCAGGTCTTGGAGCCGGGCTGGGAGGTTTTAGTCACATAGACCCGGTTCTTCTTGGCGTCCTTAAAGAGATATCCCCGGAGCTCCCCGGATTCCGGCTTCATGACGCCGTGGATCACGGCCAAATACCGCTTGTCCAGCTCCCGATCCTTGACCTTCTGGTTCATGATCCGCAGGGCCTCGGCATTCTTGGCGGCAATCACGATGCCGCCGGTGTTCCGGTCAATGCGGTTGCACAGGGCCGGGGCGAAGGAGTGCTCCTGCCGGGGCTTCCACTCGCCCTTGGCATAGAGATAGGCCTGGATATGGTCGATGAGGGTGCGGCCATACTCCGCGCCGTCGTGGGGATGAACGGCCATGCCGGGCTTTTTGTCTACCAGCAGGATGTTCTCATCCTCGTAGACGATGTTCAGCTTGGGCGCCGTGACGGTGAGGTAGGCGTTTTCCTCCTTGGGGGTATCGAAGAACTCGTCGTTCACATACATCTCCACCAGATCTCCGGCACTGAGCCGGGTATCCCGCTGGGCCCGCTGTCCGTTGACCTTGATGCGCTTGAGGCGGATGTATTTCTGACTGAGAGAGGCGGGGAGCAGGGGGACGGTTTTGGCAATGAACCGATCCAGTCGCTGGCCCGCGTCGTTTTTTGTGATGGTAAAGGATTTCATGGAAGCCTCCAAATAAAATGTATCGCTTAATCCGCCTCAATGGCGTTGGGATAGATGATCTTCATGCGTCCGTCGTCAAAGAACCGGTCCATGACCTGCTGCCACTGGTGCCGGGCGGGCACATCATTTGCCCGCTGGTCGTAGCGGATCAGGGCCAGGGAGGAGGTGAGCATATTGACGAGCATAAATAGAATGAGACCGCTGGTGATCAGCAGATTGGGGAGCTTTGGGATCCTGCGGAGGAGCCCCGCCAGCTGCGGATAGCAGACCTTAATCCACACCACCGCGGCGATGCCCCAGAAGAAGCAGTAGAGCAGGTTGATCCTTCCGCCCAGGTTAAATGGAATGTCAGAGTAGTCCCAGAACACCTTGCCGAATACCAGCTCGGTAAACACGCTGCAAAGGTATTCATAGGCGCCGCCCAGGATCGTGCCGATCATAAAAATGTGCCGATCCGGCTTGTGCATATCCCGGTGAAGCAGGGCGGTGGCCAGGGCGATGGCCAGTCCCCAGACGATGCTGAAGGGGCCCCAGACCAGGCTGCTGCGGCTCATCCACACCCCGGCGGTGATCCGGCAGAAGATGGTCTCCGTCAGATCTCCCAGCAGAGACGCGATGAAGAACAGCTGGAACAGCAGGAGCAGATCGCACCGGGTGTCCTGACTGGTCTCGGCGCTGTCCTTAGGGGCGTCCAGGTCATAGGCGCGCTCCATACGGCGTTCTACCCGGGTGAAAATGCCGGTGCCAAGACGAGTGGTCCAGCTGCGAAGCCCGGACTGAACCTGCTCCAGCTTTTCCTTGTTCTTGGCGGGCCGGCGATGTACATAGGCAAGCACTGCGTCCGTAGGCGTGGCGGCTCTGCGCTCATGGTGGACGGTGGCCAAAGAGGCCGTGAGGTCGAGAAGGCTCAAAACGCTGAGGACGATCACCGCCAGATGCCCCAGCAGCGCCGGGAGCAGGTTATAGACCACGGTGAGAAGCTCATTGCCGAATTTCAGGGCCAGGGCGCCGAGTACGCCCCAGAGCAGACTGTAGGGCAGACAGATATAGCCGTCGAAGTTAAAGGGAATGCCGGAGTAGTCCCACCAGCGCTTGTGGTTCATGCGCTCCAGCAGCTTCCCGGCGAACCATTCGATGAGCGTAGCCAGGGCCCCGCAGCCCACGATCAAAAAGAACAGGCTGCCCTGGAGCTCTCCCAGGAATATCGTCATGACCACGGCGGAGAAGCCGTAAATAAAGCACATGGGGCCGGAGAAAAAGCCGCGGTTGGTGAAGCGGTGCTTCTTCCCGCTGGCTACGGCGGTTTCCAGTGCCCAGCCCAGGAAGGAGTAGAGGTAGAGGAGCCATAACAGCTCCGTGCCCGAATAGCGCATGGCGGGGCCTCCTATCCATTGAATTCGTTGCCCTTATGATACTGAATGGAGGGCGGCGTGTCAATGGAGAGCGGGGAGAATTGTTTTATTTTTCTTGGGATTTCCCTTGACAAGCGGCAGGAAAGTCTATATAATAACTTGGTCAGACTATGAAAGGAATATGCCCTATGCTCTTAAATCTCGCCTCGATCATCCATACCCCTGGCGGAATTGTTCCTTTCAGCTTCTCCATGGACTTCTCACAATCGGAGTTCGGCGGAGCCTATCCGGCCCAGGAGCCGGTTCTCGTAGAGGGCCAGGTTCGCAATGAGGCCGGTGTTCTTCTGCTGACTGCCCAAATGGAGACCACGCTGCACTGCGTCTGTGACCGGTGCGCCACCCCGTTCCTCCGTCCATACCGTCAGGCTGTCTCTGCGGTGCTGGTAAGGGAACTGGCCCATGAGGAGAACGAAGACGACTGGACATTTCTGCTTCAGGGCGACGACGCGGATCTGGATGATCTCATGAATACCGCGTTTGTTCTGAATCTGGATTCCAAAATGCTATGCAGCCCCGACTGTAAGGGCCTGTGTCCTCAGTGCGGAAAGAACCTCAACGAGGGGCCCTGCGGCTGCAAGAAAGAGCTCGATCCCCGTTTGGCTGTGCTGGCACAGCTTTTGAAGGATAAGGAGTAAACCCATTGCCCTCGGGCAATTTTTCGACCAAGGAGGTGTCACCAAATGGCCGTACCAAAGTGTAAAGTATCCAAGGCTAGACGCGATAAGCGCCGCAGCAACGTCTGGAAGCTGGAGGTGCCCGGTCTTGCCAAGTGCCCTAAGTGCGGAGAGCCCGTGCTTCCCCACAGAGCTTGCAAGGCTTGCGGATTCTATAAGGGACGCGAGGTCATCGCTGTAAAGGCTGACTGATCTGAAAGTAGAGCGGGGTGCGCACCCCGCTCTTTTTCTCTTTTTTAGGGACGAAACCCCGTCACGCCGCTGTAGCCCAGCACACAGAAATTTCGATTGATTTATTCCTCAAAAAATGAGATAATATAATGAACTGCCAAAACCGGCAGAGAAACTAGACGATAACAGGAGGTGGCCGATTTGGCAAAACCACTGGTTGCCATTGTGGGCCGGCCCAACGTGGGCAAGTCCATGCTTTTTAATAAACTCACCGGACGCCGCACCGCCATTGTGGAGGACACCCCCGGCGTGACCCGGGACCGGCTCTACGGCGAATGCGACTGGAATGGCCGGGACTTTGAGCTGGTAGATACCGGCGGCATCGAGCCCAAGACCGACAGCCATATGCTGAAATTCATGCGCCGTCAGGCGGAGATCGCCATCGACACGGCGGACGTGATCGTCATGGTCTGCGATATCAAGACCGGCCCCACCGCGGCGGATCATGAGATCGCCACCATGCTGCTTCGAAGCAAGAAGCCCGTGATCCTGGCGGTGAACAAGTGTGACAATACTGGCCCCGTAAACCCGGATATCTACGAGTTCTATTCTCTGGGTCTGGGAGATCCCATCCCGGTCAGCGCCTTCCACGGCCACGGCACCGGCGACCTTTTGGATCTGTGTGTGGAGAACTTTCCACCGGAGACCCAGGAGGAGGAGCAGGAGGACGTCATCAAGGTGGCCATCGTGGGCAAGCCCAATGTGGGAAAGTCCAGCCTCCTCAACTATATTCTGGGGGAAGAGCGGGTCATCGTCTCCAATGTGGCAGGTACCACCCGTGACGCCATCGACAGCTACTATGAGAACGAATACGGCAAGTATGTGTTCATCGATACTGCGGGCATGCGGAAGAAATCCAAGGTGGACGACAGCGTGGAGAAGTTCTCCAATATGCGCAGCATCGACGCCATCTCCCGGGCCGATGTGTGCCTGATCCTCATTGACGCCAACGAGGGCGTCACCGAGCAGGACACCAAGATCGCGGGCCTGGTCCACGAGGCGGGCAAGGCGGCCATGATCGTGGTGAACAAGTGGGACGCTGTCAGCAAGGACACCCACACCATGGACAAGTTTACGAGGTCCGTCCGGGAGGGGCTGGCCTACATGACCTACGCTCCAGTGCTCTATATCTCTGCCCTGACAGGCCTCCGGGTGGATCGGATCTATGAGACCATCAACGCTGTGGCCAATCAGAACGCCATGCGCATCTCCACCGGCACCCTCAACAGCATTCTGGCAGATGCCACCACCCGTGTTCAGCCGCCTACGGATAAGGGCCGGCGGCTCAAGGTCTACTATATCACCCAGTCCGGGGTCAAGCCCCCCACATTTGTGCTGTTCTGCAACAGCGCCAAGCTGTTCCACTTCTCCTATCAGCGGTATCTTGAAAACCAGCTCCGGGCGGTGTTCGGCTTTGAGGGGACGCCCATCAAGCTCATCATCCGGCAGAAGGGAGAGGATGGTGACAAGGTGTGAGTACACTCCTTGTGATCCTGGGGGTGCTGCTGCTGACGGTGGTGCCCTACTTCCTGGGCTGCTCCAACGGCGCGATCCTGGTGAGCAAATACATTCTCCGGGATGATATCCGTACCCACGGCAGCGGCAACGCGGGCCTTACCAACTTCAACCGGGTCTTTGGCGGCAAGCTGACCCTGCTGGTGATTTTAGCGGACGTCCTCAAGGCGGTGTTCGGCGTGCTTTTGGGCATGCTGGGCGCGCGGCTGATGGTCCGGGGCGGCGTAGACTTTGTGTCACCGGTGCGGGCCAAGTACATGGCGGGGCTGTTCTGCGAGCTGGGGCACATGTTTCCCTGCATGTTCGGCTTCCGGGGCGGCAAGGGCATTATGTCCGGCGGCATCATCGCTATTATGATCTCCTGGAAGGTGGCCGTGGTGGTTTGGGGCTCCTTTGTGCTTTTGACTGCCATTACCAAGTATGTCTCCGTGGGCTCCATCTCCACGGGCATCCTGTTCCCCATTATGGCCTGGATTCTCTATCGGGATCCGGTCTGCCTGGTGCTTGCGCTGATGGTGGGCGGACTTATCGTCTTCCAGCATCGGGGCAATATCCAGCGGCTGCTCCAGGGCAACGAAAACAAATTCTCTCTCCATAAAAAAGCCAAGTAGGAGGGCAATTCCCATATGAATATCACAGTAGTAGGAAGCGGCGGCTGGGGCACGGCCCTGGCGATCCTGCTTCACAATAACGGCCATCAGGTGACCATGTGGTCCTATTCTGCGGACGAGGCGGAGCATATCCGTACCCACCATGAGAATGCACTCCTCAAGGGCGTTCCGGTGCCTGAGGGCATTGCACTGACCACGGATATTTCCGCGGTGCGGGGGAAGGACTTTGTGGTGTCCGCAGTGCCGTCCTTTGCGGTGCGCTCCACGGCTGAGGCCATGAAGCCCTACCTCATGAAGGATTCCGTCATCGTGTCCGTCACCAAGGGCATCGAGCGGGACACCTCGCTCCGCATGAGCCAGATCCTCACCCAGGTCACCGGAGCCACCGTGGCTGTGCTCTCCGGGCCCACCCATGCCGAGGAGGTCGGCCGGGGCGTGCCTACGGGCTGCGTGGTGGCCTGCCAGAACCAGAACGTGGTAGACATGATCCAAGACGCCTTTATGTCCGACGTGTTCCGGGTCTATGCCAGCGGCGATATCGTAGGCGTGGAGCTGGGGGCGGCCCTGAAAAACATCTACGCGCTGATCGCCGGCGTCCTGGAGGGCGCTGGCTGCGGCGACAACACCAAGGCGCTGATGATGACCCGAGGTCTCACCGAGTCCGCCCGGCTGGGCGTGGCCCTGGGTGCCAAGCAGGAGACCTTCGCGGGGCTCTCCGGCGTGGGCGACCTGATCGTCACCTGCTGCTCCATGCACTCCCGGAACCACCGGTGCGGTATCTACATCGGCCAGGGCCTTTCCGCCAAGGAGGCCATGGAGAAGGTGGGCGCTGTAGTGGAGGGCTACTATGCCACCGCCTCCGCACATCAGCTGGCGGAGAAATACGGCATCGAGATGCCCATCGCCGACGCCTGCTATCAGGTGCTCTACGGCAATGGCAACGTCCAGGAGGCCATCGGCGGTCTCATGCGCCGCCAGAAGCGCCATGAGATCGACCAGATCTGGCTGGAAGGCTGAGCATGCTGGTCAATTACCATGTGCACAGCCGGTGCTCCTTTGACGCGGAGCGTCCCCTTACCGAGATGTGTGCCGCGGCCAAGGCCGTCGGGATCGGGGAGCTCTGCCTGACGGATCACTGTGACCTCGTAAATGAAAAGGGACAGCCGGATGACAGCTTTGACTGGACCCAGGAGGATCGGGAGCTGGAGGCGGCCAGAGCGGCCTTTCCGGAGCTGACCATCCGCCGGGGCGTGGAGCTGGGCCAGGCCATTCTGCGGCCAGAGGCGGCGGAGCGGGTGCTGGCGGAGAAGCATATCGACTTTGTACTGGGCTCCATGCACAACTGCCCCCAGGGCATGGATTACTACTGGATCGACTATCAGTCCCGGGAGCAGTGCCTGGAGCTCATCGAGGAGTATCTCCAGTGCCTGCTAAAACTCAGCAAAACGGACTATTTCGATTCCTTGGCCCATCTCACCTATCCCCTTCGGTATATGCGGGGCCGGGCGGGCTTTGATGTGGACTTCCGGCCCTTCGACGATCTGGTTCGGGAGATCCTGAGGACCCTCATAGAGCGGGGCAAGTCGCTGGAGCTCAACACCTCTGGCTACCGCACCAATGGGGGAGCGCCCCTGCCGCCGGACTATGTGCTGCGGCAGTACCGGGAAAAGGGCGGGGAGCTTGTCACCATCGGCACCGACGCCCATGTACCGGAGCATATGGCCGATGGCCTGGAGCGGGGCATGGCACTGCTGAAGGCCTGCGGCTTCCGGTATCTGACAGTTTATCAAGAAAGAAAACCGCTGCAAAGGCGGATATAGAAAAGGAGAAGATCAACATGATCGCGATTGCATGTGACCACGGCGGTTATACGCTCAAGGAGAAGGTAAAGGCTCATCTCACCGAAAAAGGCTACGAGGTCAAGGATTTCGGCACCAACAGCCTGGACAGCTGCGACTACCCGGATTATGCGGCTCCCGCCGCCAAGGCCGTGGCAGACGGTACCTGCGAAAAGGGCATTGTGATCTGCACCACCGGCATCGGCGTTTCCATTGTGGCCAATAAGGTAAAGGGCATCCGCTGCGCCCTGTGCTCCGATCCCCTGTCCGCATCTCTGACCCGCCGCCACAACGATACCAACATGCTGGCCATGGGCGCGGGCATCATCGGGCAGAACCTGGCTCTGGAGATCGTGGACACCTGGCTCACCACCGAGTTTGAGGGCGGCCGTCATCAGCGCCGGGTGGACAAGATCATGGCCCTGGAGGGCTGAATGGTCATGATCCGACCCATTGGACAAACGGATCGGCAGGACTATCTGGACATGTGCCGGGAGTTCTACAGCGGCGATGCGGTACTGCATCCGGTGCCGGAGGACTATTTTGAGAGAACCTTCGATACGCTGATGAAAAGCGATACCTATGCCTCAGCCTATATCATCGAGGAGGCAGGGGAGAAGGCGGGCTATGCCCTGCTGGCGAAAACCTGGTCCCAGGAGGCCGGGGGCATCGTGATCTGGATCGAGGAGCTGTACATCCGTCCAAAGTACCAGGACAGAGGCTATGGCACCGCGTTTTTCCGGTTCCTGGAGCGGGAGCTGGGGGATGGGGTGTGCCGGCTGCGGCTGGAATATGAGCCGGACAATCTCCGGGGCGCGGCCCTGTACCGCCGCCTGGGCTTCGAGCCCCTGGCCTACGGCCAGATGGTCAAGGAGCTGGGCTGAGAAAACGGAATGTCCCCCGGATCAAGGCAAGATCCGGGGGACACCAGGTTTTTATGGGGTATTAGAAAAGGAGTTTTATAGGAAAGCCGCCAGGCAGACGACTATAAATCTCTTCTTTGGATGCTCTTATGATACCCGGCGGGTTTGTATAGGATATAAACAGAATTTGAACAAATTGTGAAATTCCGTGACAGGGTGCTTTCCTTTCCTGTGTGCCTATAGTATAATGAAAGCATATTGGAATTTCGGACGGCGATCCGTTACAATAGGGAGGATGCGTATGGAGATTCTGGTCATCGACGGCCAGGGCGGCGGCATGGGACGCCAGCTGGTGGCAGAGCTCAAGCGGCGCGATCCGGAGATCCAGGTACGGGCTGTGGGCACTAATTCTGTGGCCACAGCGGCCATGCGGAAGGCCGGGGCGGATATCTCGGCCACCGGCGAGAATGCTGTGATCGTGGGGGCCCGGCGGGCCGACTACATCATGGGGCCCATCGGCATCGTCATTGCCGACGCCCTTTACGGGGAGATCACCCCGGCCATAGCCCAGGCCGTGGGCCAGAGCGGCGCAAAGCGGATCCTGATTCCGGTGAACCACTGTGACAATCTGGTGGCTGGGATCCGGGACATTCCCATGGGCCAGCTGATCGGAGAGGCTGTGGCCCTGATCGGGCAGAGATAACGTCCGGCGCAGGAAGCGGCGGATGCCCCGATGAATCGGGGGACGGCCACAAGCACATACAATATAGAGCAGCGGCGCGCAATTTGGCGGTGCTGCGAGGAAACGCCAGGAAGGTGTCAGGCCCGCAGAAGCGGGTCAGGGCCGTTCTGGCGATTTTTGATTGGGAGGAAGAACTTTATGCATATGGCAGACGCATTACTGTCCCCGGCAGTGGGGGGCGCGATGTGCGCCGTCAGCGCGGGAGCGCTGGTCTATTCGGCGGTGAAGATGAAGGGCGGACGGGAGGCTGAGAAAAAGCTCCCCATGATGGCCGTCAGCGGCGCATTTGTATTTGCCGCCCAGATGATCAACTTTACGATCCCAGGTACCGGCTCCAGCGGCCATATTGGCGGCGGTATCCTGCTGGCGGGGATCTTAGGAGGCCCTGCCGCGCTGATGACCATTGCGGCGGTGCTGATCGTGCAATGTCTTCTGTTTGCGGATGGGGGCCTGCTGGCTCTGGGCTGCAACATCTTCAATATGGGCGTACTGCCCTGTCTGGTGGTCTATCCGCTGATCTTCCGAAGGATCTTCGGGAAAAAGACCAGCCGGGGAAGACTCATGGCAGCGTCCGTCCTGTCGGCGGTGATCGGCCTCCAGCTGGGGGCCTTCGGCGTGGTGCTGGAGACCACGGCCTCGGGCATTACAGCCCTGCCCTTTTCTGCGTTCGTGCTGCTGATGCAGCCCATTCATCTGGCTATCGGACTGGTGGAGGGCATCGTCACCGGCGGCGTGCTGCTGTTTGTCTATGAGACCCGGCCGGAGATCCTGAACGGGATCGGGGCAGAAAAGACCGGAAAAACACCCTGGAAGACCGCGGCCATCTTCGCAGTGGCGGCGCTGCTGGTGGCGGGCGGCCTGAGCCTCGCCGCCTCCGGTTTGCCCGACGGCCTGGAATGGGCCATGGAGAAGACCGCCGGCACCGCGGAGCTGGAGGTGCAGGATCAGGTGCTGGAAAAGGCGGCGGACATCCAGGAGAAGACAGCGCTGATGCCGGATTACACAGCGCCCACAGAGCATGAGATTACGGGCACCTCGGTGGCGGGCGTTACCGGAGCGGTTGTGACCTTCCTGGCCGCCGGGGCCATTGGCGGCGCGGTGGTGGGCGTCAAGCGCCTGAAAAAGCGCAGACAGGATCGGGAGGCGTAGAAACGTGGCAGATATACGCAGCCGCACCAGGGAGCTCTATGCTCTGGAGCAGCTGGCCGCGGGAAAGACTCTGATCCACCGGCGGCATCCTACGGTGAAGCTGCTGGGGTGCCTGACCTATCTCATCTGCCTCATGTCGCTGGACAGCCACAGTTTGGGCCGCATGGCGCCGTTTCTCCTGTATCCGCTGCTGATCCTGGCCCTGGGGGAGATCCCCATGGGGCTGGTGCTGCGGAGAACCCTGGTGGTGCTTCCCTTCTGTCTGCTGGCGGGACTCAGTAATTTGATCCTGGAGCGGCAGCCGGTACTGCTGCTGGGGCCCCTGACGGTCACTGTGGGCATGGAAGCACTGCTGGCGATATTATTGCGGGCGGTGCTCTGCGTGGCGGCAGTGCTGGCCCTGATCGCTGTCACGCCCTTTTCGGAGCTGACAGCGGCCCTGCGGGGGCTGCATGTGCCCGGAAGCTTTGTGGCGCTGCTAGAAATGACCT
>CAKTEB010000003.1 GCA_934546685.1 uncultured Oscillospiraceae bacterium
GGAGCTGTGCTTCTACTCCAAGGCGACCACCGACTTCGAGTATCTCTTCCCCTTTGGCTGGGGCGAGCTCTGGGGCATTGCAGACCGTACCGATTACGACCTGACCCAGCATCAGAACACCTCCGGCAGAGACCTCACCTACTACGATCAGGAGAAGAACACCCGCTATATCCCCTACGTCATCGAGCCCTCCCTGGGCGTGGAGCGCTCCGTACTGGCCTTCCTGGTGAACGCCTATGACGAGGAGGTCGTGGGCCAGGATAAGAAGGGCAACGACGACATCCGTGTGGTCATGCACTTCCACCCCGCGCTGGCGCCCTTCAAGTGTGCGGTGCTGCCCCTGTCCAAGAAGCTGGGCGACAAGGCCACAGAGCTGTATAATGAGCTCTCTAAGCAGTTCATGTGTGACTATGACGAGACCGGCTCCATCGGCAAGCGCTACCGCCGTGAGGACGAGATCGGCACCCCCTTCTGCATCACCGTGGACTTCCAGACCGTGGGCGATGAGAACACACCCGCTGACAACTGCGTCACCGTCCGTGAGCGCGACTCCATGGAGCAGGTGCGCATGCCCATCGACCAGGTGGCCGATTATATTGCTGAACGAATCAAATTCTGATCGCTCCCGCGACCGGAAATGAAAGAGAGGATATTATGGATCAGAATCATAAGATGGCCCTGGCCACTGCCACCCGGGCCCGGCTGCTGGCGCTCCAGTGCGTCTACGAGGCAGCCTCCGGTCATCCCGGCGGCTCTATGAGCTGCATGGATCTGCTGACCGTGCTGTATTTTGGCGTCATGCGCATCGACCCCGACGCTCCCCAGGCCCCCAACCGCGACCGCTTCGTGCTGTCCAAGGGACACTGCACCCCCGCTCTGTACTCCGTGCTGGCGCTCCGGGGCTTCTTCCCCCTGGACGACCTCCACAAGTTCCGTTCCATCGACGACCACTACTCCGGCCACCCGGATATGGTTCATGTCAAGGGCGTAGACATGTCCACCGGCTCCCTGGGCCAGGGTGTTTCCGCCGCTGTGGGCATGGCGCTGGCCGGAAAGATGGACAATAAGACCTACCGGGTCTACACCATCCTGGGCGACGGCGAGATCGAAGAGGGCCAGACCTGGGAGGCCGCCATGTCCGCCGCCAAGTACCACCTGGACAATCTCTGTGCCGTGGTAGACGTGAACGGGCTCCAGATCGATGGCAAGACCGCCGACGTCATGCCCTCCGAGCCTCTGGACAAGAAGTACGAGGCCTTTGGCTGGCACGTCATCAAGATCGACGGCCACAACTACGACCAGATCAACGCCGCCTTTAGGGAGGCCCAGGAGACCAAGGGGCAGCCCACGGTGATCCTGGCCAAGACCGTCAAGGGCAAGGGCATCTCCTACATGGAGAACAACGCAGGCTGGCACGGCAAGGCCCCCAACGATGAGCAGTATGCTCAGGGCGTCGCCGAGCTCACCGCGATCCTGAACGAACTGGAGGAGGCGTAACCATGAAAATTGCAACCCGTGCTGCCTACGGCGAGGCTCTGGCCGAGCTGGCCGAGGCCTATCCTCAGCTGGTGGTGCTGGACGCCGACCTGTCCGGCTCTACCATGACCAAGACCTTTGCGTCCAAGTACCCCGAGCGGTTCTTCGATATGGGCATCGCCGAGGCCAACATGGCCGGCGTGGCCGCCGGTCTCGCCACCTGCGGCAAGATTCCCTTCATCAACTCCTTCGCCATGTTCTCCGCAGGCCGCGCCTGGGAGCAGGTACGCAACTCCATCGCCTACCCCGGCCTCAACGTGAAGGTCATCGGCTCTCACGGCGGCCTCAGCGTGGGTGAGGACGGCGCGACCCATCAGTGCATCGAGGATTACGCTATTATGCGCGCCATTCCCGGCATGCTGGTGCTGTCCCCCTGCGACGGCCCCGAGATGAAGCTGGCTGTCAAGGCCCTGCTCAACTACCAGGGCCCCGCCTATATGCGTCTGGGCCGTCTGGCCGTGGAGTCCGTCACCGATACCATCCCCGGCTACACCTTTGAGCTGGGCAAGGGCAGCGTTCTCCGGGACGGCACCGACGCCACCGTCATCGCCACCGGCATGATGGTTCAGTGCGCCTACGAGGCCGCTGGGATCCTGGCTGACGAGGGAGTCTCCCTGCGGGTCATCGATATGCACACCATCAAGCCCCTGGATCGTGATCTGGTCATCCAGGCCGCTCAGGAGACCGGCTGCATCATCACCTCCGAGGAGGCCAACATCATTGGGGGCCTGGGCTCCGCTGTGGCTGAGGTCGTTTCCGAAGCCTGTCCGGTGCCCGTGGTGCGCCATGGCGTGAACGATGAGTTTGGCCGCTCCGGCAAGGCCCAGGCCGTGCTGGACGCCTATAAGCTCAACGCCCAGGGCATCGCCGAGAAGGTCCGCTACGCCCTGACCCTGAAGAAGTAAATGGATACCGCCACAATGAAAGCGGCCCTGGAGGCGGGGCTCCCGGAGCTGGAGCACCCCCTCTCCCCGGGTCAGATTGATACCCTGTGCCGGTTTGGCCAGGCGTTGATAGAAAAGAACCAGGTCATGAACCTCACAGCCATCACAGAGCCGGAGCAGGTGGCCAAGCTCCACTTTCTTGACTGTATTGCCCTGCTGGGCGCGGCGAATTTCTATGGAAAGTCCGTCATTGATGTGGGCTGCGGCGCAGGATTCCCCGGCGTGCCCCTGAAGATCGCGGAGCCCTCCATCGAGCTCTGTCTGCTGGATAGCCTGAAAAAGCGCATGGACTGGCTGGGTATGGTGCTGCCGGAGCTGGGCGTGGAGGCCCAGTGCGTTTCCGCCAGAGCGGAGGAATACGCCCTGGCGCACCGGGAGCAGTATGATATTGCGGTATCCCGGGCCGTGGCGCGGCTGACCATGCTCTCTGAGCTCTGTCTGCCCCTGGTGCGGGTGGGAGGCCAGTTCATAGCCATGAAGTCCGCGGACAGCGACGAGGAGCTTTCCCAGGCGGCCCATGCCATTGCCATGCTGGGCGGCAAGGTTCAGCGGATCCGGGATTACAAGGTTCCCGGCACCGATGCGGTGCACCGGGCTGTGGTGATCTCCAAGATCAAACCTACGCCCAAGCCCTATCCCCGGCGCTTTGCAAAAATCAAGCAGCAGCCGCTGTGAGAAATAAACGCACTTTATCGGAGCCGCAGATCTTCTGCGGCTCCGATTTTGTCTATATTTTTCTTTCCGGCTGCATACAGTAAAGGAGCCAGTCCGCGGCGGCTTCAAAGTCCTGTAGTTTCATAGGTTTTTAAGGCTTCCCGGACAGCTCCATGACGGCGTTCCTGCATGATTGCAACAAAAATCCGCCAGCTCTTCAAAGAATCCTGTTGAAATTTGCTGAAATACTGCTATAATGATACCATATTGTATTGAAAGGAGATATGTCCATGGGTGAAGTGCTTGTAGTGACGTCCGGCAAGGGCGGCACCGGGAAAACTACGCTTTGCGCCGGACTTGCCTCCTGTCTCGCAGCCATGGGCCAGCGGGTGCTGGCCATCGACTGCGACATTGGACTCAGCAATCTGGACATCGCCCTGGGCATGACCGATTGCGCCACCGTCAGCTTTTTGGACGTGATGATGGAGAACCAATACCTCCCCGACGCTCCGGTGCATCCGGTGATCCCCGGTCTTCAGCTGCTCACCGCACCCAGCAAGACCCGGGCCGGGCTGGTGGATGACATCATCTTTGGGCGGCTCATTGAAGAGGCTGCGGAGACCTATGACTGGGTTCTGCTGGACGCCCCCGCCGGGATCGGATTCGGCTTTGACTTAGCGGCCGCCTATGCCACCCGCGCCATCATCGTCTCCACCCCGGACGCCGCCGCCCTGCGAGACGGGCAGCATACCGCCTCGATCCTCCTGCAAAAGGGTCTGGATCCCGTGGAGCTGGTGGTCAACCGCGTTTCCCGCCGTCTGCTGGGCTCTCTGCGCTCCAGCATCGACGATATTATGGATTCCATTGGGCTTCCCCTGCTGGGGCTGATCCCCGAGGATCAGAACGTGCCGGTATCGGCTACCCAGGGCAACGCCCTGGTGCTGCGGAGCCGAAAGGGCGCCGCTGTGGCCTGTCTGCACATCAGCCGCCGGCTGCTGGGGATGGAAGCCCCCCTGATGCACATGAGATTTTAAGATGTTATGACCTGGAGGCGATAGAAATGAACATTGCGATTATGGCCCACGACAAGAAGAAGGAACTGATGGTACAGTTCTGCATTGCCTACAAAGGCATTCTGGCAAAACACTCCCTTTCTGCCACCAACACCACGGGCCGGCTGGTGGCAGAGGCGACCGGTCTGCCCATTACCCTCTATCTCTCCCGGGCCCAGGGCGGCCAGCAGCAGGTTGGCGCGCGGATCGCCTACAATGAGATCGACCTGGTGCTGTTCTTTACCGACCCCAGCTGCAACGATCCGGTTCAGGAGCAGAACCTTCTGAACATCGAGCGGCTCTGCGACATGCACAACGTCCCCTTTGCCACCAACCTGGCCACGGCGGAGATGCTGACGCTGGGACTGGCCCGGGGCGACCTGGACTGGCGCGAGGGCAACGGAAAGACCGCTCCGCTCTACTAATTTTATCTTATCGGGAAAAAGCGCCGGTCTCCGGCGCTTTTTTGGAGGCTGCATCCATGTACTACGTCTATATGCTCTCCTGCGGCGACGGCTCCCTCTATACCGGCATCGCCGCCGATGTGCCCCGGCGGCTCCGGCAGCATCAGTCCGGCAAGGGTGCAAAATACACCCGCAGCCATCTCCCGGTAACTCTGGTCTATCAGGAGTGTCTGTCGGATAAGGGCGCCGCCCTGCGCCGGGAGTACGCCATCAAACAGCTTCCCCGGCAGGAAAAGCTAAAGCTCATCGAACAGGCCGCAAAAAATCTCCCCACTGCGTAACGCAGCGGGGAGATCTGATTTTATTGAGGATCAGCCGTCGATCTCCAGAATATATCCGCGCTTGCCGGAATACTCTGTGACGGTGTTCTCCGCGTCATTGTAATACCAGGTGCCGTTGACGCTGAACATGGCCAGGTAGCACTCGCCGTTGCCGCTGGGCTCGCCGGGATACCAGTTCACATAGTCCATGGACTCGCCGGTCAGCCAGCTCAGGCCGTTCCACTGAGACACATCGTCCACAAAGGCATCCAGCCACAGGAACACAGCGCCGCCGTCAGTTCCCAGCTTGGCGCAGGTGTTGAACTCCTCCTCGGAGGTGATGGTGGCCACATGGCCGCCTCTGGCCTCCGCGTCAGACTGTGCCTCCCACCAGGTATAGTTGCCCAGGATCAGCTTGTAGGTATGACCGTTCAGCGTCGCCTCCGCCACAGGCGTGGGAGTGGGCGTAGGTGTCGGAGTCGGTGTGGGCGTGGGCGTCGGGGTGGGCGTGGGTGTCGGGGTAGGTGTGGGAGTCGGTGTCGGCTTCGGTGTCGGAGTCGCCGTGGGCTTCGGCGTCGGAGTCGGGGTTGGCGTGGGAGTCGGCGTCGGGGTAGGCGTTGCTACCGCTTCCTCCGTGCCGGTGACCACATTGGCCGTAGACGATGGCGTAGGAGGCGCGATCTCCGGGCTGGTCTCCGGCTTTGCCGTGGCAGAGGGAGAGGGAGATACCGCTTCCTTCTTCAGGCTGGCCAGCGCCGCAATGGCGGTGGAGTTGCTGGGATCCAGCTTTTCCAGCACCACGTCATAATATTCCTTCGCCTTGACATAGTCGCTCTCCGCCTTAGCCTCGTCGCCGAGCTTCAGATAAGCGTCCATGGCGGACTTCTTGAGGGTGCTCTCGTTGAGATCCTGATAGCCCCGCAGGTAGGCATCCGCCTCACCCTCGGGATCCTCGTTGCCCGCATAGGCCTGGGCCAGCAGCTCATAGGTCTCCTGGGTGGCCTTGCCGTCAGCTACGATCTTCTCCAGCTGAGAGATGGCCTCAGAGTAGTTCTTCTGCTCCAGCTCCTGCTGGGCCAGAACCGTGGGATCATCATTCTCCTTAGAGCCGACGATGCCCAGCTTAAAGGCCATGACAACGCCCACAGCGATCACCGCCACCAGCAGCACTGCCGCCACGATGGTCACCACCAGGCCCTTCTTCCGGTTGGGATCCTCAGGATCTCCGGAGGTGGCCTCCTGGGCCTTGCTCTTATAAACGGGGCCGTCATAGTCCTCATCCTGCTCGTCAGGCTGCTCCCAGCCGTCGTCGCCCATGGGGCTGTATACGGGGCCGTTATCGCCGCTCATGTCCGGCTCCTGGCCAGTCTCGCCCAGAGGCCGGGGCTGCCGCCGTTCATCGCTGCTGCCGCCCTGATCCGGGCCGGGATAGAGATTGACATTGGGAACAGTGCCGTCCTGACCGCCGCCCACCGGGCTGTAGCTCATGGTGTCGTCCATGCCGCCCATGCTGCCGTTCATGCCAGCCATGCTGTTCATTCCGGCATCGGCACTTCCCGCCGTGCCGGGATTCTGGTAGCGCTCATAGGCTACAAAATCAGGCGCTTCTTCCGCAAAGGGCGTGCCGCAGGTGGGGCAGAACTTCGCCGCCACGGAGACCGACTGGCCGCACTGCGGGCATATTTTATAAACAGAGGATTCCTCAGACATGCAATTCCTTCCTTTCCGCAGCGGCACGCCAAGCATAGGCCCGCAGTGCCGCAAATGTGTATGCTCCATTATATCATAGTTTTTTCTGTTTGTGTGATAGAACCGTAAATTTTGTCAAAACTTACACGAGAATTTCCCGATTTCTGAGAGGATCCGGGAGAGAATCTTTAGGAAACCATGAAAAATCCATTTTTCTGTGGAAAAAAAGCGCGTGATACGCTATACTATGAATACACTTTAGGAGGTACCTATATCTATGGGCAAACGAATTTTGATCTCTCTTCTGCTGCTGATCCTCATTGTGGGCCTGGTGATCGTGGGCTCCACCCTGATCTTCAGCGGGCAGTACGATACACTGGCGGAGACCCAGGCGGCCCAATCCGCCTCCGCCACCCAGAACATCTCGGATCTAGCCGCGGCAGCCGGCGCGGCGCTGGAGGAAAACGCCACACCTGACACCGCTCCCTCCCCCACTCCGGTTCAGGAGCCCGTCACCACCGTGCTTCCGGCCAGCGACCAGGAGGAATCTGCTCCCACGGAGTCTGATACCAACTCCAACACCCAGCGGGCCCAGGAGCTGCTCCAGAACATGTCCCTCCACGACAAGATCTGCCAGCTGCTCTTTGTGACCCCGGAGGCCCTGACCGGCTACTCCAAGGTGACCCAGAGCGGCGACGTAACCCGCTCCGCCCTGGAGTCTTTTCCCGTGGGCGGCCTGATCTATTTCTCCCAGAACCTTGTGACTGTGGATCAGACCACCAAGATGATCTCCGACGTCCAGTCCTACGCCCAGGAGCTCACGGGCCTCGGCCTGTTCATTGGCGTAGATGAGGAGGGCGGCAGCGTGGCCCGGGCGGCGGATTCTCTGGGCACCACATCCTTTGATGATATGTCCTTCTACGGCGAGCAGGGCGATGCCCAGGCGGTCTATGACATCGGCGCCACCCAGGCCAAGGAGCTTTCAGCCCTGGGCTTCAACGTGAACTTCTCCCCGGTGGCCGACGTGCTCACCAATGACGAGAACACCGTGGTCAAGTCTCGGAGCTTCGGCTCTGACCCGGAGCTGGTCTCCACCATGGTCACTCAGGTAGTAAAGGGCCTCACCGACGGCGGCATGCTCTGCGCTCCTAAGCACTTCCCCGGCCACGGCAGCACCGGCGGCGACACCCACGATGGCTTTGTCTCCACGGACCGCACCCTGGAGGAGCTGGAGGCCTGTGACCTGAAGCCCTTCGAGGCCGCCATTGAGGCCGGCGCACCCATGGTCATGGTGGGCCATATGACCATGACCGCCATTGACGAAGACAACCCCGCCTCCCTGTCCCACACCATCGTCACCGGGCTCCTCCGGGAGCAGCTGGGCTATGACGGCATCATCATCACCGACGCCCTGAACATGGGGGCCATCTCCCAGAACTACACCACTGCGGACTGCGCCGTGAAGGCCATTGAGGCTGGCTGCGACATGCTGCTGTGCGTGTCCGACGTGGCATCCGCCGTGGACGGCATCACAGAGGCCGTGGAAAACGGCACCCTCACTGAGGAACGCATCAACGAGAGCGTCACCCGGATCCTCGCCGCAAAGCTGCAATACGGCATCATCTCTTAATACTTATAGACGGAAACGGCTGCTGGTTTGTTCCAGCGGCCGTTTTTACGCTTCAAAAAACTTTTTTCGATTTTTCGAAAAAAGTCTTAACTAACCTATTTACAAACCCGAAAAGCCGTGCTATAATGCAGACATAAACAATAATAATTCTCGTTATTAAGAAAGGAGCTGAAGCAGATCCTTGATCCAGCGATTCAGTAAAAAACGCCAGGCCATCTACGATTGCCTCAGCACCACCACCTCTCACCCCACCGCCGATTGGATCTATCACCAGCTGCACGGCGACTACCCGGATCTCAGTCTGGGCACCGTCTACCGAAATCTTGCCCAGCTGAAAAGCGCAGGGCTCATCCAATCCGTGGGCGTCATCAATGGACAGGAGCATTTCGACGCCAATGTCTCCCCCCATACCCACCTGATCTGTAAACGCTGCGGCACAGTCCGGGATCTCTTTGAGGTCAGTCTGCCCTCAGCCATTACGGATACCGCGGAAGCCGTCAGCGGCTACCGGATCACCGGCGTCAGCCTTCGGTTCACGGGCCTCTGCCCGGCGTGCCAAAAGGCCCAGCAATCGTAAGTTCTTTGGGCATATCCCATATCAACTCAAATCAAAAAATCAAAAATTACTTTGGAGGTAACAATTATGGCTAAGTATGTTTGCACTGTTTGCGGTTATGTTTACGAGGGCGAGTCCCTGCCCGCCGATTTCAAATGTCCCCTCTGCGGCGTTGGCGCTGACAAGTTCAAGAAGATTGAGGGCGAGATGACCCTGGCCGCCGAGCATGAGTACGGCGTCTATGACAGCACCGTGAAAAACAACGCCGCCGTTTCCGATGAGGACAAGGCATATATCCTGGAGCAGCTGAAGGCCAACTTCACCGGTGAGTGCTCCGAGGTTGGTATGTATCTGTGCATGGCCCGCATCGCCCATCGTGAGGGCTACCCCGAGATCGGCCTGTACTGGGAGAAGGCCGCTTACGAGGAGGCTGAGCACGCCGCTAAGTTCGCCGAGCTCCTGGGCACCGAGCTGGAGCCCAACATGACTGCTTCCACCGAGAAGAACCTGGCATGGCGCGTGGACTGCGAGTACGGCGCCACCGAGGGCAAGGTGGAGCTGGCTACCGTGGCCAAGAAGAACGGCCTGGACGCGATCCACGACACCGTGCATGAGATGGCCCGCGACGAGGCCCGGCATGGCAAGGCGCTGGCCGGTCTGCTCAAGAGATATTTCGGGAAGTAATTTCAGTAAAACAAGCCTTTTTGAGAGGAAGCGGAAACAAAACCGCTTCCTCTCTTTTTGCGCCTGTGTCCTTCGCGTGTCCCGCCGCTTTTTTCAGTTGTCCCAAAGCAAAGAAATGTGTCTTGCGAAAATGTGTCCTCGATTCAGCTGTTTTCGGTTATGTTGACGAGATAGAAGATGTCCTTCTCCTCTTCTTATAAGCACAGCAAACGGATGGTCTGAGCAAGTCAGGCCATCCGTTTCTGAAAACTCATATTAACTTCATCTAAAATAAACATCATAGTATCCATCTTCTGTTTTTGTTCCAGAAAACTCGTTTTTATTTTCAGTTATTAGGTTCATCACGGCTTTGTATGTTGTGTCTGAACGCCCAATCTCGATTCTTATTGTTGCCGTATTTCGTTCTATTTGGCTAAGGCTCGTCAAAAACGAGATTTCGCTTGGCGTTAAACCAATATAGCCAGAAAGGACACCTTCCATTTGGTAGGTATCTATATGATTAAAAATCGCAATGTACTCTCCATATTGCTCATTTATTGAAAACAAGCCTGATTCAAGATGCTTACTTGCTATTTTAACAACAATTTCTGCAAGTGTGATAACACTATCATTTTGCACGTCTTGCTTATTGTTTGATCGCTGGTTTGATTTCTGTTTGTCTGATGATTTCAGAATACATATTAGAACAACGATGATGAGTATACACACATAAATTAAAATCATCTTATTTCTCCCATTTCTTGTATTAAATAGTTGTAACTGTAGAACGGTGTTTAAGTAAATAGCTGCTTTAATTTCAATGCCGTCTCTTTATACAGCACTCTAGCCTTTTCCAGTTCACCGCTGTGTATCATCTCTACACAAGGCATTACCAAGGAATCATACAAATCTGTCCAAATTCTTTTTGCATCCATCCTCCGATTGATCCTCTCCATAATCCTCGGAGCCACCTCATAATACTCCGCAACCTCCTCCATGCCTCCCGGCTGTTTTTTCAGCCAGTTGTCCCGGAAATCCCGCAGCGTCATCAACTCCTCGCAATCATCGGGCAGTCCTTTGGCCTCCACGCAGGCGGAGGTCAAATAGCAGCCGCCAGAACTCGGCTCATCCCGATAGACCGGACATTCATCATAGGAATAGTTCTTGCAGTACCGCTGGTAGACATCCGAATTGACGTAGTCTCCTTTTTTCTGACAGTAGTAGTCATTGTTCCGAAACGTATAATACGCACAGCTCATGGTATACGCCCCTTTCCTCGTCGCATATTAACCGATATTGGTTAATACTATTATATACCAGATTCGGTTATCATGTCAAGTGTAGAAGGGGGTGCACTTGACATGATTTCCTACGATCATCTTTGGACGGTTATGAAAGAAAGAGGGATCTCTCAATATTCTCTCATTAAGAACTACCACATCAGTCCCGGCCAGATCACGCGATTAAAGCGCAACGAAAGTGTCAGCACCCACACGATTGAAATGTTCTGCAAGATCCTAAACTGCGAAGTCGGCGATATTATGAAGTATATTCCCGACGACGATTGAGCCTTTGGCTGCCACCGCACTGTGTACTTTCCCGGAGGGAGCATCCTTGGATGCCCCCTCCTTCTGCGTTTCTCCAGCTCTTCCGCCCCATTCTGCATCTCCTCCTTCATTTTTATTCATCTTCCCATCATTTTTGCAAGTTTTCCGCCGTATTTTGCAAAAATTTCTTCATCTTGATGCAAAAATTCTTGTAATCCGTTCACTTGGCTGCTATAATGTCCTCATGTGACTTACAAAGGCGGCGATTTTGTCGCCGCTGAAAATGAAGGAGAGATCACCTTGAAGAAAAAGAAACAATTTCCCCTGGCGCTGTGGATCTTTGTGGGCCTGTGCGTTGGCATCGTGGCCGGCATCATCTGCATGAATATCCCGGGCGGCGTCACCCTGGCGGAAACCTATATCAAGCCCTTTGGCACCATCTTCCTGAATCTTCTGAAGTTCGTGGTAGTTCCCATCGTCCTGTTCTCCATTGCGGCAGGCGTGATCTCCATGGGTGACATCAAGAAGGTGGGCTCCGTGGGCGGCAAAACCATCGTCTACTATATGTGCACCACGGCCTTCGCCATTGCCCTGGCCCTGGTTCTGGCCTCCCTGGCCCAGCATCTCCATCTGTTCACCCCTCTGGCTACCACGGATCTTGAGTACACGCCCCCTGAGAGCCAGGGCATTATGGACACCATCGTGGCCATCTTTCCCTCCAACGCCGTGGCTCCACTGGCCAATGCCACCATGCTCCAGGTCATCGTCATCGCCCTGTTTGTGGGCTTCGGCATTCTCCTGGCCGGTGAGAAGGGCAAGCTGGCCGGAAGCGTTGTGGAGAGCTTCAACGAGGTATTCCAGCGGGTCATGGATGTGATCATCAAGCTGTCCCCCATCGGCGTAGCCTGCCTGATCTGCCCCGTCATCGCCGTCAACGGCCCCTCTGTGCTGGGCAAGCTGGCGATGGTCCTGCTGGTGGCCTATGTGGGCTATATCCTCCATGCGGCCATTGTCTATTCCGCCACCGTCAGCACCATGGGCAAGGTCTCCCCCATCGCCTTCTTCAAGGGCATGGCCCCCGCCATCATGATGGCCTTCTCCTCCGCCTCCTCTGTGGGCACCCTGCCCTTCACCATGGAGTGCTCTGAGAAGCTGGGCGCAAAGCGTGAGATTTCCTCCTTCGTGCTGCCCCTGGGCGCCACCATCAACATGGACGGCACCGCCATCTATCAGGGCGTCTGCGCCGTGTTCATCGCCGCCTGCTACGGCATCCACCTGGACCTGGGCAGCATGATCACCATTATCTTCACCGCCACCCTGGCCTCCATCGGCACCGCCGGTGTTCCCGGCGCGGGTATGGTCATGCTGGCTATGGTGCTCCAGAGCGTCAACATTCCCGTGGAGGGCATCGCTCTGGTGGCCGGTATCGACCGGATCTTCGATATGGGCCGTACCACCGTCAATATCACCGGCGACGCCGCCTGCGCTGTGATCGTCTCCAAGCTGGAGGATCGCAAGGCCGCTCGGGCCGCCAAGAAGGCAAATAGCTGATCCCAAACAGAGCGCTTCCCCGGCATGATCTCAGGTCATGCCGGGGATTTTTGTGTCTATTCCATTCAGCGCTTCTTCCGATGATAGATGGCGGCGGAGATGGCCGAGGCCGCCGGCACCGTCAACACCACGCCGCCGGTGGAGGCAATGCCCTGGGACAGCTCCATGGCCAGATAGTCGGAATTCAGCAGGTGCCCCATATCATAGCCATAGGCCAGCAGCAGGAGCATGGTGGTCAGCGCCGTGCCGGTATAGGCCAGGATCAGGGTGTTGGTCATGGTGCCGATCATATCCTTGCCGATGCGCATGCCGGAGGCCATGAGGCCCTTGGGCCCCAGCTCCGGATTCAGCCCATGGATCTCCTCCAGCGCCGAGGCCACCGACATAGCCACATCCATCACGGCCCCCAAAGCCGTAATGAGCACCCCCACCATGAGCAGGGGCCGCAGCTGCATCCCGGTGCTTTGGCTGATGAGCAGCAGGGATTCCGCCGACTCATTGTTATACCCGGAGATATGCAGCACCGAGGAGAACAGATAAAACAGCAGTCCGGACAGGCTCACCCCCAGGAGAGTCGAGAGGATCGCCACCAGGGTCTTTTTCCCGAAGTCCCCCAGCAGAATCATGGAGGCCAACGTGCTGACCACAATGGTCAAAACCGCAGTAAGCATGGCGTTCCATCCATGGAAGATGGCCTGGATCAGGAAAAACAGGATCACGAACACCGTATATCCCAGCCCCAGCAGGCTCCAGGCTCCCTTTCCCCAGCCTACCGCCAGCACGATAATGACGAAGATCCCCAGGGTCAGCAGCAGCTCCGGAATACGATAGTAGTTAAACACCGTATAATAGGGCTCCGAATTCTCCGGCTCGTCCACGCAGACCATCAGGGTCTGCCCCTCCCGGGCCACCACATTCAGCATTCGGGTCACATAATTGTTGACGGTGACCGTTTCGCCCTTGTGGCTGCCCTCCAGCAGTTCCACCCGCAATAGCTGGCTGCCCACCTGCCGGTCCGGCTCCAGGGTGTCCTGTTCCAGCACCTGCTCCTCCACGCTGACCACCCGGCCCCGGACATAGCTGAGCATGTCGTTGGACACCATGTGGAATTGGCTGATCTCATTCCACTGGATACAGAGGATCACGGCCATGGACACCAGCATGAGCCCCAGGCACAGGAGCTTTTTCCAGGATATTCGCCAGCCCCGCCGATCATTCTTTTGTTTCTGCATGGTTTTTCTTCTCCCTTTCCCGCGAGGCCGATACGGCCCGGTTTCTGTCTCTTTTATCTTACCGCCCGGGCGTAAATTCAGCCCCCATAGGCAGGTAAAATTTGCGGAAAATGGCCCCCGGCAGAAGCCGGAGGCCATTTCCTATATGAATCCCTTGGCAGAGCCTCAGGACAGCTTGCTCATGCGGTAGAGCAGCTCCGCGCACTGCTCCCGGAGCAGGGGCTCTCTGGGAGCAAGGGTGCTGTTTCCCATGCCCTTTACCAGGGTCTTGCCCACGGCCCAGGCCATGGGTGTCGCCGCGTAATTCGCCACGTCGCCGCTGTCAGTAAAGGCCTTCAGGTCGCCGGAGGCAGTCACATCCAGGCCCTTGTACTTGGCATACCGATACAGGAACGTCACCATCTGCTCCCGGGTCACAGTCAGCTGGGGCCCGAAGCTGTCCTCGCTCATGCCCTCGGTGATGCCGTTCTGAGCGGCCCAAAGCACAGCGTTTTCATAGTAGGAATCCTTCTCCACATCGGTGAAGTGGGTGGTTCCCTGAACCTCCGGGCTTCCGTCCATCCGGTAGAGCACCGTGGCTACCATGCCTCGGGTCATAGGAAGGCCGATACCGAAGCTATCCTTGCTCATGCCGATCATCAGCTTGCTTTCAAACACGCTGTCCACAGCCTCGTGATAGTAGGCCTTCTGATCCACATCCGTGAGCTTCTTGCTGGGGCACTGATCGCCGCCGTCGCAGGGCTTGGGATCCGGCTCGGGGTCAGGGGTCGGGGCGGGATCCGGCTTGGGGTCAGGCGTCGGAGTGGGATCCGGGTCGGGCTTGGGGTCAGGATCCGTCTTCTTCTCCTTGTGCAGGGTGAAGTTGTCCACCACGGTGCCGTCGGTGGAGCGGTAGGTAGTCACCGTGAAGGTTTCGGGGGTCACAGAGACCTTGGAGTAGTTTGCGATCTTCTCCTGATTCTGCACCGCGGTATAGGTGAATGCCTCACTGGTAATTTTATAGAACTTGGAGCCGGAGCCGGAATTCAGGGTCACATACTGTACGCCCTTGGGATTGTAAATATCGGTCAGGGCGCTGCCGTCCTCGTTCTTTTGAACATCAGCCGTCATGCCGTTCTCGCCGCCCATGATGTAGCTTCTGGCATACACATGGTCATGGCCCTGGAGCACCACGTCGATGCCCAGCTGCTCAAAAATAGGGCTCAGGCCATTCCGCAGTGTCTCGATATCCCCTTCAGTTACATGGCTTGCTACGGAATACATGGATTTGTGGAAGCACACCACATTCCAGTTGGCATTGGGATTATTCTTCAGAGTCTCCTCCAGGAAGGCCTGATGGTCCGCAATGGACAGGTTGGAGGTGTTGAGCACCATAAACTGTACGCCGCCGTAGGTGAAGCTGTAGTCGCCGTCGCCCGCCTGCACCTGGCCGTGCTCGGTGACGTTGGGCATCTGGAAGTGCTCAATATAAAGGCTGGAGTCGTTGCCATTGTCGTGGTTGCCCACCAGAGTTGCCAGGGCAATGGAGCTGAGCTTTTCATTCCGGAAGAAACCGGTATACTGGCTTTCTACCTGACTGAGGTTATTCCCGCCATTGTAGTAGGTGTCGATCTGGTCGCCCAGGGAGAACAGGAAGCTGTAGTCGGTGCCATCCGAGAGGATCTCATCCACCGTCTTGCTCCAGCCGTTTGCGTCAGAGTCGGCATTGCCGCTGGAGCCGATCTGGGGATCGCCCACCGCCGCGAAGCTGAAGCTCTGGCCGCCGAAGGCCGGGGTCTTGTAGGTGTACTCCTTAGAGGTCTTGCCTTCAGCGGTCATGGTGTAGGTGTACTCCTTGGAGGCCTCCAGGCCACTGAGCTCCACATGATTCACATAATATCCAGTTTTGGATGCCGCCTTTACCGTGGCGGTGTAGTCCTTGCCGCCAAAATGCAGCACCGCCGCCTCGGCGCTCTTGTCGTACCAGGTAAGGCCCAGGCTGTCCTCTGTAGCGCCAATGTTCACGGTCAAGCTGTCCACCTTCAGCTCGCTGCTGGGCTGCTCGGTGGAGGCGGTGAAGTTCTGCACCGCCAGATAGATATCGGAGCTGTCCCTCCGCCCCTGGTGAAGCTCCACCGCCAGAGTGTTGGTACCCTGTACCAGCATATCGGGATTCTCCACGTCGATCACGCCCTCCTTGGGCACACCGGCATTGGAGCCGCCATAGGAGAGGTTGCTGTCAAAACCACTGGCTGGCTCATCAAAGGAAGCAACCTTGACACCGTTCACATAAACGATTGCTGCATCATCATAATAGAGCTGGCCTATCAGCTTTGTCACCTGACTGGGCTCATTCACCTGGAAGGTAGTACGGAAAAAATAAGCCGGAATATCCGGTGCGGTCTCCCCATCGATATACTGGTTCAGCAGTACAGCAGGTGTAAAATCCACATCCGTATTGTAGCCTGCGCCCAAATCAGCGATTACGCCCCGCTTTGCGCCAAAGCTGCCTGCGCCGGTCTTCCAGCCCTCGGCATTTGCATCTACCTGCTTTGTCCAGCTGGCGCGTTCTTCTGTCGTGCCGGGGTCTGTATTATTGTCTAGGTACTGCCACACTGTTGTCTCGTCCACCGTACTGGTAGCAGAGCCGATGACAGCCCTCTCTGTGTCCGTCGCCACCACCGGACAGGCCGCCATGGAGATACATGCGCTGACCGCCAGCAGGGACGCCAGAAACCGTTTTATTCCTTTCAAACTGGTCATCCTTTCCTTTTTCACATCGTGCTTTTGAATTTTGGAACAGTTCTATGATACTCGGCGGCCCGTAAAATACGCTACCGTCACTCCGTAAAATTCATGAGAAAAGAAAGCCAGATATTTTACAAAAGCAGCCGCGGAATTCTTCCGCAGCTGCTTTTCGCGCTATAATTAAATTCTCGATGCGGCATCGTAGCCCGAGCGGGTCGCCCCCCGGACGTTCTTTGCCACCACGCAGTCGCCCACGGGCTCGAAGAACAGGCTCAGGCCCCGGAACCGCTCCGCCGCCTGGGCCCGGGCCTTCATGCCCGCCGCCAATACCACGGTATCCGCCGGGAGCACCGCCTTGTTGCCGTAGCCGTCCTCCACGGCCATGCCCTCCGGGGTGATGCCGGTACACTTCACGCCGCAGTAGCAGTCCACATATTCATTGAGATGCTCGATCAGCGCCTGCCGGGGAATGGAGTAGTCCTCCTGGGCCACGGTGGGGCCCATTTCCACAAGAGTCACCTGCTTGTGGAGATACATGGCCAGGTACAGCGCCGTCTCGCAGCCCACCAAGCCGCCGCCCAGCACCGCGATCCGCTGGCCCATATCCTCACCCCTCAGGCCCTTCTGGTAGCAGACCTCGGCGGTGATAACGTTGTCTCCGTTCACGCCAGGGATAGGCGGGATCACCGGATCGGCGCCCACTGCCGCAATCACCGCATCGGGCTCCATGGCCTCCACCATATCCGGAGTGGCCTCGGTGGACAGCTTCACCGTAACGCCCAGCTTGTCCAGCATATGGATCTGGTAGTCCATGAAGTTCTCCAGCACCTTCTTAAATTCCACCTGCCGGGAGAAGATCAGCTTGCCGCCCAGGTGATCCTCCTTCTCAAAGAGCGTCACCTGATGGCCCCGCTGGGCAGCCACCATGGCAGCCTCCATGCCCGCCGGGCCGCCGCCGATGACCACAACACTCCGCTTCTCCTTGGGCGGCTCCTCCAGGAGCTTTAGGCGGTACTCCCGGCCCACGGTGGGGTTCACGGAGCAGGCAAAGGCGGTGTTCCGGCCATAGTCCAGGCAGTGGAAGCACCGGATACAGGGGATGATCTCGTCCTCCCTGCCGTGGAGGGCCTTATCCGGCACAAAGGCATCGGAAATCGTGCCCCGGGCCATGGCCACAAGATCCGCGCCGCCGGTGGCAATGGTCTCCTCCATGAGCGCCGGATGCTGGAAGGCCCCCAGCGTCAGCACAGGGATCCGGATCTCTCCGCTCTGCTTCACCGCCCGGGCCAGATAGGCGTTGCAGCCTGCCGGCAGGAAGTTGTTGGGATGCATAATGTGCTCCGTCTCGCTGTAGAAGCTGCCGCAGGAGATATGGGCAATGTCGATCTTATCCTGCACCAGCTTCAGGAACTCCACGCAGTCCTCCGGGGTGAAGCCTCCGTCGGTGAGCTCGCTGCCGGAGATCCGGTACTCGATGAGCAGCTTCTTCCCCACCCGCTTCCGGATGGCGTCCAGGATCATCATGGGAAATTTCGCACGATTCTCCAGACTGCCGCCGAACTCGTCCTTCCGGGTGTTGAATTTGGGAGACAGCATCTGGGACAGCACCAGGCCGTGGCCGCCGTGGATCAGGATCATATCAAAGCCGCAGTCCAGGGCCGCCTCCGCCGCGTCCGCATAGGAGGCCGCGATCCGCTCCATCACCGGTCGGGTCAGCTTGGGGTAGCGCTTACCGTGGCCGTTGACGGTGTAGGACACCAGATTATTGTTTTCGTCATAGCCGTGGTACTCAAAGGCCAGCAGCTCCAGGGAGATCTTGGCCCCGTAGTAGTGCACCGCATCGGTGAGCTGCCGCCACATCCGGTGGTTCTTCTGGGGAAAAATATTTTCGTGGGCGTGCACGTCGTCGTTTGGCCGGTAGATATCCATGTTCTGGGCGGAAAAGGTGATGTTGGCGCTGCCGCCCTTGGCCTTGTTGGCATAGTAGGCGATGACCGCCTCGTTAGGGTACTCCTCCAGTCCCGCCAGCAGGTGGGTGCCCGCCGGAGCCGACCAGATCCGGTTCTTAAAGGTCACGCCTCCGATGGTGATGGGGGAAAACAGATGGGGATATTTCAGTTCCATATACACGGCCTCCGATGTTCATTTTCATTTGACTTATCATAGCACACCCGGCGGGCAGGGACAAGCCCCGTCCGCCGGAATCAGTTTACATAATTTACAGCAGCATTGCCTTGGAGAAGGCGTCCCGCATGCCCCGCTGGATGTTGCCATCCCGGTTGGCGTCGCCGATCACAAAGAACTTAGGCACGATGCCCGCAAAGCGCAGTGCCTCGTCCACGTTGGGGTTCATGCCGCCGGAGATGATGACGCTGTCGCCGGACACGGTCTTCTCCTCCCCGTCCTGGAGATAGGTGACGGTATTGCCCTCCACCTTCACAGTGGTGGCATTTAGGATGCCACGGATCCCCTCATACTTCTCCCAGGCGGGGGCCATATGGGTGCGTCCGTCGGGCTCGGTCTTGATCCAGGCCATGGTGATATAGTGGAGGTGGCTGGCGTCCTTGGCCAGCTCGTCCTGCCGGGTCAGCAGCGTCACGTCATGGCCGTTCTCCGCCAGATACATGGCGGTTTCAATGGCGGTCTCACTGCCGCCGATACACACCACATGGCGGCCCAGCTCCTGCTCATGGCCATAGACGTCCAGGCAGACCTTATACTCGGGCTTTACCTGGCCGTTTTCGTCCCGGAGTCCGTCAATCTTCGGTACATTGGGGGTAGCGCCGGTGGCCGCCAGCACCGCGTCAAAGCCGCCCGCGCTGAGCTTCTGAGGGGTGGCCTCGGTATTCATGAGCACCTTCACGCCCACCTGGCCCATACGCCGGATCAGATAGGCCTTGAAGTTTTTGAGGGGCCACTTGAAGCTGGAGTAGTCGCTGTGGATCAGCTGACCGCCCAGATAATCGGTCTTCTCAAACAGGGTCACGTCATGGCCCCGCTCTGCCGCCACAATGGCCGCCTTCATGCCCACGGGGCCGCCGCCGATGACCGCCACCTTCTTGGATGCGGTATCCTGATCCACCATCTTGCCCACCTTGTGGGCGATGCCCTGGATGGGGTTCACGGAGCAGAAGGTCATATAGGGAGCGGACATGGTGCCGTGGCACTTGTTGCACCACAGGCAGGGTACCACATCCTCGCCTCGGCCCTCATAGAGCTTCTTGCCGTACTCGGGATCGCACATAAAGGCCCGGGCCATGCCGATCATGTCGCACTTGCCCTCTTTGATGTAGGCGTTGATCTCCTCGGGATCCTGGAAGCCACCCACTGGCTCCGTGAGGATCTTACATCCTGCCGCCTTGATGGCCTCGGAATACCGGATGGTCTCATGCTCGCCCTTCTTGAAGGTAAAGCCCGTGGGATGGGACTTGGTCATGTCGCACTCCCGGAGCTGGAGAATGTCCGCCACGTCCTCGATGCACTTGGCAAATTCAATGGTATCTTCCAGGGTGTAGCCCTTGGCGCCGCCCACATAGCCGTTGGGCTGCTCACCGGCCACGCAGAGCTCTACAATAAAGCTCTTGCCGAAGCGCTTCTTTACCGCTGCCAGGGTCTCGTGGAGGAACCGCACCCGGTTCTCCATGGAGCCGCCGTACTCGTCGGTGCGCAGATTGGGATAGAGCAGCATCTCTACCCGCATGGCCACGCCGTCGTAGCCGAAGTCCTTGAACAGCTGGAGCTTCTGGAGGAAGGTCTCGATGACCTCAGGCATCATCTCCTTGGGCAGCATCTTCACGGGCTTCCCCGCCATGCCCGGAGGGCCAAAGGCCTTGCCGTCAAAGGAATAGCCGTCGGGATATTTGATATCCGTGTTCACCAGCAGCTTGGAGCCGTAGAAATGCACGTCATCAGCCATCTGGGTAAAATAGTTATAGGTGCCGGGATCGGTGTAGTCGAAATTCTGCATCCGCTTGGCGTCCTCCACCGGCGCAGAGCGCTGATTGGGGTTCGACCACTCCGCCAGGGTAATGATAGCCGCGCCGTTCCGGGCCAGGCCGCCCATAAAGGTCATAAAGCTGTCGGCGGGATAGGTCTCCGGCCCCTGGAGAAAATGGGGAGAGGCGTTGGGATACATGGTACGGTTCTTGATGACCGCGTCCCCAATGCGGATGGGGCTCAGCAGCGCGTCATAACGGTAGCTCATAGGGATAACTCCTTTCCTTTTCAAAAAGCGGAGTGCCGCGGCGCGGCACTCCGCAAATTCACTTATGCAACAGTGAGAACGATCTTGCCGGTGTAGGTGCCAGGTACGATGGCGGTCTCCTTGCCGTCCACGGTCATGGTCAGGGTCTTGCCCTCCACGGCCTGAACCTTTGCGCCCTCGGCAATGGTCAGCCCGCTCAGATAGCAGGTCTTGTCCACCGTCCACTGGGATGCGGCATCAAAGCTGGCCTTGGTGCCCTTGTCCTTCTCCACAGGCTCCAGGGTGTCGTCCACCAGACCGATAAGCCACCATTTGCTCTCCTCAGGCTCACCCTGGGTATGGGCGGCTTTGCCGGTGGAAATGGCGCCGGTGATCGCAGAGCCCTTGAAGTCCAGAATCATCTCATGATCCTCAGCCTGGGCGTTGATGATATCGCCAGTGAGCTTGCAGCCAGTGAAGTGCACCTCAACCTCATCATGGGCGGGGCCCATATCCGGCATAGCGGGCATACCAGCGGGGCCGCCGGGACCACCGGGGCCGCCAGGGCCGCCAGGACCACCGGGACCGCCGGGGCCGCCAGGACCACCGGGACCGCCAGGACCACCGGGACCGCCAGGGCCGCCAGGGCCACCGGGACCACCAGGACCACCGGGACCGCCAGGGCCGCCTGCGGGCATGGGGCCCATGTTGGGATCATCGTTGGGGAAGGCCTCCAGGATCACGCCGATCTTGCTGTTCAGCTCGGAATCGGAGATATTCATGGTAACGCCCCGGCCCTTGACCTGGAGCACAGCACGATCCGTGTTGAACACAGTGCCCTTGTCCACGGTCAGAGTGCCCTGGCCATTGCCGCCGTGGCACATAACGCCCACCTTCTTGGAGTTCACGGTGCAGCCGGTGAAGGTGGCGTTGCCCTCCATGCACATGATGACCGGGTAGTTGCCCATGTTCAGGGTGCAGCCGGTGAACTGATCCAGGCAGTTGCCAATGGAGTAAGCGCCGTAGCCGGTGTTCTCAGACTCCAGCAGGCAGTCGTTGAGATACAGCCGTGCCTTCTTGGTGGCATCGGTGGACATACAGCCCCAGTTCTCGCACTTGATATGGCAGCGGTTGTAGGTAGCGGTGGCAGAGTCCACTAGGTTGGTGGCGCGCACCCGACCAGTGAGGCCCAGCATCCACGGCACCTTGGTCATGCCGGAGACATTGTTGGGCTTGGCGCCGTCCTTCACAAACAGCTCGGAATCGTTGACCTCCAGAGTTGCTTCCTCGCGACCCACCACGGTAACGCGGATGGAGCCCACGGAGCTGATCTTGGCCCGGTTTACGGTCACATGGGAGGTACCGGCAGCGGTGATGCCAGCGCCGTGGCCCACGAAGTCGTTGCCGCCGTTGCCGTTGAGGGTCATGGTGGCGTCGTTGATGGTCACCACGCTGTCACCGTCCACATAGACGCCGCCGAAGTTATCGGCCTGGGAGTCGATGGTCAGGCCGTCCACAGTGGTATCGGTGACGGTGCCGGCCAGCACAGCCGCGGAAACGGACTTCTCGGGAACATACTTGCCCCCGGAGATCACAACAGCGTTGGCCATCTCAAAATGATCCACCTTGCCGTGGTTCTCATAGTCCACCTGGACCGCGTCGGAAACGGTCAGAACCACATCGCCGGTGTAGGTGCCGGGCTCGATCTGCCGGTTCACGCCGTCCACAGTCAGGGTCAGGCACTTGCCCGCAGGGGCAGAAAGGACAGCCTCAGGGGCGATGGTCAGGGAAGAAACCTTCTCTGTTGCCTCGGCCACATAGCTGCCGCTGATGTTTTTTTCGTTCATGGGAAACTCTCCTTTTGGCGCTGGGCGCCTGGACTCGATATGGGGCATAGCGCCGAACCCGTTCCGGCCACCCTCTATTATCTGATAAAAAGTATAGGGGTCGAAACAATCCATGTCAAGTGAATGGGTACAAATCCAACGAAATAGTCAAAATGCGGTGCGTTTCCGCACCGCATTTGCCCTTTGCCTCCGGTATGTTCCCTCAGCCCTCCAGATAGTCTCGGAGCTGGCGTTCCCGGGCGCGCACCTGATCTACGCCAGACTGCCACAGGGCCCGGATCTTCTCCAGATTTTTCTCGGTGCGGGAGAAGCCCTCGGTATTGTAGGGCAGGAACAGGAAGATGTCCCCTCGCTTCTCCAGCTCCATGAGCTCCTGGCGCTCCCGGTTATAGACCTCCGCCCGCTGCTTCAGGGCGTCCACAAAATGGGGATACTTCTTATACATCCGTGCCGCCGCGGCCAGAAGCTTTTCCTGCTTTTTCTCATAGGCCCGCTCCCGGGTGGCCACCACGATCACCTTATCACAGCCCGCATCCAATACCCGCCGGTAGGGGATGGGATCCACCACGCCGCCGTCCATGCACTGAATTCCGTCGGCCTCGATGACGGGAAACAGCATCGGGAGGGCGCAGGTGGCCCGGAGGGCCATGAACTTCTCGTCCCGTTTGGGGATGGTCAGATAGGCGGGCTTCCCGGTCTCCACATCCGTAACCACCGCCTCCGCCGTGCCGGAATAGGCCGCAAAGGTCTCGTAGTCAAAGGGAATGAGCTTGTTGGGGATCTCATCGTAGACAAAGTCCAGGTTGAAATAGCAGCTGTTCAGGGGATTGAGCATATGGCTCGAGCCCATATACCGGTCGTCGTTCACATATTTCTCCAGGATCTCGAGGTTCCGTCCCCGCTGCCGGGAGAGATAGCTGACCCCGTAGGCAATGCCTGCGGAAACACCGGTCACATGATCCGCCATGATATCAAGATCCAGCAGGCCGTCACATACGCCTGCGGAAAAGATCGTCCGATTTGCGCCGCCCTCCAGGGCAAGTCCCAGTTTCATCGCCGCATCTTCCTTTCCGTTCTGCATGATATCCTTATTATACGCCCAACGCTCCTAAGATGTAAGAATATTTTTTGAACATTGCAGGTATATTCTGCCACCCCGCCGTCCATAATAGCCTCGGAGGTGCAGAATATGCAACATGACAACAATAAAAAACGCTTTGCTGGCAAGGGCTACTACATAGCCCTAATCGCCTGCATCGCAGCAGTCGGAATTTCAGGCTATGTATTCGTACAGACCGCACGGGATTCGGCCCTGGAGACCAGCGCCGCGGCGACCATCTCCCCCGCCGTCAGTGCCCAGGCCTCTGCGGCTCCCAAGGACAGCAAAAAGCCCGTGGAAACCGCCGTCCCCTCCCAGGCCCCCGCAGCCGCTGACAAAATGGAGGATTCCTATGAGTCCACCGGCACGGAAAGCGCGGCCCAGTGGCCCCTGGAGGGCGAGGTGCTCTCCGCCTTCAGTGAGGACACCCTGAGCTACAGCCAGACCATGGCGGACTGGCGCACCCATGCGGGCGTGGATATCGCCGCCCAGCAGGACGCACCGGTGATGGCCGTCCAGAGCGGCACCGTTACCGCCGTCTATGAGGACGACTATCTGGGCTCCGTGGTGGTGATCTCCCATTCGGACGACTATTCCACCCTCTACGCCAACCTGTCCAAGACCCCCGCGGTGGTAGTGGGCGACACTGTTGCCGCCGGTGATGTCATCGGTCAGGTGGGCGCCACCGCTCTGCTGGAGACCGCAGAGCCGGAGCATCTCCACTTTGAGGTGCTCTCCAAGGGCAAGAACGTGGATCCCATGGACTTTCTGCCCGAGGCCTCCTGACCGCATAGGAAAACGCCGCAGACCGGGGACCAGCCGGCTGCGGCGCTTTCCATAAAAGAGAGAGAAAATGAAAGCCAGTACATTTTGTACTGTGCTCCTATCATAATGGCGCTGTTTGTGGTTTCCTTGACAGAATTGTGGCGGTTTTGTAAACAATGCGGAGCCCTGGTCTCGTCAAAATTCTTCCCAGTGCCCCATTGACACTTTGCCGATTTGATGTCATAATGAAGTATTATACCACATAGAAAGCGGGTACATCCGATCATGAGAATCTGCATCAAGGTGGGCACCTCCACCCTGGCCCATCCCTCCGGCCACCTGAACATCCGGCAGGTGGAAAACCTCTGCAAGGTCATCAGCGACCTGAAAAATGCCGGCAATCAGATCATTCTGGTGTCCTCCGGCGCTATCGGCATGGGCGTGGGGAAGCTGGGCCTGAAGCACCGCCCCGGGGACATGCCCACTAAGCAGGCGGCTGCAGCCGTGGGCCAATGTGAGCTCATGTACATCTACGACAAGGCCTTTGGCTCCTACAACCACACAGTAGCCCAGATCCTTCTGACCGGGGCGGATTTTGAGGATCCCCAGCGGCTCCAAAATTTCCACAACACCCTATTCCGTCTGCTGGAGCTGAACGCGCTGCCCATCATCAACGAAAACGACACCATCGTCACCGATGAGATCAGCATCGGCGACAATGACACCCTGGGGGCCCTGGTAGCCGTCAGTGCTGAGGCCGACCTTCTGGTGCTGCTCAGCGACATCAACGGTCTCTACACCGCCGATCCCCGGAGCCATCCGGAGGCCCGGCTGATCCATGAGGTTTCGGAGATCACCCCGGAGATCTTGGCGCTGGGAGCCGGAAAGGGCTCAGAGCTGGCCACCGGCGGCATGTCCACCAAGCTCTCCGCCGCGAAGATCGCTACGGAGCACGGCTGTGACATGGTGATCGCCAACGGCCAGGATCCCCAGCTGCTCTATGAAATTCTTGACGGGAAGCCCGTGGGCACCCGTTTTCTGCGGAAAGGAGCCACAACATGACGACATTGGAACTGCTGAAGGCCGCAAAGGCCGCTGTCCCGGCTCTGTCTGGGGCCGCCGCAGAGCAGAAAAACCAGGCGCTGGAGGCCATGGCCCAGGCCCTGGAAACCCAGACGCAGGAGATCCTCGCCGCCAACCGGCTGGATCTGGAGGCCGCCCAGGGGCACATCTCCCCAGTGATGCTGGATCGGCTGGCCCTGAGCGCTCAGCGGATCGCCGACATGTCCGCGGGCATCCGCCAGGTTGCTGCTCTGCCGGATCCGGCCTGGAAGGTCCTTCGTCGGATCGAGCGTCCCAACGACCTTGTCATCGAGAAGACTGCCGTGCCCATGGGCGTGGTGGCCATCATCTATGAGAGCCGCCCCAACGTCACCTCTGACGCGGCGGCCCTGGCCCTGAAAAGCGGCAACGTCTGCGTGCTCCGGGGCGGCAAGGAGGCCTACCGCTCCGCCGCCGCCATCGTCCGGGCCATGAAGGCGGGGCTCACCGCCGCAGGCCTGCCGGAAAGCCTCATCGGCCTGGTGGAGGACACCAGCCGCCAGAGCGCCGCGGAGCTCATGGAGGCCGTGGGCTATGTGGATCTTCTGATTCCCCGGGGTGGTGCGGGACTGATCCGGGCTGTCACCGAAAATGCCAAGGTGCCCTGCATCCAGACCGGCACCGGCATCTGCCACGTCTATGTGGACAAGGCCGCAGACCTGGATATGGCCCTCGACATCATTGAAAACGCCAAAACCAGCCGTCCCTCGGTGTGCAATGCCGAGGAGGTCTGCCTGGTTCATCGGGACATCGCCGCAGAATTTCTGCCCCGGCTCAAGGCTCGGCTCCAGACTCAGCGGCAGGCCGCCGGAAAGCCTCCGGTGACCTTGCTGGCGGACCGGGAGGCCAACGCTATTCTGGGGACGGAGGCCGCAGGGCCCCAGGACTTCGACACGGAATTCCTGGATTACACCCTGGCCGTGGGCCTGGTCTCCGACGTAACCGAGGCCATCGACCATATCACCCAGCACTCCACCGGCCACTCTGAGGCCATCATCACCGAGGACAAGGCCGCCGCAGAGCTGTTCTGCCGCCGGGTGGACAGCGCCGCCGTGTATGTCAATGCCTCCACCCGGTTCACCGACGGCGGAGAGTTCGGCCTGGGCTGCGAAATGGGCATCTCCACCCAGAAGCTCCACGCCCGGGGCCCCATGGGTCTGGAGGAGCTGTGTACCTATAAATATATCATCCACGGGAACGGACAAATCCGGTAAGTTTACATCAAGGAGGCCGCTGCATGCCGCAGCGGCCTCCTTACTTTATTAGTAGCTCCAGGTCTGATCCAGCGACTCAAAGGGCTCCGGCAGCTTGGGTGTCTCCGTGGGGATCCGGGTGGGCTTATAGTCGGTATACCGGCCGGGCTCATCCTTCTCGATATCCACAGTGCCGCCCATGGCCGGGGATTTGCCCCGCTTGCCGTCAGGATCGTCGGGATCCGCTTTCTCCTCCGGCGGCGGGCCCATGGGCTTCTTGGGCTCCGTCCAGCAGCCGTCATCCGCGCCGCAGACCATGTCCATGCCGATGAGCAGCCGCAGGAACCGCCACTCGCCGTCCTCATAGATAAAGTCGCCGCCGTATTTCTCCCACATCCAGGTGACGTTGGTGGTGCCATGGATATAGTCGTGCCGCAGGGCAAAGCCGGGAGTATACCAAACGCCCTTGGCGCTCATGCCGTCGGCGGAGACCTCGATAATGGGAGAGGCCAGCGTGTGCACCGGCATCTCCGCCAGAGCTCTGCCGTCGATGTCCTTCAGCGCCTCCTCCAGCTCCGGATGGGCCTTTAGAATCTTGCCCTTGAGCCACTCGGCGTCGGTATATTTGTTGTCGCCCGCATACAGGGGCATGAGCTTGTGCATGCCCTGCCAGCGGCCAAAGTTCTGGCTCCAGATGACCTCATCGCCCCGGGTCTTGCTCCAGCAGTTCAGCAGCTCCTCCCGGTTCTGGTCCGCCGCGTGGTAATAGGCATGCAGACTCATGAGGTTCTCAATGGCTCCTACCGCCTCGATGCGGTGGGCTCTCAGTTCCAGCTCTGTCATCTCTTACTCTCCCTCCTTCATAAACGGTTCGGGACCGTAGCTGATCTCCGGCGTCCAGGTCTCATAGGGCTCCGGGAAATGGGGATAGCTGCTCCAGCCGTATTCCGACGTATAGAGGTCAGGGATTCGCATGACCCCGTACTGGGCGGGACGCTCCGGCATGGGCCCCCGCTCCGGCTCGGAGTAGGGCTGTCCCGCCTGCCAGCTGAAGTCCGTGCCCACGAAGAAGTGCCAGATCTTCCACTGGCCGTCCTCCTTAATAAAGTCGATGGCGTAGCGCTCATACATCCACTGGCCGTCCAGGGGCGCGTCGTCGGGATCCATGGGGCCGCCGTGGCCGCAGATGTAGCCGGGAGTGTACCACATAGCCTGGGCGGTCTGGCCGTCTCCGGCGATCTCCACCAGGGGCGTGGTTAGGGTGTGGACCTGGGTCTCCCCGGGCTTCATGCCGTGACCCACATGGGGTTTCGCGTAAAAGCTCCATACCACGTCTCTTCCGATCTGGAAGCCACCGGAGTTGCCCCAGCTGACATTGGGAGCCTTATGGGCCCAGAGGGTCTCCATTTCGATGTCATGGCGGTTGGCCGCATGGTAAAAGGCATGCCGGGCCATGACGTTTTTGATCTGGATCATATCATAGGCACGCTGGATCTTCTCCTCCGGCGTGAACTCTCGAATATTCTTTGCCATCGTCGCGCCTCCTTAATAGCTGAATGTGTTGGCGAAGGTATCATAGGGCTCCGGCAGCGGGGGCTCCACCAGGGAAATAAAGTCCTCGCCATAGCCGGTGTAGTAGTGCTCCTTCACCGTGGGCTCCGGGATCTCCACGCCCTCGTGGGGATACATGGCGTCCTTGCCCCAGTTGCCGCCCACCGGGCACTGGATATCGGTATACATAATCATGTGCCAGATCTTCCATTGGCCGTGCTCCTTCACGAAGTCCACAGCGCAGCGGCCAAAATTCCAGGCGGCCTTGGGGCCATTAGAATAGACCTCGGTGGTGGAGCCGTAAACGTACCACATTCCCTTGGCGGTCTTTCCGTCATAGGCCACCTCGATGAGCGGCGTGGTAAAGTTCAGAACGGTGTTGGAGCCCACGGCCCAGATCTCCTCGTCGGACTTGCCCCCCAGCTCCGAAGGGTACAGCTGCCGCATGACCTCGTTGGCCCACTTGGTCTGGGCCTGATTGTAGTCCACAAAGAAGCCCTTGACGGCCTCGTAGCCCACATACTTGCCGTCATTTAAGGTAATGGTGGGCTCGTTGTGGGTCCAGTGCTCAAACTGCCGGGCGTGCTGCTTGTAGCAGTTTAGGAATGTAAATGCGCCCATAATGTTGGCGATGGCGGTGGTGTCCTCCACCACATCGGCCATATGGAGTATGTCCAGGGGCGGATGCTTATACATAGGGATTCCTCCTGTCCTTTCAAAATGAATATCTATAACTTCAGTTTATCGTTGCGCGCCCTTAATGACAAGTATCACAATCCCACCTGATGCTTCACTTTTTTGTAGCCGTCCATTTGATGCCGCCGATGGGTCCCACTTCCGTCACATTCTGTCGATGGTCGATTTTTGCTCACAGCCCCATTTCCGGCATTTTTCTATGGACACTGGGGGCAAAATCTGTTATACTTCATTCGTAAATATGAAGATTCTGTGACATAAATATATAGAATACATGAAACTCACAGGGTCTCACATGTATGGAAGGAGAAGTGAACATGAAACACACAAAACGCGCCCTGGCGCTGCTGCTGACCGTTTCCCTGTGCCTGGCCGTTCTGGCCGGCTGCGGCGGTACTGCCAGCTCCTCGGCCCCTGCCGAGTCCAAGGCCTCCGCTTCCGCGGCAGAGCCTGCTGCTCCCGTGGAGTCCGCAGCCCCTGAGACCCAGGAGCCCGCATCCACCCCCGAAGAGCCTGTGTCCGCCGTGGAGGAGGACATTCCTGAGCTTCAGCTGCCTCTGACCGAAGGCGCTACCCTCAGCTATTGGCAGACCAAGCCCGGCGGAGCCGTTTCCAATGTGGCTCCCAACGGCTACTTTGACTACCCCCACTTCCAGGAGGCCGCCCGGCTCACCGGCGTCACCTTGGACTTCATCCAGGCCGACTTCATGGTGGCCAATGAGCAGTTCAACCTGATGGTTGCCTCTCAGGACTACCCCGATATCTTTGGCAGCTTCAACAGCCTGTACTCCGACGGCGATGACAACGGCATCGAGGAGGAGATCATTCTGGCTCTGGAGGACTACGAGGATCTGTTCCCCCACTACCAGAAGTACCGCACCTCCACCAAGTTCCTGGAGACCGCTACCTCCACCGCCGAGGGACACATCTCCGGCTTCTATGAGCTCATGAGCGACTTCATCGGCCCCTTCTTCGGCATGATGGGCCGGGGCGACTGGATCGAGGCTCTGGGCATGGACGTTCCCGAGACCTACGACGAGCTCCACGAGCTGCTGATGGCTATGAAGAACCAGTATGGCTGCACCACCGCCATCTATCTGGATTCCGCTGCCGTGGGCAACGATAACTTCCTGGCCGCCGGCTACGGCGCCCCCTGCATGCTGGCCACCAACGCCAAGGAGAGCTACTGGATGGTTCAGGACGGCAAGGTCATGGACGGCATTACCAACGAGGGCTACAAAGAGTATCTGACCATGCTCCACCAGTGGTATGAGGACGGCCTGATTTCCCGGGACTTTGCCAACGCCCCCGGCGCCATGGATCCCTCCGGCATGGGTGAGATCACCTCCGGCAACTGCGGCGTGTTCTTCAACGGTGCGCCCATGATGAGCATGTATTCCACCATGTCCGATGACCCCAACCTGCGGCTCATCGGCCTCCCCGATCCCGTCAAGGAGAAGGGTGATAAGACCCATGTGGACACCACCGAGTATGACTTCGGCGTAGAGCGCATGAGCATCTCCACCAAGTGCTCCGACCCCGAGCTGGCCATCCAGTACTGCGATTTCTGGTTCACCGATCAGGGCATCCAGCTGGCCAACTACGGCGTAGAGGGTCTGTCCTGCGAGGTCGTTGACGGCAAGCCCCAGTTCACCGACACCGTTCTCAACAACCCCGATCTGGCCGCTGGCGACGCCATCTCCTTCTACACCGGCCGGAACAACACCCCCTCCTGGTCCTCCAACTCCAAGCTTCTGGTCTCCTTCAGCGAGGACGAGGCCAATGCCTTTGAGGTGTGGGCCGGCAGCCGCGACAACCGTGATTCCTACCCCTATGTCGCTCAGCTGACCATCGATGAGAACTATGAGATCAGCAAGCTGGCCGCAGACTATGAGTCCTACGCCCTGGAGTGCCGTGACAAGTTCATCACCGGCGATATGGATATCGAGAAGGAATATGACTCCTATGTGGAAAAGGTCCGCACCATGGGCCTGACCCGCGCACTGGAGATCAAGCAGGACGCCTATGACCGCTATATGGCCGAGTAATTTCCATCTGACGATCCATCCTTTCTAAATCTCCCATAACAGACCGGGTGCCGCTTCCTGCGGTGCCCGGTCATTTTTCTGTCCGACGCCCTTGACAAGGGGCGGTTTTTTCTATATAATGACCGTATTAAGACAGTTAATACAGTTGATCCATACACATCGAATCGAGGTGTTTCCATGCTGAGCATCAATTATAAGGATCCCAGGCCCATCTATGAGCAGGTACGGGACGCCCTGCGGCAGCTGATCCTCACGGGAGCCATCGCCCCGGGAGAGAAGCTCCCCTCGGTGCGGGAGCTGGCCGCCTCTCTGGCCATCAATCCCAACACCATCCAGCGATCCTACCGGGAATTAGAGGCTCTGGGCCTCATCAATACAGTTCCCGGTAAGGGGGCCTTCGCCGCCACGGACCATTCCGCCGCCCAGCGGCGCAGTCAGGAGCTATTGGGCGCCATCACCGACTCCGTCCGGGAGCTGAGGCTCCTGGGCACTAAGCAGGATACCATTCTCAAGGCGGTTTCCGACGCCTATGAAAAGGAGTGACAGATATGATCGAGGTAAATGCGCTATCCAAGGCCTTCGGCGGCTTTCAGGCCCTGGACCAGGTGTCCATCCATGTGGAAAAGGGCAGCGTCTACGGTCTGGTGGGCCCCAACGGCGCCGGCAAATCCACGCTGATCCGCCATCTCACCGGGGTCTACCGGCCCGATGCGGGCAATGTATTCGTAGATGATCAGCCGGTCTATAACAACCCGGCGGTAAAATCCAAGATCCTCTGTATCTACGACGACATCTACTATTCCATGCAAGCCACCACCCGAGACCTGATGCGGCTCTACCGGGGCCTGTACCCCAGCTTTGATATGGAGCGCTACCGGAAGCTCCGGGAGGTGTTCCCGGAGGTGAAGGAGACTGCGCCCCTCCGGAGCCTCTCCAAGGGCATGCTGAAGCAAAGCGCCTTCTGGCTGGCCATGAGCTGCCGCCCGGAGATCCTGCTGCTGGATGAGCCTGTGGACGGTCTGGATCCGGTGATGCGCCGCCAGATCCTGTCCATCCTCATGGGCGACGTGGCGGAGCAGGGCACCACCGTCCTGCTGTCCTCCCACAACCTCCGGGAGCTGGAGGACATCTGCGACCATGTGGGCATTCTGCACCACGGCAAGGTGCTTTTGGAGCGGAGCCTGTCGGAGCTTCAGGACAGCATCTGCAAGATCCAGATTCTCTTTGGCGACGCCCCGCCCCAGGAGCTTCCGGGCCTGAAGGTGCTCCACGAATCCTCTGCCGGGCGGCTGAAGACCTATATCATCCGCAGCGCCCCGGACGCGGCCCTGGCAAAGCTCTCCGTCTATAATCCCCTCTATTCCGAGGCCCTGCCCCTGACACTGGAGGAGATCTTCATCTATGAGTTAGGAGGTATGTCCTATGCGGTTCAAGACATCCTTGTTTAATCCCAGTCTGGCGAAAAATCAGCTGCGGCGGTTCTGGCCCCTGCCGGTGTGCGCCGCCTTGGCCTTCCTGCTATTTATGGCTCTGCCCTATTACACCTATCTGCGGGACACCATCCAGAATGGCCTGCCCTACGCCGCTGACGCCGGCCTCACCGAGGCTCAGGCTCTTTCCGCCGACGCCGCCAGCCGTCTGGGCAGCCAGTATTATCTTTTGTGCCTGCTGCTGGCCGGAGCCGCCCTGGCGTCCGCCATGCTGCTGTTCCACCATCTTCACAGCCGCCGGGAGATCCAGTTCTATCTGGGCCTGCCCGTGGGCCGAGGCGGCCTGTTCGGCACCAGCGCAGTCATGGGCTTTCTGCTGATCGCCCTGCCCCTGGTTCTCAGCCATCTGGCGGTATTGGGCATCTCCCTGTCCTTTGGGGTAAACGCCCAGGCAAGTCTCAGATATATGGCCGGATCCCTGCTGGCCTATCTCTGCTTCTACGGCATGGCCCTGGTGTCCTGCGTGATGGCGGGCCAGAGCTTCGGCGCGTTCCTGCTCTACTGCGGCATGCACGGGGCAGTGGCCGCCATCTGGCTGGGTGCCTGCCAGGTGGGACAGTGCTTTATTCCCGGCTTTGACGGCTCCGCTGCGGAGACCAGCGGGATTCTCTGGCTGATTCCCCTGGGCCAGCTCCTACGGGTGGGCAGCTATGCCGTAACGTATGTCTCCGGCATTCCGGACATGGATGCCCAGACAGCCCAGGGACTGGATCTGCACGCGCCCCTGGTCTACGGTCTTGCGGGCCTTGCCCTGATCGTCCTGGCCGCGGTACTCTATCAGCTGCGGAAGGCGGAGACCGCAGGAGAGACCATCTCCTTCCCTTGGACCCGCTGGCTCAGCAAGGTCATGGCAGCCCTGGCCGTGGGCCTGGGCGGAACGCTGATGATCCTGGTGACCCTTTACAGCAGCCAGATCTCCTTCGGCGTCCTGCTGGCCCTGGTGCTGATCCTCACCGCCCTGGGCTGGATCGCCGCGGAGATGATCATTCGGAGATCCTTCCGGATCCTAAGGGCCCAGGTGGTGATCCCATGCGGCATTCTGCTTCTCTGTGCGGCAACGCTGATGGTGGGGGCCCGGGCGGATATGACCGGGTACATCCACCGGATCCCGGCGCAGTCGGAGATATCCTCCTCCTCTGTAGCCGTGAACTCCAACTACGTCCCTGTGGATTTTGAGGACGCCCACACGGTTCACCAGCTGATGCTGGATCACCTGGACGAACTCAGCAGCACCTCTGCCGGCTACAATAACACCGTGTCCGTCAGCTACGGTCTCAAGGACGGCAAGACCCTTGACCGCACCTACTACCTGCCCACAGAGAACCAGGCGCTGACCACCCAGATCAATGCGATCATGGATAAGTCGGAAAACGTCTACTCCGCCCTGTTTCCAAATTGGCCGGAGGATCCGGATTCCCTGACTTTCCGGGACACCGTGATCTCCACCTACAACGTCTACGACGATGCAAGCGATGCCGGCACCCCCGCCTTCACCCGGAGCGGCTACGCAGCTTCCTACAACGACTTCCCGCTGACCGCCCAGGAGGCCAAGGCTCTGTATCATGCCATCTGCCAGGATATTACGGACGGCAACACGCTCTCCCCCTGTCATCAATACCTGGAGGACGACTACCGCGACTCCCTGGGGGCCCTGGATCTCAGCCTGTGGGATCCGGTGGGCTCGGTAAAGTCCCCTCGTGATTCCTCCTGGAACGCCTACATTATCCTGCAGGATGGCATGACCCATACCATCGCCGCCATGAAGGACATGGGCTTTCAGTTCCATTCCTGAGCACCCGAAAAGGGCAGAGATTCCCCATGACGAATCTCTGCCCTTTTTCGCCCCATAATTTGTACATTCCGCAAAAGAATTGTGAATATTCCATCGCATATCTTGCATTTTTCAGGCCGATGCGCTATGATAAGCGTTACGTTTACGGTGTTTTTACCAAAATACTGACATCAGAGATAAGAAAGGAGCCTATCATGGCAAACAATACGACCGTGCCGTCTCAAAAGGAAGAGCTTCGTACGGATGGTGCCCCTGGTGTTTCCCCTGATTGGTCTGACCCCACCTCCAGCTCCGCTTCCGCGGTGACTGCGCCAACCAAAGAGAAACGAAAGAGATCCCGCCTGAAGCGAAAAAGCAAGCAGGATCTCAGTGAATTTGAAAACCTCAACATGCCCCCCATGCAGGGGCCAATTTTGCGCCGGGCCATCTGGCGGGACTGGCGGAACAGTCTGCTGCTGTTCTGGTTCGTCAGCGTGTATGTAGAGCTGTGTCTGCACCTGTGCGTATTCGGGGAGGTGGACGGACGGATCGTCTATCCCATCCTCTTCGGACTGCTGGGCGGCACAATCATGACCCTCCTGTGTACTCTGCTGCCGAGGATCGCCGGACGGATCGCAACGGTCATTCTGGTGGCGGCGGAGGTGATCTATGCGGAGGTTCAGCTGGTGTACCACGCCATCTTCGGCAACTTTATGCCCATCTCTCTGGCGGGCATGGGTGAAAACGTGGTCACGAACTTCGGCAATCAGATTCTCTACGGCATATGCCAGAATATCGTCCATATTCTTCTGCTGCTGATTCCGCTAATTCTGCTGATCCTGCTGCTGGTTTTGAAGCGGGCCCCCAAGCGCCGTACCGGCTGGAAACAGAGCCTGACCACCGTGGGCGTGATGGCAGTGCTGAGTCTGATCCTGGGCGGCCTTCTCTACTCCGGGGCCGGTGAGACCTTCTCGGTCTATGAGATTCTCACCAACGTCAACACCTCCACGGACACCAGCTATAAGAACGTGGGCATGCTGGCCACCACCGAGCAGGAGCTCCGGTATGCGCTTCTGGGCGTGAGCCAGGAGGATTCCAGCCTCAGCAGCGTCTCCATGGGCCGCACCTCCCCTGGCCGGAAGTACAACCAGCAGGAGTACAACGCCATGGACATCGACTTCGAGGCTCTGGCGGAGTCCACCGATGACGAGATGCTAAAGAGCCTGGATCAGTTCTTCGACACCATGACCCCCACCCGGAAGAACGACTACACGGGCATGCTCAAGGACTACAACCTGATCTCCATCTGCGCCGAGTCCTTCTGCCCCTACTTCATCAGCGAGGAACTGACCCCCACCCTCTATAAGCTCAGCCATACGGGCATCATCTTCAACAACTACTATGGCACCTTCCAGAGCGTCACCACCAACGGTGAGTACACCATGGACATGGGCCTGTACCCGGACATGTCCCGGACAAAGACCCAGTCCAGCTTTGACGTGTCCTCCAACAACTACCTGCCCTTCTGCCTAGGCAACGCCCTGAAAAACGAAGGCTACCAAACCTGGGCCTATCACGACTACATCGGCGACTTCTACAATCGGAATGTCACCCACGCCAACATGGGCTATACCTTCAAGGCGGCGGACTCCGGCCTGAACATCACCGTAGACTGGCCCTCCTCCGACCTGGAGATGATGCAGGCATCCGTGGATGACTACATCAACAGCGGCTCCCCCTTCCACGCCTACTATATGACCTTCAGCGGCCATTATCAGTACAACTGGGAGAATGCCATGAGCGCCAAGAACCGGGACAAGGTGGAGGATCTCCCCTATTCCGACACAGTCAAGGCCTACATTGCCTGCAATCTGGAGCTGGAATACGCGCTGGAGTATCTGATGGATCGTCTGGAGCAGGCCGGCGTTGCCGACAAGACCTGCATCGTCCTCACCAATGACCACTACCCCTACGGCCTCACCGAGGAGGAGTACAACGAGCTGGCAGGCAAGGAGATCGACACCACCTTCGAGCGCTATCGGAACTCCTTCATCTGCTACGTGCCCGGCCTCCGGGAGAACATCGAGGTGAACGATTACTGCTCCACTGCGGATATCCTGCCCACCCTGCTGAACCTCTTCGGCGTGGAGTATGACTCCCGGCTGCTGGAGGGCACCGACATATTCTCCGACGGCATCCATATGGCTATCCTGTCGGATCAGTCCTTTATCACCAAGGCCTTCCGGTTTGACGCGGCCACCGAGACCGTCACCGTCACCCAGCAGGGGCTGGAGGTCAGCGACGAGACCCTGGACAACTACCGGCTCTATGTCTCCAATAAATTTGCCCTGTCCACAGGCATTCTGAACAATGACTATTACGGCCACGTGTTTGGAAAGAGCTCCACCGGCGGCATCGAGGACACTGTGGTCTTCACGGATATCAAGAACATCTTCAACCAGGCCAGCGTGCTCTATATGTACCGGAATGGCTATGTGGATCCCATCTCCGAGGACACCTTCGGAGGCCGGAACGTGGCCGAGGTAGGTGAGTTCACCGATGTGCTCTACCGGATCGCCGGAAAGCCCGCCGCCAATGCGGACGCCCTGCCGGAGAACTATGAAAACGATGAATTCAACTCTGATAATAAGTACTACGACGCGGTATGCTGGGCCTGGGCCAACGGCATTCTCCAGGACGGCGACATCGACGACCTGTGGGACGACGATGTGGACTACCGCACCGCCGGACTGCTGATCCTGCGGTTCGCCCAGTACATGGGCATCGACACCACCGTGGAGGAAGCCACCCTGAGCACCGCCATCGCCGATCACCCACGTCTCTCTGAGGAGACCGTCCATGCCTTCCTGTGGATGAACCAGGAGAACATCACCACCAAGGATTCGGAGCTCACGGAGCTGTTTGAGAACTACTCCACCCGGATCAGCCGGTATCAGATGACCTCCTTCCTGTTCTACCTCTGCACCTACGAGCTGCAGACCAGCGAGCAGGCAACTGAATAAGAAATGCCCGGGGCTGAGATCCGTCCAGCCCCGGGCTTCTTCTATTCGATCAAGCTATAGCAAGAGGGCTCCACGACCGAGTGGAGCCCTCTTTGTTGTGATCCTTTTAGGAGATCTTATTCGCTGTCTTCGGCGTCTGCGCCGTACTCAGTGCCCTCATAGATGGTCTCCTGAAGGGCCTTGATGTTGGCGTCCAGATCCAGGCTGATAACGCTCATGCCGCTGATGGTGGCGCCGGAATAGGTGCCGGAAGTGGGGATCTGCTGCTGCTTGATATCGTAGTTCAGATAGGCCGCCACATTGGCCGCGTAGGAGAGGATCTCCGATTTCGTCATATCCGTGGTCACCTGGGGCAGAATCACCTGAGCCAAATCCACCAGAGTGGCGGGAGAGGCGTTCATGCATCCGCTGATGATCTGATTGATGATGGTTCTCTGCCGGGCCGTGCGCTCATAGTCATTGCCGGTGTAGCGGTTCCGGGCGTAGCACAGAGCCTGCTTGCCGTTGAGGAGCTTCCAGCCGGAGGACCAGAGGTAATCGGTGCTCCAATCCTCGTCCATAAGCTTGTTCATGGACCAGATATAGCTGTTGGTGACCTTCAGCTCATCATCGGTGACATTGATATAGACGCCGCCCAGGGTGTCTATGACGTCCATAAAGGAGAAGAAATCCACTGCCACATACCGATCCACATGAACCTTAAAGTTCTGCTCCAGCGTCTGCTCCAGCAGATCCGGGCCGCCGTAGGCAAAGGCGTGGTTCAGCCGGGTGTTGCCGTGACCGGGGATGCTCACATAGCAGTCCCGCAGGAAGGAGGTCAGGTAGATGGTCTCGGTCTTCTGGTTGATGGACACCAGGATCATGGCGTCGCTCCGGCCCACGGAGCCGGACTGTCGGGTGTCGGAGCCGATCAGCAGAATGTTGTACACATCGTCAGAAATGGGGATCTCATAGGTGGAGCTGTCGGAGGTCACATCCTTGATGTGATTGTTCCACTGCTCCAGCTCAGAGGCCGTGGCCTCCAGCTCGTCCTTCTTGTCCGCCTCGTCCAGCCCCTCCAGATAGGAGTTGTCCGCGACTTCATCCGGGAGCATATCCTCGCTGGTGGCCTTAGCAAAGAAGTCGCTGTCTGCCGACTGGTAATTCACCAGATCCAGCAGGTAGTTCACAAACAGCGCCGCCGCTCCCAGCAGGACTACCAGCACAATGATGATGCCGATGAGGACTTTTTTCTTGGTAGACATCCGGCGCTTGCCGCCTTCTTCCTCCTCGTCGTCCTCATATTCTTCGTCATCCTCGTCGTATTCCTCGTCTTCGTACGCCTCGTCAGCCTCGTCCTCGTCGTATTCTTCGTCCTCGTATTCTTCGTCCTCGTATTCCTCGTCGGCTTCCTCCTCGCCGTCCTCGTCATACGCCTGGTCGTCTTCATCGTAGTCTTCGGCCTCGTCCTCGTCGTATTCCTCGTACTCGGCGTCCTCTTCCTCCTCGGCTCCCTCGTCCAGGTATTCCTCCTGGATCTCCTCGCCGCTGTCCCGGCCCCGCTTGCGGCGGGACTTGTCCTTGGGCACAGGAAGATGCTCCTCGTCGTCCTGATTGGGGTCTTCGCGCTTATCGCCAAACAGCTTCATATCATCATTCCTACTTCTAGATTTTTATTGTCTCATGAAAGAATATTGTAACGGTTTTTTGCTGAAAAGTCAACGTAAGCCGCCCATTATCCAGCCTCTCTCTGAGCCGCGAGAAGCTCCGTCAGGTGCAGCATACAACCGGGGATATCGATATGCCGGGGGCACTGCTCCGCGCAGTGGCCGCAGCCCACGCAGCCCTTGGGCTGCTGATCTCCCGGCAAAGTCCGCAGCTCCGCAAGTGCTTCCGGTTCTCCACGCTCTATGCGTCGAAGGCAGGAGAGAATATAGGGGATGTCCAGCTCCATAGGGCAGCCGCCGCAGCGTCCGCAATCCATACACTCTATGCTGGTGCTTCTGTGCATATGCGCCCGGGCTCCTTTCAGACAAACTCTCATTAGTATCCGTCCAAACGGCCCTGATGTCAAGAACAAAACGGTATCAACCGTTGCAATTCCGTATCATTTGGAAGCCGCCGCTTCCGATGCGCTCCTCCGCCAGGCTCCGGTCTCCAGAAGCTGCAGGAGCTGCTGGGGGCTGTCCGCAATGGCCGCGGCTCCGGCCTCCCGCATCTCCGTCACGTCCCCGTAGCCCCAGCTGACGCCGACAGTTGGGATCCCATGGGCCGCCGCGCCGATGACGTCAAAGGCCGTGTCGCCCACCATCACCATATCCGTCAGGTCTCCGGCCAGCTCCAGGAGATAGGCAATCACCGCCTCCTTGCTGTCCCGTCCGCTGTCCATGGAGGCTCCGCAGATCCGCTCAAAATATCCGGAAAGACCGAAATGCCGGAGCACCTCCACCGCTGTGGTCTCCGGCTTGGAGGTGGCCACAAACAGCCGATGCCCCCGGGTCCGGAGTCCCTTTAACAAGTCCTCAATGCCCGGATAGGGGACGTTCTCAAACTTTCCCACCGTGAGATACCGGCTCCGGAACAGCTCGATGGCTTTCTCCACCTGGTCCTGGGGCACGCCGAATTTGGGGAAGCTCTCCCGCAGGGGCGGCCCTACAAAGCAGCGGAGCATTCGCCGATCCTCCACCTCGATTCCGAAGTACCGGAGCGCCAGCTGGGCGCATTTGGTGATGCCCTCCCCGGAGTCGGTAAGGGTGCCGTCTAAATCAAATAAAACTACCATGCTATGCTCCTTCATCTATGTGTTTCTATCAGCATATCATAAATCCGCCCGTATTCCCAGTCAGAATTCCCCAATCCGTAAAAATGGCCGCCCAGAGGCGGCCATTTTGATATGTGATTTACTTATTGCGCTCCACCATGGTCACAGCATCCGCGATCAGCGCCGCAATGCCGTCGTTGTCCAAAATGGAGGTATCGATGGACAGCATGGCGCTGCCAGCGTCGCCCCACTTTTTGTGGGTGAAGAAGTTGTAGTAATCCGCCCGGGCCTTGTCCTGCTTCTTGATGGTCTTCTCCGCCAGAGTGGGATTGGTAATTGCCTGATCCTTCATGATCCGCTCCAACCGGTAGGGCATGGGCGCATGGAGGAATACCGTCAGGAGGTTCTTCTTCTCCCGGAGGATGTAGTCCGCGCACCGGCCAACGATGACGCAGTTATCCGCCTGAGCGACCTTCCGGATGATGTTGAACTGGGCGAAGGCCAGCTGCTGATTCAGGGGCAGATTGTCGCTGGTGGCCGCACCGGTCATGTACAGGCTGTAGATGAGGCTGCCGCTGGGCTTTTCATCGTAGTGCTGCATTGCCGCCGGGGAAAAGCCGCTCTCCTCCGCCGCCATGGTCAGGATCTCTTTGTCATAGAAGGCGTATCCCAGCCGCTTGGCTACCTTCTCACCGATCTCTCGTCCGCCAGAGCCGAACTGTCTTCCAATTGTGATAATCATAGGAACACCGCCTTATCTGAAAATTTGGAGCTATGTGCCCATCTTCATTTTAAGCATAGCACCTTTCGTGGGAAATATCAACTTTCAAATCAATTTCTCCATGATTTTTGTGAAACCAGTACAAATTACGAGGCGCATTTTTTATCAGAACCGCAGAACCTTAATGAGGTTCGTGGAGCCGCTGACCCCCACGGGAATTCCCGCGGTGACCACCGCCAGATCGTCCTCATGAACATAGCCCAGCTCCCACGCCTTCGTCCTGGCCAGGTTCAGGAGCTTATCCGTGGAATCCACCACCGGCGCCACTGCCGTTTCCACGCCCCAGACCAGGCTCAGAAGCCGCCGGGTACGCTCATCCACCGTCAGGGCCAGAATGGGGCAGCCCGGGCGGTTTCTAGCCACGGCCTTAGCGGTGATGCCCCGGTTGGTGACCGTTACGATGGCCTTGGCGTCCAGCTCCATGGCTGTGGTGCAGCAGGCCCGGGAAATGGCCTGGCCCACATTGCGGCTGTGGACGATTTTCTGGGCCTCGAAGCCCTTCCAGTAGTCGATGCTGCTCTCCACATGCTCCGCGATGGAGGCCATGGTGGTTAAGGCCTCCACAGGATATTTGCCGGAGGCCGTCTCCCCGGAGAGCATCACGGCGCTGGCTCCGTCATATACCGCCTGGGCCACGTCGTTGACCTCCGCCCGGGTGGGCCGGGGATTGCGGATCATGGAATCCAGCATCTGAGTCGCCACGATAACGTTCTTCCCCGCCTTCCGGCAGCGGCCAATGATCTCCTTCTGGAGCATGGGCACCTGATAGCTGGGCACCTCGACCCCCAGGTCGCCCCGGGCCACCATGATGCCGTCCGCCGCCTCAATGATCTCGTCGATGTTGTCGATGCCCTGCTGGTTCTCGATCTTGGCAATGATCTCAATGCCGCCGGCCCCCACCCGCTCCAGCAGGCTCCGGATGTCCAGAATATCCTGGGCAGAACGGGTAAAGGAGGCCGCGATAAAGTCAAAGCCGTTTTCCACCGCAAAGAGGATATCCGCCCGATCCTTGGGGGACAGGAACGGCAGATCCACGGGAGTGCCGGGGAGGTTGATGCCCTTCCGATCCTTGACCTCACCGCCGTTGGCCACGCAGCAAATCACATCGTCTCCACGGATCTCCTTGACGATCAGCTCAATGAGGCCGTCATCAATGCAGATACGGACGCCGGGCTCCACCACCCGGGCCAGATTGGGATAGCTGGTGGAGCAGCCCTGGGCGCTGCCCAGCTGCTCCTTCCCGTAAAGGGTGAAGCTACGGCCCGCCTCCAGAGTCGCTCCGCCCCCCTCAAACAGGCCGGTGCGGATCTCCGGGCCCTTGGTGTCGCACATGGCGGCAATGGGCAGGCCCAGCTGCTCCCGAACCTCCTGCAGCAGGTCCATTTGTGCCAGATGGCTGTCATGATCCCCGTGGGAAAAATTCATGCGGGCTACGTTCATGCCCCCCTGACAGAGCTTTTTCAGGACTTCCTTATCCATGGTGGCGGGGCCCATGGTACAGATGATCTTCGTCTTGCGCATTGGCTGACCTCCTTGCCCTTCGGCACGATTCTATGGTATCCTGCCGGCTTCTTTCATCCGGCAGCTTGCGTTCCTTGTTGCGCTTATATTATACCATACGTTTGTAACAACGCAAGGCCTGTTGTGGGAATTGTATAAAAAATCCGTGCCGTGAATTTTCTCCACAGCACGGATTTAAGATTCATCAGAACTTTTCGATCAGCTTCTCGTAGACCTTGCAGGCCTCCTCCAGCTTGTCCACAGCGCAGTGCTCATCCCGCATGTGGGCCAGCTTGTACTCGCCGGGTCCAAAGCCCACGCAGGGGATGCCCAGAGAGATGGGAGTCACGGCGTTGGTGCCAAAATCCCAGAAGTCGTATTCGGTCACAGGCTTCCCGGTCACGTCCTCCACGGCGCTCCGCAGGGCCTGGGTCAGGGGATGCTCGGGGCTGATCTCCCAGGGATCGTGCATGGGCTCATAGGTGAGCTCCGCACCTCTCCAGGAGGTGTGGCGCAGGGTGCCAACGGTCCACTGGGCGTCCTTCCCGGCGATCAGCCCGTCCATCTCCGCCTTGACCTGCTGGAGGGTCTCCTTCCGGCCCAGCCGCCGATCCAGATAAATGCTGCAGGAGCTGGGAACGGCATTCAGGGAAGCCGCCACGCAGGAGATATCCGACAGCACCACGGTGCCGCCCTCGCCCTTGTCCATGAGGGCCTTATTGAGCTGATCCACCCGGGTGATGATCTCCGCCATCTCATAGACGGCGTTCTTGCCCTTCTCCGGAGCGGAGCCGTGGGCGGAGACACCGTTGGTGGTGATAAGGATCTGAGCCTTGCCCTTGTGTCCCAGGGTAATGACATTGTTGCAGGGCTCGCAGATCACGCAGGCCTCCGGCTTCCAGCAGCAGGTCTTATAGAGGTGCTGAAGGTTTACGCCGTCGCAGTATTCCTCACAGACCGTACCGGTCACATAGACAGTCTTGCCCTCCAGCAGCCCGTCCTTTTTGGCCTGAGCCGCCGCAAAGGCAGCGGTAATGAGCGCGCCCTTCATATCCACGGAGCCCCGGCCCCAGATAGCCCCATCCACAATGTCTCCGGAGAAGGGCGGCACCTGCCAATATTCCGCGTCCTCCACCCGTACCGTATCCATGTGCCCGTCAAACTGGAGGATCTTCGGCCCATGGCCCACCCGGCCAATGACGTTGCCGGTCTCGTCGATGTGCGCCTCGTCAAAGCCCAGGGACTTCATGAGGTCACACAGGTATTCCGCCATGTTTCCCTCTTCGTCGGAATAGCTGCGGATCTGTACCGCCTTTTGTACTGCTTCAATGAGATTTGCCATGCTGATATGCTCCCTTTCTTAGTCGGTAGATACAATTCTTTGATAGGATTCCGGATCCGTGTCCCCCTCGGTGCTGAAAAACAGGATCCTGGAATGCTCGTCGATGCCCAGAGCCTTCCGATAGGCAGGCGCCCCCGCCAGCTCCAGGAATGCCCCAAAGGCCGAGGCCCCGGACTCCCCGGAGACGATGCCCTGCCGGGCCAGCGTCCGCATGCCCCGCCGGGCCGTCTCATCTCCGCAGGCCACGGCAAAGCTGCCGTAGTCCCGGAGGATGGGCCAGGCCACGGTGCAGGGGGAGCCGCAGTTGAGGCCCGCCATAATGGTCTCGCCGTTTCCCTTGGCCGTGTGGGGTCTGCCGTCTCCGGCTGTCAGAGATTCATAGATGCAGGCCGCCTCATAGGGCTCCACATAGACGATCTTCGGCATTCGGTCTCCATATTTGGCCGCCAGATAGCCGGTGACCGCCCCCGCCATGGCCCCAACACCGGCCTGGAGGAACACATGGGTGGGGATCTCTCCGCCCATCTCCTCCAGGGCCCCCTCCGCCATGGTGGTGTAGCCCTGCATAATGTGCCGGGGCACCTCCTCATAGCCCGCCCAGGAGGTGTCCTGCACCAGGCACCAGCCCTTTTCCCGGGCCAGACGGCTGACGTAATTTACCGTGTCGTCGTAGTTCCAGTCGGTAACGGTCACCTGGGCCTGTCCCGCGTCCCGGATGGCCTGGGCCCGCAAGGGCGAGGAACCCGCGGGCATATAGACCCGGGCCTCACAGCCCAGCAGATTCGCCGCCCAGGCCACACCCTTGCCGTGGTTGCCGTCGGTGGCGGTGGCGAACACGGTATGCTTCAGCTGTTCTTTTGCCTCTGGTTTGGTCAGCTGCGCAAAGGTTGGCTGCCGGATCCCCAGCACCTTCGCCGCCTCCAGCCCCAGCGCATAAATGCCGCCCAGGCCCTTAAAGGCTTTAAGTCCAAAACGGGAAGACTCATCCTTCACCAGCAACTCCCCTACGCCGCACTGGTCGGCCAAATCGGGCAGACTTTTCAGCGCTGTGGGCGCGTAACCGGGCACCGTCTCGTGGAACCGCCGCGCCTTTGCTGCTGTCTCCGGGGACAGCCAGCTGACGTCCGCCTTCCCGCCCCGGCTCTCGTATGTATTTTTGAGAATGTCCATAATTCCTCCCTTGTGCGGAGTTGCTTTCAGCAAATGAAAGTAGTATGATGTGATTGGGCCCGTGCGGCCCAGGAGGCACAGTATGCAGATCTACGATATCCCCATCGACAGCACTGGCCGTGAGACCACGGCCCACGGCACCTTTGCGTTTCCCATGGCCGTCTACGAGACCCTGCTGCGAAAAAATGTGCTGGGCTTTGTGAGCTGGCACTGGCACCAGGAGTTTCAGTTCTGTCTGGTGACGGCGGGCGCTGTGGAATTCTATGTCCAGCGGCAACAGCTTCGGCTGGAGGCCGGTCAGGGACTGTTTATCAACAGCAATATTCTCCATATGGCCCGGCCCCTGTGCCCGGAGGCCGCCTATTGCTGCATCGATGTGCTGCCCTCACTGCTGAGCGGCTTTCCCGGCAGCCTGCTGGACATGGATCTGGTAACGCCGCTGTCCGCAGATCCAGCACTGCCCTATCTGCCGCTGACCGGAACGGACGATGGCTCTCAGCGTGGGCTCGACCTGCTCCGACAGGTACGCCAGTTCTCTGAGGAAACGCCCCCAGGCTATCAGCTGGCCGCCGCAGGGCTGCTGATGGCGCTGCTCCAGGTGGTACTGTCCCAGGGAAGCACCCATGGCTCCGCCGCCTCTGAGGATTTCACCCAGCTCCGCAGTGTGCTGGAATTTATCCACAGCCGCTACGCCGAGAAGCTGACCCTCTCCCAGTGCGCCGTTTTGGCGAACCTCAGCCCCAGCGAATTTTCCCGGCGGTTCAAAAGCATCATGCACTGTACGCTCACGGACTACATCCGTCAGGTTCGCATCCAGCGCAGCGCAGCCCTGCTCCAGGATCCCGCCCGTTCCATCAGCCAGATCGCCTATGAGTGCGGCTTCAGCACCACCAGCTATTTTATCAGCCAGTTCCGCCAGGCCACAGGGCTCACGCCCCTTCGGTATCGGCAAACCCATATCGGGGGCTGACCTCAATTCTGAATATCAGTATATCTTCTTTTCATTTGGCTGTATACCAATATCCCGCTAAAAAATATCAAAATCTTGCGCAAAAGGCCCGGGCCGATGATCGGCCCGGGCCTTAACTATTTATGAGTTACTTCGCATCCACATCCGCCATATGCCGGATGAGCTCCAGAATCTTATGGGAATAGCCCATCTCATTATCATACCATGCAACCACCTTCACAAAGGTGTCGGTGAGGGCAATGCCTGCCTTGGCGTCGAAGATGGAGGTTCTGGGATCCCCCAGGAAGTCGGAGGACACTACGGCCTCGTCGGTATAGCCCAGGATTCCCTTGAGCTCGCCCTCAGAGGCCTCCTTCATCGCCTGGCTGATCTCCTCATAGGTGGCTGCCTTTTTGAGGTTCACGGTGAGATCCACCACGGAGACATCCAGGGTGGGAACTCGGAGGCTCATGCCGGTGAGCTTGCCGCTGAGCTCAGGAATGACCTTGCCCACGGCCTTGGCCGCGCCGGTGGTGGAGGGGATGATATTGCCGGTGGCTGCCCGGCCGCCCCGCCAATCCTTCATAGAGGGACCGTCCACGGTCTTCTGGGTGGCGGTGACGGAGTGTACAGTGGTCATGAGACCGTCCACGATGCCGAAGTGATCGTTCAACACCTTGGCCACGGGAGCTAGGCAGTTGGTAGTACAGGAGGCGTTGGAAACAAACTGCATATCGCTGGTGTACTGATCCTGGTTCACGCCCATGACAAACATGGGGGTGTCATCCTTGGAGGGAGCGGACATGACCACATGCTTGGCGCCTGCGGCCAGATGGCCCTTGGCCTTCTCCTTGGTGAGGAACAGGCCGGTGGCCTCCACCACATAGTCCGCGCCCACCTGGGCCCAGGGAATGTTGGCGGGATCCCGCTCCGCGAACACCGGGGTCTCCCGGCCATTTACGATAATGCTGTGGTCGGTGCTGGAGACCTCCCCCTGGAACCGGCCGTGCATGGTGTCATATTTCAGCATGTAAGCCAGATACTCGGGATCACACAGGTCATTGATGCCCACGATCTCTATCTCCGGGAAGCTGACACTGGCCCGGAACGTCATACGGCCGATGCGGCCAAATCCATTGATACCAACCTTGATTGCCATAAGATTACCTCCTAAACGACGTCTCTTTCCTCTATTATCAGATCACCGAAGGAAAACAAGATATAGTGTATGCGCTTTTTCCTCCGGATATACGCACAGATCGGCTCGAACTTGTTTCACTTGTTCCATACGTTTATTACATTATCATCCTATCACGTTTTCCCACCCCTGTCAATGCGTCTTTTGTAATTTTCTTATAATTTTTCACAGTTTCCGACGGGCCCTCTGTGTAAAATCTGTTAAAAGGGTGAAAAGCCGCCGCTTTGACTGAAAAAAGTGTTGAAATTCCCGGGAACCATGCTATAATGAAGATAAGTTTTCTGTCGCGAGGTAACGTTATGCCTATTTCGTCCAATCGATTTTACGGCCTGTTTACCTGCTCCTTTTGGGGAGCGGGCATTTGTCGTATTTAGATTGGATCATAACCTTCCGGGAAGCTACTATGCTGCGCGCTCCTGCTGAACGTTGGATTCAGTCGGAGGGCGTATTTTTTGTTCTGTCAATACGACATCTGAAATAAAGGGGAATCAACTATGGTCATTATTATGAAGCCCGGCACCACCCAGGAGCGCATCGACGCGCTGGCCCATGAGCTGGAGGTCAAGGGCCTCAAGGTCGGCATCACCAACGGCGTAGGCTGCTCCATTCTGGGGCTGGTGGGCGACACCACCAATTTAGACGCCGACGATCTCATGCTCCATGAGGGCGTGGAGCGGGTCATGCGGGTCCAGGAGCCCTATAAGAAGGCCAACCGGAAGTTCCATCCCGCCGACACCGTGGTGGAGATCGGCGGAGCCAAGATCGGCAACGGCCACTTCACCGTCATCGCCGGCCCCTGCTCCGTGGAGAACGAGGCCCAGATCGTCGAGGTGGCCAAGGACGTGAAGGCCAGCGGCGCGAAGCTCATGCGTGGCGGCGCGTTCAAGCCCCGCACCTCCCCCTACTCCTTCCAGGGCATGGGCGTCCAGGGTCTGGAGCTGCTGCTGAAGGCCAAGAAGGCCACGGGCCTGCCCATTGTCACCGAGATCATGAGCCCCAAATACTGCGAGATCTTCGAGAACACCGTGGATCTGGTGCAGATCGGCGCCCGGAATATGCAGAACTTTGACCTTCTCAAGGAGGTAGGCAAGATGTCCAAGCCCGTACTGCTGAAGCGGGGCCTGGCCAACACCTACGAGGAGTGGATCATGTCCGCCGAGTACATCATGTCCGAGGGCAATGAGAACGTGATCCTCTGCGAGCGGGGCATCCGCACCTTCGAGAGCTACACCCGGAACACCCTGGACGTCAGCGCCATCCCCTGTCTGCGGAAGATGACCCACCTGCCCATCATCATCGATCCCAGCCACTCCGGCGGCGCGGCATGGCTGGTGGAGCCCCTGACCATGGCCGCCATTGCCGCCGGCGCCGACGGCATCATCGTGGAGGTCCACAACGATCCTCCCCACGCCAAGTGCGACGGCAAGCAGAGCCTGACTCCGGGCCAGTTTGACGATCTCATGAAGAAGGCCAACGCCCTGGCCCAGTTCATGGGGAAGACCGTATGAAAACCCTGCATGTAAATATCCCCGGGCGGGAATACGATATCGTCTCGGAGCCCGGGCTGCTGGACCGGGCCGGGAGCCTGCTGCGGCCCATTCTAAAGGGCAAGCTGGCCGCCATCGTCACCGACAGCAATGTGGAGCCCCTGTACGCCGCACGGCTAGCCCGGAGCCTCCATCTGGCGGGCTTCCAGGCGGCCCTGCTGGAGATCCCCGCCGGAGAGACCAGCAAATGCCCGGAAGTGCTGGCAGAGCTTTGGGAACAGCTTATGGACGTGGGCCTCACCCGCTCCGACGCGGTCATCGCCCTGGGCGGCGGCGTGGTAGGCGATCTTGCGGGCTTTGCCGCCGCCACCATTCTTCGGGGCGTAGACTTTGTTCAGATCCCCACGACACTGCTGGCTCAGGTGGATTCCTCTGTGGGCGGCAAGGTGGCCGTAGATCTGAAGGCCGGAAAGAACCTGGCCGGGGCCTTCTATCAGCCGAAGATGGTGCTGATGGATCCCGGCTGCCTCCGCACCCTGCCGGAGCGGGTATTCTCCGACGGTATGGCCGAGGTCATCAAGTACGGCTGCATCTGGGACCGGGGGCTGTTCGATCAGCTCGCCCAGCTGAAAAACCGCCAGGGCATCATGGCCCGCATCGAGGACATCACCCTCCGCTGCTGCGACATCAAGCGCCAGGTGGTAGAACAGGATGAGCACGACACCGGCCTTCGGATGCTCCTGAACTTCGGCCACACCCTGGGCCATGTCTACGAAAAGGCCTATCACTACGAGACCTACACCCACGGCGAGGCCGTGGCCGCCGGAATGGTGGCCGCCGCCCGGATCGGCGCACGGCTGGGCATCACCCCCGACTCCACCGAGAGTGAGATCACAGACCTGCTCCGGTGCTATGATCTCCCCACCGTCATCTCCGCCCCCTATGAGGAATACGAGTCCACCCTGGTCAAGGACAAAAAGAGCCAGGGCAAGGACATCCACCTCATCGCTCTCACGGAGATTGGCCAGGCCAAGGCCGTAAAAATGCCCCAGTCTCAGCTGCTGGGGCTGGTAAAGGAGTGCTGTCTATGAAGCTCCAGATCACCCCGCACCGGCTTTCTGGCTCCATCACGCCGCCGACCTCCAAAAGCGTTGCCCACCGGCTGATCATGGGAAATGCGCTGGCGGACGGCGAAAGCACCCTGACCGCTGTATCGAACAGCCAGGATATCACCGCCACCCTGGGCTGCATGGCGGCCCTGGGGGCCAGAGCCCAGTGGACGGGCCCGGATACGGTGCAGCTCATCGGCTGCGCCGGCACCTCCGCCCCCAAGGGTCAGATTTTGGACTGCGGAGAATCCGGCTCCACCCTGCGTTTCCTGATCCCCATCGCCCTGGCCCTTACCGGGGATGTCACCTTCCGCGGTCACGGGCGGCTCATGCAGCGGCCCCAGACCCCTTACTTTGAGATCTTCAATGAAAAGGGCATCGACTATCAGCTGGACGGGGATCTGCTCACCGTAACGGGCACCCTAACCCCCGGGATCTACCGGCTTCCGGGCAACGTATCCAGCCAGTTCATCACCGGTCTGCTCTACGCCCTGCCCCTGCTGGACGGAGACAGTGAGATCCAGCTGACCACCCCCCTGGAATCCGAAAGCTATGTGGCCCTGACCATGGACGCCCTTCGGCATTTCGGCATTCAGGCCGTTCCCGCAGCCCAGGGCTGGCACATTCCCGGCGGCCAGCGCTATGTGCCCTACAGCGGCCCTGTAGAGCCCGACTATTCCCAATCCGGCTTCTTTTATGCCGCTGCGGGCATCGGCAATCCCCTGACCGTCACGGGCATGGATCCTCAGAGCGTCCAAGGTGACCGGGTGGTAGTGGACTATATGGAAAAGCTGTCCCAGCCCGGAGCTGTAGAACTGGACGTCCGGGACTGCCCGGATCTGGTGCCGCCCCTGGCCCTGCGGGCCGCGCTGCGGGACGGCGAGACCACGGTGATCTCCGGGGCCGCCCGGCTCCGGCTCAAGGAAAGCGACCGGCTGGCCTCTGTCACCGCCGTGCTGACGGCCCTGGGTGCGCAGATTGAGGAGCATCCGGATTCTCTGACCATCCACGGAGTCTCCGCCCTGGAGGGCGGGGCCGAGGTCAGCAGCTGGAACGACCATCGGATCGCCATGATGGCCGCCATGGCCGCCACAGTCTGCCGTCATCCCATCACCCTCACCGGAGCAGAGAGCGTGCGGAAATCCTACCCGGCCTTTTGGGCCGACTACTGCCGCCTGGGCGGCATGATTCAGGAGGTGCAGCCTTGAATTACACCATCTTCGGCGAAAGCCATGGCCCCGCCATCGGCGTGGTGCTGGAGGACGTACCCTCCGGCATCTCTATGGATATGGACTTCATCGCCTCGGAGCTCCGCCGTCGGGCCACTGGAAACAGTCCCCTGTCCACTTCCCGGAAGGAAAAGGATCAGGTGGAGGTGCTCTCCGGCGTATTTGACGGCAAGACCACCGGCACGCCCCTGTGCATGATGATCCGCAACGGCGATCAGCACTCGAAGGACTACGCCGCCATCCGCTACCTGGCCCGGCCCGGTCACGCGGATCTCACGGGCTTTGTCCGGTACGACGGCTTTAACGACTATCGGGGCGGCGGCCATTTCTCCGGGCGGCTCACCGCGCCCCTGGTGGCCGCCGGTGCGGTAGCAAAGCTGATCCTCCGGGAGAGAGGCGTCACCGCGGCGGCCCACATTGCCTCCATAGGAGACATCTCCGATCAGCCCATCGATCCGGTCTCTCCGGATTTGGATGCTCTGGCACAGTGCGCCCAAAAGCCCTTCCCCACGCTGGATGACACGCAGGGAGAAAACATGCAGGCGCTGATTTTAGAGGCCCGGGAGGCCCTGGATTCCGTCGGCGGCACCATTGAATGCGTGGTCACCGGTCTGCCTCTGGGATTAGGAGCCCCGGACTTTGATCGGAACGCCGAGACAGAATTCGCACGGCAGCTCTTCGCCATCCCCGCCATCAAGGGTCTGGAATTCGGCGACGGCTTTGGACTGGGCCGCATGCGGGGCAGTGCGGCCAACGACGCCTGGACAGCCCAGGACGGAAAAGCCGCCACCGCCACCAATCACAACGGCGGCATTCTAGGGGGCATCACCACGGGCATGCCCATCCTGTTCCGGGTAGCCGTAAAGCCTACCCCCTCCATTGCCCAGCCCCAGAACACCATCAATATGCTCACCGGCGAGGCCGCCACCATCGAGATTCAGGGCCGTCACGATCCCTGCATCGTTCATCGTGCCGTGCCGGTGGTAGAGGCCGCCGCAGCCCTGGCCGCGCTCCGGCTGCTAAAGACACAGGAAGAAGGCGATCCACATGAGTGAGCTGGATAAAATGCGCGGCGCCATCGACGAGATCGACAACCAGATCGTCCATCTCTTCGAGCGCCGCATGAACGTGACCCGCCAGGTGGGCGAATATAAGCAGGCCCAGGGGATCCCGGTGCTGGACGCGGGGCGGGAGCGTCAGGTGCTGGCCGGAAAGGCCGCCTTGGTATCGGATCCCGGCCTCAAGACCGGCGTGACCCTGCTCTATGAGACCATCATGGGCATTTCCCGCCGTCAGCAGCGGGAGATTGTCCGGGAGGGCGCTCAGGAGCCCAACTTTGCCCGGTTCCAGCGAGCCTATGAGCAGCGCCGGGAGCCCCTCGAGCATCCCAGAGTGGTCTATCAGGGCTGCCCCGGGGCCTACAGTGAGCAGGCCGCCCACAATTTCTTTGGGCCGGACATTCAGCCGGAGGGCCTGACCCAATTTGAGGACGTATTTGTGGCCATCAAGGAGGGCCGTGCGGACTACGGCGTAGTGCCCATTGAAAACACCTCCACCGGCGCCATCCGCCAGATCTACGACCTGCTCTCCCAGTATGAATTCTGCCTGGTTGGCGAGACCACGGTTCGGGTGGAGCACTGTCTCATGGCCCCCCACGGGGCCACGTTGGACACCATCACCCATGTCTACAGCCATGAGCAGGGTCTGTTCCAGTCGGAGAAGTTTCTGAACACCCACCCGGACTGGATCCAGACGCCCCTGGCCGATACCGCGGGCAGCGCCAAATATGTGGCGGAGTCCGGGGATATCACCAAGGCCGCCATCTGCTCCGCCCGGGCAGCGGAGATCTACGGCCTCGACATTCTCGTCACTGGGGTCAACTACAGCGACATCAATACCACCCGGTTCGTGGTGGTCTCCCCCTATATGGAGCTACGGGACGGGGCCGACAAGATCAGCACTGTGGTCACGGTGCCCCATGAGTCCGGCTGCCTCCACGAGATCCTGACCATCTTCGCGGTAAACGGCCTCAACATGGTGAAGCTGGAGTCCCGGCCCATTCAGGGTCGCACCTGGGAGTATATGTTCTTCCTGGAGTTCACCGGCAGCCTGCTTGCACCGGGGATGGACGGCATTCTCCATGAGCTGTGCCAGACCGCCGGTGACTTCCGGCTTCTGGGCAACTTCAAGAGCAATTTGGAGTAGGCCATGAAGAACATCGTATTATGCGGCATGATGGGCTGCGGGAAAACCACCTGCGCTCAGCTGCTGGGTAAAAAGCTAAATCGCCCGGTGGTGGATACCGACGAATTAGTGGAGACCATGGCGGGGATGACGATTTCAGAGCTCTTTGCCCAGCAGGGTGAGGAGGCTATGCGAGATCTGGAGACCCAGGCCGCCAGGGATCTCGGCCAAAGGGATGGCCTCATCATCGCCACTGGCGGCGGACTCCCCCTGCGGAAGGAGAACCGGGAGGCTTTGAGAAATGCCGGTATTGTCGTCTTTCTCCGCCGGGATCCCGGGGAGATCTACGACACCGCGGATATGTCCGGCAGGCCCCTGGGCCAGCAGGGCCGGGAGGCCTTTCTTCAGCGCTATACCCAGCGAGAGCCCATCTATCGGGCCTTTGCCCACATCATCATTGAAGACTTCTCCAGCCCGGAGGCCACCGTGGCGGAGATCCTAGACAAACTGGAGGAATCGCTATGAAATTTTTGGTCATCAACGGCCCCAACCTAAACCTGCTGGGTTCCCGGGAGCCGGAGATCTACGGCAAGAGCGGCTATGACGCCCTGGTATCTCGGATCCGGGAGTCTGCCGCCAGCATGAATGTGGAGGTGGAATGCCTCCAGAGCAACCACGAGGGCGCGATCATTGACGCCATCCAGAAGGCCAAGGGGGCCTTTGACGGCATTATCATCAACCCCGGCGCCTACACCCATTACAGCTATGCGATCCTGGACGCCCTGAAGGCCGTGGATCTGCCCGCGGTGGAGGTGCACATCTCCAACATCCACAAGCGGGAGGAGTTCCGGCATAAGTCCGTCACCGCCGCTGGCTGCGACGGCCAGATCTGCGGCCTGGGCCAGTTCGGCTATGTGGCCGCCATGGGCTATCTCATCGAGAAGCTGGCAAGCCATGAGGATTAACTACGAAAACAGCTCTGGGCTTCTGTGCGTCATCGGCGATCCCATTGGGCACAGCCTCTCTCCTCTGCTGCAAAACACCATGCTCTCAGAGCTGGGCGAGGACTATATCTATTTGGCTGTGCATGTAAAGGCCGAAAACCTCGGGGATTTCGTGTCCGCCGCAAAGGCCATCGGCATCCGCGGCTTCAACCTGACCATGCCTCATAAGGAGCACATTCTCCCCTATCTCTCCGCCATGACCCAGGAGGCCCAGCGGTGCGGATCGGTAAACTCCGTGCGGATCCTGGACGGGATGCTGGAGGGCCACTCCACTGACGGCATTGGCTTCCGGCGTTCGCTCCAGGACTGCGGCGCGGATTTTCCCGGTCAGATTGTCACCATACTGGGGGCCGGCGGGGCCGCAAAATCCATTGCCATGACAGCGGTGGATTCTGGCGCAGCCAAGGTCATTGTGGCCAATCGGACGCTAGAAAAGGCCCAGACGCTGTGCCAGGGCGAGGCTGCCATGGAGGCCATCTGCCTTTCCGACGTAGCCCAGGCGCTGCCACAGACGGATATTCTGGTGAGCACCCTGCCCGTGGGCATGGCCGGTGTGGGCGGCAGCGGGATCCCCGATCTCAGCGCCCTGAAGTCCGGCGCTGTCTGCATGGACTGTATCTACGCCCCCCAGCTGACGCCCTTTATGGAGGAGGCCCGGCGCACCGGGCACCGGGCCTATAACGGCATTGGAATGCTGGTCTATCAAGCCATCTATGCCCTGGAGTTCTTTCTGGGGCAAACCTTTGACCGGGAGACTGTTTCCCGGCTGGGAAACACGCTGCTGGAGGTCAGCGGCGTGGATCCCGCGGGCGCCGCTTCCAAGTGAATATGTATAGCAAGTGCGGCGTTCCGGTTGGAGCGCCGCACATTTTTATGCCCGATAGTTCTGTTCCAGGTATTCCACTACGTCCGCAATGGCCCCCTGGTCGCAGTCGCAGACGATCACGTCCGCCGTGTCCATGGCCTTCTGGGTACTGTTTTCCGGGGTGAATCCCACCGCGGCGGCCTCCAGCATGGCAAGATCGTTTTCGTTGTCTCCGGCACAGTAGACGTGAGCCCGATCGATGCCCAAAAGCTCCGCCAGCTGTAGAACGCCGGTACCCTTGTTGGTATCCCCGGGTGTCAGCTCCAGCAGCATGGGATGGGAGAAGAACGCCCCATAGCGGCCCGGGCAGTGGCCCTCCAGCCACTTCTGCATCTCCACCAAGGTCTCGTGATCCGCCTCCAGCTTTCCGTAGACCCAGGGATCCGGGATCTCCTCCAGGGTACACTCCTTGGCGTGCTGTCCCGTGATCCGCAGATGCTCCCAGGTGACCGCATTGGGCCGCACACAGCAGAGGCTGCCGCCTCCAAAGATCTCCACCGCAGAGATCGGAAAGGCCTCCAGCACCGCGGCGATATCTGCCCTGGCCGTCTCCTGGAATTTTGCCTCGAACAGCAGCTTCTCCTCCTGCAAATCATAGATCTGTGTGCCGTTGGCCACGATTACCGGGGCGTTCACCGGCAGTCCCGGCACCTGCTGCCGCACGGATTCCAGCCCCCGTCCGGAGGCCAGTGTAAACCGTCCGCCCTCCGCCGTAAAAAATTCCAGAGCCCGCCGGGTACGCTCCGGCACCTGCTTCTTCCGATCCACTAGGGTATCGTCAAAATCCGAAGCCAGCAGCACCCCATCAAATATTCCCATCGTCTCACCTCATGACATAGAAAGGGCGAAAACGCGAATACGTTTCCGCCCTTTGGATTTCGTTAACCTCCCAGGTATGCCTTCTGCACTCTGGGATCGCTGAGCAGCTCCTTGGCGTCGCCGCTCATGGAGATCGTACCGGTCTCCAGCACATAGGCCCGGTCTGCAATGGACAGGGCCACCTGGGCGTTCTGCTCCACCAAAAGGATGGTGGTGCCGGCCTTGTGAAGCTCCTTGATGATGTCAAAGATCTGCTCCACCAGAATAGGGGCCAGGCCCATGGAGGGCTCGTCCAGCATCAGCAGCTTGGGCTTGCTCATCATAGCGCGCCCCATGGCCAGCATCTGCTGCTCGCCGCCGGACAGGGTGCCGGCAGTCTGCTTATAGCGCTCCTTGAGCCGGGGGAACCGCTGATAGACGTCCTCAATGGAATCGGCGATTTCGCTCTGATTCCGGGTATAGCCGCCCATCTCCAGGTTCTCCTGAACGGTCATCTGCAGGAACACCCGGCGTCCCTCCGGGCACAGAGCCATGCCGTGGGACACGACCTTGTGGGCAGGTACATTGATGATGTTCTTGCCCTCGAACTCCACAATGCCGCTTCTGGGCTTCAGGAGGCCGGAGACTGTGTTCAGGGTAGTGGATTTTCCAGCGCCGTTGGCGCCGATCAGGGTCACGATTTCCCCTTCCTCCACCTGGAAGGAGATGCCCTTGATGGCATGGATGCTGCCATAATAAACGTGGAGATCCTCCACCTTCAGCAGACTCATGACTTAGCCCTCCTTCTTCTTGCCCAGGTATGCCTCAATGACCTGGGGATTGGCCTGGATCTCTTCCGGGGTGCCCTTGGCGATGATCTTGCCGTAGTTCAAAACGGCGATGCCCTCGCAGATGCCCATGACCAGATTCATGTCGTGCTCGATGAGCATAATGGCGATGTGGAAGGTGTCCCGGATCTTCCGGATGTTCTCCATGAGCTCTGCGGTCTCCGAGGGGTTCATACCGGCGGCGGGCTCGTCCAGAAGCAGCAGGCAGGGGTTGGTAGCCAGGGCCCGAACGATCTCCAGACGGCGCTGGGCGCCGTAGGGCAGGGATCCAGCCTTGTGATCCTTGAGGTCCTGCATATCAAAGATGCTCAGAAGCTCCATGGCGCGCTCGTGGGCCCGCTTTTCGCTCTTCCAGTAGCCGGGGAGCCGGAGGATATCGGAGAGCATATTGCCCTTCATATTGTTGTGGAGGCCGATCTTGACGTTCTCCTCCACGGTCAGATCCGTAAACAGGCGGATATTCTGGAAGGTACGGGCAATGCCGGCCTTGTTCACCTGAACGGTGTTCATGCCGTGGGTCTCCTTGCCGTCCAGAAGAATTGTGCCTCGGGTGGGCTGATAGACCTTGGTGAGCAGGTTGAACACCGTGGTTTTTCCAGCGCCGTTGGGGCCGATGAGCCCCGCGATCTCCGTGCGGCCAACGGTCAGGTTGAAGTCGTCTACGGCGGTCAGGCCGCCAAAGTCGATGCCCAGATGCTTGGCCTCCAGCACGGGGGTCTTGTCGATATCGCGCTCGGGGATAATGCTGTCGCTGGGGACAGGAACCATCTTACTCATCTGTGCCGCCTCCTTCCGTGGCTTCCGCAGGCTTCTTCTGCCAGAATTTCAGGGTGCTCTTGACGCGCTCCCAGCCGCTCTTCAGGGTGGGGTTGTTGGTGACCAGCATGACCAGGATCAGTACGATGGCGTAGATCAGCATACGGTAATCGTTCATCGCACGCAGTGCCTCGGGCAGAATGGTCAGCACAGTAGCCGCGATGACGCTGCCCCGGATGTTGCCCATGCCGCCCAGCACCACGAACACCAGGATCAGAATAGAGGTATTGAAGTCGAACTTCTTGGGAACGATGGTGGAATAGTTCATGGCGTACAGCGCACCAGCCATACCGGCCAGAGCCGCGGAGGTCACAAAAGCCATGAGCTTATACTTCGTGATGTTGATGCCCACAGACTCAGCGGCGATGCGGTTATCCCGGATCGCCATAATGGCGCGGCCGGAGCGGCTGCGGATCAGGTTCAGGGTCACAGTCAAGACCACCAGCACCAGGATAAAGCCCGCCACAAAGGTTGACAGCTTCGTAACGCCGGTAGCGCCCATGGGACCATTGATCAGCACCTTGCCGTTCACCATATTCAGCGCATCGGTGCTCTTCACGCTGAAGTGGAGGCCGGAAGCGTCCACGCCCACATAAATGTTGTTGAGAATGTTCTTGATAATCTCACCGAAGGCCAGGGTCACGATAGCCAGGTAGTCACCCTGGAGGCGAAGCACCGGCACGCCGACGATGATGCCCGCAATGGCCGCCATAATGCCGCCCACGATGATGGCAAGCAGCAAACGCACCGGGCCGCTGGGAACTGCGTCCTGGATGCTCATAGCCAGCACCACGCCGGAAAACGCACCCACGCTCATAAAGCCCGCGTGGCCCAGGCTCAGTTCGCCCAGGATGCCGACGGTGAGGTTCAGGCTCACGGCCATGCAAATGTACACGCAGATGGGCACCAGCTGGCCCGACAGGGAGTTGGAAATATGTCCGCCCGTAGAGAGAATCTGCATGATTACAAAGGCCACAATCACAATGCCATAGGTAATCACATTGCTGCGGGTGGTTTTACTGAGTTTTTTCATGTCAACCACCTCACACTTTCTCACGGATTTTCTTGCCCAGCAGGCCCGCAGGCTTAATGAGCAGAACGATAATCAATACTGCAAATACAATGGCGTCGCTGAGCTGGGTGGAGATATAGGCCTTGGCGAAGATCTCGATGACGCCCAGCAGGATGCCGCCCAGCATAGCGCCGGGGATGGAGCCGATGCCACCCAGAACTGCGGCGGTGAATGCCTTGATGCCGGGCATAGAGCCGGTGGTAGGCATCAGAGTGGGATAGGCGGAGCAGAGCAGCACGCCTGCGATGGCCGCCAGACCGGAGCCGATAGCGAAGGTCACGGAGATGGTGCTGTTGACGTTGATACCCATGAGCTGAGCCGCACCCTTATCCTCGGACACAGCCCGCATGGCCTTGCCCATCTTGGTCTTGCCGGTGAACAGGGTCAGGGCCACCATGATAACGATGCAGGCCAGCACGGTCACGATGGTCACGGCGCTGATGGTCAGCTGACCGCCGGCCAGCTCCAGAGAGGGCAGATCAATGACAGAGGTAAAGACCTTGGGATCGGACTTCCAGATCAGCAGCGCCGCGTTCTGGAGGAAGTAGCTGACGCCGATGGCGGTAATCAGCACCGCCAGGGACGGAGCAGACCGGAGAGGCTTGTAGGCCAGTCGCTCGATGACAATGCCCAGCAGGGTACAAACCACAATTGCCAGAATGACGCCCACCACCGGAGGCAGATTCAGATAGCTCATAGAGCAGAAGCAGATATAAGCGCCAACCATGATTACGTCGCCGTGGGCGAAGTTCAGCATCTTAGCGATACCGTAGACCATGGTGTAGCCC
>CAKTEB010000004.1 GCA_934546685.1 uncultured Oscillospiraceae bacterium
CCTTCTGGACGTCCCTGGCGGGGGCTGGAACCAATATCGTGCTGAACCTTTGGCTGATCCCGATGCTGGGGATCCAGGGCGCCGCGGTGGCTACCTTTGTAAGCTGTCTGGCGGTATTCCTGATCCGGACGGTCAGCGCCAGAGGGCTGCTGCCCTTTCCGTTCTCTGCGGGAAAGCTGGCGGCGGGCATTGGAACGCTGACGGTTCAGACCGGGTTCATCTTGGGAGGCTGGCCTGGATGGCATATCGTCCAGGCGGCGGGACTTTTGGTCCTCCTGTTGCTGGGAGCACCGGCGGTGCGTTCCACCGCCCAGGTGATGTTTCATAGAAAGTAGGAAGACTGATGTTGATAACGGCATTTTACGGCTTTTGCATGGCGCTGGCTGACAGCGTCCCCAGGGTGTCCGGGGGTACCATCGCGTTTATTCTGGGCTTCTACGAGCGGTTTCTGGATGCGCTCCATAACCTGGTTCGGGGAAAGGGCCGGGAGCGAAGGGCGGCGCTCGGGTATCTTATGAAGCTGGGCCTTGGCTGGGGCACCGGCATGATCGCCTGCGTGGCGTTGCTGTCCGGGCTGTTCGCGAAAAATATCTATTTTATGAGTTCCCTGTTTCTGGGGCTGACGGTCTGCTCCATTCCCTTTGTGGTGCTGGCAGAGCGGGAGACGCTAAAGCAGCGGCCCCTGGTCCATGGATTGTTTCTGCTGCTGGGGGTTGCCATTGTGGTGGGGCTGACCATGCTGAGAACTAGAACGGGTGCGCTGGGCAGCGTGAACTATGCCCAGCTGACGCCTCTGCAGGGGAACTATCTGTTTCTCTCCGGGGCGGTAGCCATTATGTGGCCATGGTGCTGCCGGTGATCTCCGGCTCCTCCATCCTGCTGATCGCGGGGGTGTATCTCCCCACCATCCAGGCAGTTCGCAGCCTCCTGGGGCTTCATCTAAACGTGGTGCCGGGACTCTGCGCCCTGGGCCTTGGGATCCTGGCGGGCATTGCCCTTTCCATCCGCGCCATCCGTACAGCCCTGCAGGCATACCGCGGCGGAATGGCCTGGCTGATCTTAGGACTGATGCTGGGCTCCCTTTTTGCCATTGTAAACGGCCCCGGCAGCCTGGATGTGCCGCTGCCGCCTATGGATATCACAACGTTCCAGCTCCCGGCGTTTCTGCTGGGCATAGCGGTGCTGCTGGCTCTGGAGGGGCTGAAAAAGGCCATGGAGCATCGGGAGCAGCGGGGCCATGGGACGGTCAAGGGAGAGAGCGTACTATGAGTTTGGATTGGAGTATCCTGCATTGGATCCAAAATGTATTGGCCTGCCCCGCGCTGGATTTCCTCATGCCGAAGATCACGGCGCTGGGGAATGGCGGAGCCGTTTGGCTGCTGGCCGCCGGGGGGATGCTGTGTACCAGGAAATATCGGAAGCAGGGCATCCTGCTGCTGGGCGGACTGGCGGCAGGGGTGCTGGTGGGAAATGTATTCCTGAAGAACGTCATCGCATGTCCCCGGCCCTGCTGGCTGGATCAGAGCGTCCGGCTGCTGGTGACGTCACCAAAGGATTATTCCTTTCCCTCGGGGCACACCATGGCCTCGGCGATCGGCGCGGTAGTTCTGACCCAGACGGATCGGCGGTTTGGCTATGCGGCGATCCCCCAGGCGGCGCTGATCGCCTTTTCCCGGCTGTATCTCTATGTGCATTTTCCCAGTGATGTGCTGGCCGGGGCGAAAGCGCTCAGGTGTACATCTCCTCCGCGGATCTCATGACCCGGAATCTCAACCGGAGGGTGGAGATCGCCTGCCCGGTGCAGGATCGGAAGCTGCGGGAGCAGCTGGGGTGGATCCTGGATTCCCAGCTGCGGGATACGGCCAAGGCCAGCCTGATGCTGCCGGACGGCACCTACTGCCGGAAGCACAGCGCTGTGCCTTTCTGCTCCCAGAGCTGCTTTATGGAGCAGTCGATCCACAGCCCCGCAGAGCCGGTCCGGGAGACTGGGCGGCTCCGGCAGCGGCTGAAGCGCCTCACAAAGCGCCTGATCAAAGCGTGAAGATATAAAAAGCGCCAGGGCAGGGGATCACTACCGATCCCTTGCCCTGGCTTCCATATTCCTAGGAGACTGATTAGCGTTCGTTGTACCGATCCACTGCGGTCTGGAGGATCTCGGTGCAGCTGTCCAGATCCATGGACTGGATCTCGCTGACGAAATCGTCAAACTCGGAGATGGGACGGGTGCCGGTGATAAAGGCCAGAATGTTCTGCTGGGTATGGGTGCGGATGTCGCTGAACCCGGCGGAGAAGGCTGCGGCCTCATCGGCGGTAAGGCTAAGGGCAGTGGGGAGAATGTCGGCGGTGTCATTTTCAGAGTTGTTCCACACGTCGATCATGTGCATCTCCGCGTCGCCGTAGTTGGCCAGGGTGCGGCTGGAGTCGATGCGGAAGGAGCCCGCACCGAAGGTATAACGGCTGATGCACCAGGAGTAGGCCAGACCGTCGGGGTTGTTTACCATCAGGTCGGTCCACACATGGTTGCCCTGGCTGTCGTAGGTGAAGGTCTCGTTCTCGATGCCGTAGTTGAAGAGCTCGGAGCCCTCGTCGGTGTAGAGATAGTCCAGCATGGAGCAAACCGCGTCGAATTTGTCGGTGCCAGGGGTCAGGGCGGTGCTCAGGGAATAGCCCTTGGTGGAGACATAGTCCATCTGGCGGACCAGATCTCCGGGAAATCCCCGGAGGCCACCAGCAGACTGACGGTGTCGGCGGCGCTGGTGATGGCGGTGCTGGTGATGTCCAGGGTGATGCCGGTGCGCTTCTGGAGCTCCTGAATGGCCAGGTTATCGCTCATGCCGTTGGGCATGGCGTTGAACAGCGGTGGGATCAGGTCGCACCACATGGTCACGGTCATGTCCTCGTCGGTCAGCGGGAAGGTGTAGGGGTTCTCAATGTGCAGGTTCTGCATCTCCTCCAGCTGCTGGGCCTGAGAGGCGTCCAGCTCCGCGGGCACGGGATCGACCCAGGAGGCCTCAGCCTCCTGAGCGGAGGAAGCCTCCGCTGGGGGAATAGGCTGAGCAGTCTCCGGCGCGGCGGCCTGGGCGGGCTCAGAGGAAGCCGCGGAGGCGGCAGAGGCGGCAGCGGTATTGCCGCAGCCAGCCAGCAGTCCCAGCACCAAGAGTGCGGAGAGCAGCGCGGAAAGCCGTTTTGTTTTCATAATTACCTCGCTTTCAAAGCATGTGCCGGCAGCGTGGCTGCCGGCACAGAGGGGGCATACGGAATGTCAGGGCTTGATTTTAGGCACAGCGCCCTTGTTCTGGCCCAGCCCGACTACATAGTGGACCTTCTCGTTGTCCAGGGTCACAAAGGGCTCCGGCCAGGGGGTAGAATCCTGAGCGGGCTGGATGGGGGTCCAGCTCTTGTGAGAGGCGGGCATGCTGCCCTTGGGCGGGCCGCCGGCCATCTTGGAGAAGGCCTGGCCCTTCTTGGGCTTGTTGGTGGGAGCGGGAGCAGCATCGGGCTTCTTGCCGCCGGGGCCAGGGCCGCCGGGGCCGCCAGGGCCCATGGGGTTTTTGAACTTGTTGTAGCAGTCGATGCCAAAGTTGGTGACGTCCTGGGCGCCGCCGGCGTCGTTGAGCACGCACTCGTGGAGAATCTTCCAAAAGCCGTCCTCACGGACATAGTCCTCGCCGTAGCGCTCCATCATCCATACTGCCATCTGCTGGCCGTTGGAGGAGATGCGCCGGTAGAGCATGCCGGTGGAGTAGTAGAGCGCCCGGGCGGTCTTCAGATCCTCGCCCACCTCCACGATGGGGGTGCCGATGGCATGAAGCGAATACTCGCTGAGAGGCAGGGGATCCATGTCCTTGGTCTCGGGGTACATCTCATTGAACAAAGGATAGAGGTTCGCAGCGTTGCCCTCCAGGCCGCCAGCCCAGTTGGCCATGACCTCGTCCCGGCCGTACATACCGGCCATGTTATAGCCCCAGTAGATATCGTCCCGGTGCTTGGCCCAGAAGGTGGCGATCTCCTCGCTGGTGTGGCCGGAGGCGTGGAGGATCGCATGCCAGGCGTGGGCATTCTCGCAGGCCTGTCCGGCCTCGATGACTGCCAGCTTCGTCTCAAAATCCATATTTTTTCTCATGATCGACCCTCCTTAACCTTTGTAGTTGGGATTGCCCTCGGGGCCGTTGCTGACAACGTCGGCGAAGGTAGCGTGTTCCATGGTGATCTCGGGGTAGAAATAGTAGTTGTACTTGGAGGTGTAGGCCTCGAAGGCGATGTCGGGGGTGCCGAACTCCTTCTCCAGATACTTGTCGCAGGGAGTGGTCTCCTCGGTCTTCAGGGAGGCGTAGGCAAAGCCGGGACGCAGGGCGAAGTCGGTGCCTGCAAAGTAGTGCCAGATCTTCCACTGGCCGTCCTCATAGACCAGGTCCGCGCCGCAGCGCTGGTTGTCCCAGTAGCAGTCGGTGTCGGTGCCGGTGGCGGGATTGATCTCGTAGCCGATGGAGTACCAGGTGGCCTGTGCGGTCTTGTTGTCGTCGGCAATGATGATCTTATAGGTGGTGAAGGGGTGGCAGATGTCGGTGCCGTCGCCGCCGAAGGGGTTCTTGTCTACATAGTAGGCGCGGATATGGTCGAGGCCCTTGTAATAGCCCCAGTTCCGGCCATAGGTGGCGGTGTCTGCCTGCTCCTTAGTCCAGAGGGTGTCGATGATCTCAGCGCGGCGGTTGGCATGCTCCAGATAAGCCCGCTTAGAGAGAACCTTCTTGACCTCTTCCAGCTGATAGGCGCGCCATGCGCGGACCTCCGGGGAGAAATCCTCCGGCTTGGAATTGCTGAAATCCATATGGATCGCGGAATTCGGGTACTGTGATTTCATGTGGGATCCTCCTTTCAGATTCCGTAGCTGAAGGTCTCAGCCAGCGTGGTGTAGGGCTCGGGCATTCTGGGGGGCTCCTGATAGGGGCGGCGGGGGGCATAGGCCTTGTAGACCTCTGCGGGGACCGTGGGCTCAGGCTCAGGAATATCGAAGGCGGCGAACTCGGGGATGGGGCCGTACTTAGAGGGCTCGGTCCAGGGCTCGGCGCAGGGATGATCGATGTCCAGGGCGTAGAGCAGATTCTTGATCTTCCACTGGCCGTCCTCCTCGATGAGGTCTGCGGCCATGTAGCCGATCTTCCAGACGCTCAGGGGGCCGCGGGCGGTGACGCGGGTGTCAGCGGCCTGGAACTGCCAGAGGGCCTTGGCGCTCTTCATGTCCTGGGCTACCTCGACGATGGGGGTGTGCATGTCGGTGCCCTTGACGTAGCCGGCGCCGAACATCTCAGCGGCGGTCTTGCCCTGGACGTCCTTGTGATCCTTCCACTTCTCCATGACAAGCTCGGTGAGCTTTTTCGCGTTTGCCAGCTTCTGATCGTAGTAGCCCTTTACAGCGGCGGCTCCCTTGAAGTAACCGTTGTTAAAGCCCAGGCACACGTCCTCCTGGGTGCTCCAGAAATTCTTGTAGACCAGATCGTAGTCGGCCAGCATGTCGCAGTGGGCGACCTTACCGACGATGTTCTGTACCTCACGGATGATCAGGCAGCGGTCTGCCATCTCCTGGGGTGTAAATTGCTGTTTCAATACAATTCCTCCTTCTTTGCTGCCAAATTGCGGGGCCCTGCCGGAACCACCCGGCGGGCTTTGGATGCCTTCACTTTACGGGCAGACGGGTGGAATGTCAAAACATCACAAATCTGCGACAAATGGAGTGTTACTGTTAAAATCGTGAAATTTCAGAACTTTTCAGCACTTTTGAAAAGAATCAGCGAGAATTGAAAAGCCTGTTTCCTCGCAAAAACGATATACTGGAAGCAGAAAAACTGGAGAAAGGCAGGGCCAATGAATGGAAGAAAAAGCCATAAGCGGCCGCTGGAAGCCGGAGCTCCTGCTGCTGCTGTCAGAGGGCTCCCGGCGCTGGGGCGAGCTGCTGGAGGCCCTGCCGGAGGCGGGGGCCGGGAGCCTGGGAAGGGCCCTGAAGGAGCTCGCCGAGGCGGGACTGATTCTGCGGCTGAACAGCGGCACCCGGTATCAGAAGGTGCGCTATCGGCTCACGGAGCAGGGGGCCGAGGCGGCGGCGCTCCACCGGAGCCTCCGACAGTGGAGCTGGGATTGGGCGCTGCCCGAGGCGGCGGCCAGAAAGCTCCTGACTTGTCCGGCCCAGCGGCAGCTTCTGGAGACCATTGAGGACCCCATTCGGCCCGGAGCCTTGGAGCGGCGGTGCCCACAGCTGGGCCGCAGCACCATGGAGCGTCAGCTGGGAGCTATGACAAAGCAGGGGCTGCTCCGGCGGATCAGCTATCCCACGGTGCCGCCCACGGTGGAGTATCAGCGCACCCCGGCGGGAGAGGCCCTGATGGGGCTGCTGTCAGCGATATAAAAATTCCGCAGCCCGGGATCGGACTGCGGAATGACATTAACTGTTTTTCTTTTGCCGGAGCTTGCCAGGGGCCACGCCCTCGATATTCGTAAAGGCCCGATACATGGTGGCGAGGCTGCAATAGCCTACAGCATCGGCGATCTCCTGGACGGAGTCATTGGTGGTCAGCAGCAGCTCCTTGGCCTTGCGGACCCGGGCCCGGTGCATCACGTCGTTGACGCTTTCTCCGAAATACTGCCGGAAATTCTCCGCGGCCTCCCGGGGCCGGAGCCGAAACTGCCGGGCGATGGCGGTGAGACCCATGTTGACGTCCGTGGCGTTTTCCTCGATGTAGGCGTAGATGTCGTGCATGAGGCTGTCGAACTGCATGGACGTCCGCTGGCGGCTGTGCTCTAGCAGTGCGGCGGCGATCTGCTTTCCGGTGGCCAGGTATTCCTCCATGGTGTGGGCGGCGGCGAGATCCCGGCTGAAATCCGCCTGGGAGAGGTAGCGCCAGGTGGCGAGATCCTGGGCCACCAGCCGGTATTGCAGCAGGTTCATGAACCGATTTACCGTCAGGTTCAGGGTCAGGGGATAGGGGAGACCCAGGCAGTTTTCCGCGATCTTCCACAGCTGCTCGGTGAGATATTCCTCTGTGGCCCGCAGATCTCCTGCCCGGATGGCCCCGCAGATCTGATCGGCGGACTTGAAAAAGGTCTGCTCAAAGCTGGTGCGCTGCTCGGTGTCCCGGATCCGAGACATGCGCTGCGGCGTGACCTCCAGCACCGGAGTGGTGAGGGAGGTGAAGAAGGTGCGGCTCTGCTCCAGGTTTTCCACCACATGGAAGGCGGAGGCGATATTCTCCGGGGTGGTGTAGGGCATGCTGATGTTCACATGGACGCAGTAGCCCCGGCCAGCGCCATACTCGATGGTCTCCCGGCATATTTCCGGCAGGGGATCCTCGTTTTCGGGATAAAGCAGGCCGATGAGATAGCCCATCTGAAGCATCAGAAAGCCGCAGCAGGATTTTGGCAGCTGATCCCGAAGATGCTCCATGAGATCCCGGTAGATGCCCAGCCGCCGCTGATATCTGGCGTGGCCGGAGAGACCGGAGGCGGAGACCTCGTCCAGGGCAAACAGCACGACCCGGAAGGGCCGCCGGGGCAGAGAATAGCCCAGATAGGTGAGCTCGTCGGCCAGCTCCGCGCCCATGGCGGAGCCCCGGAGCAGCAGCGCGCCGATGATGCCGTATAGTCCGTCCGTGACAAAATTCCCCGGAAAGCTGCCCACCGGGATCACCGGAGAGAGGGATTCCATGGGGTTAGAAAGATCAGACAAAGCCAACCGCCTCCTTAATTATTCGCAGCCGAATTTACGGCCTAATTATATCACACCATTGGAGAAATTGGGAGCGAAACCAGCGGAAATAGAAAATTACTCAAAACTGCTCCGGGTTTCTCATTTTCAGCTGTGCATCTTGACGAAAGAAGCAAAAGTGAGAATAATGAAGCTATCTGGCAGGCCCCGGGCCTGAGGTATCTAGAAGGAGGAAAACAGCAATGGCAGAGATCAAACGCTTTAATTTCAACGACATCGCAGCAGAATTAGGTTATGTGGCAGAGCCCGGCGCGGGCGGTCCCGGCGGCAGACCCGCAGGCGGCCCTGGCGGTCCCGGCGGCAAGCCCGCAGGCGGCCCTCCCAACTTCAGCGATCCTGAGCTCATCAAAAAGAACGCCCAGCGCTTTAAGGTCATGTGGCCCGACGAGCGGGCCATGCGGCTCCAGGATCGGTTCAATGACTATGTGGAGTCCGGCGAGCCCATCGAGTTCGAGGGCCATTCCATCTGCTGGGCCATGATCGCCCTGATCCAGAAGCTCCGGAAGAACGAGGTGCTCATGTTCATGCCTCCCTTCGGCAAGAGCCTGGAGCTGAAGCCCATGCAGCGTGTGGCGGAGCCCAAGGACAACCCCATGATGAAGTTCGATATCACCGAGCAGGGCGACGACGTCCGCATCGTGGTGACCCTGCTGGGCGGCGGCAACCCGGATCCCTTCCAGATGTCCCTGGGCGATGTGGAGATCAAGGAGATCGGCTCCGGCAAGAACATCGGGCTGGAGCTGGTGGGCGGTCACTTCCTGTTTATGTTCGATATGCCCATGACCTTCGGCGGCGACTGCAACACCATGTACTACAAGGAGGGCGGCGAGCAGTGGTACTGTGTAGCCTCCAACGATCCTGGCGTGAAGGTGGGCGATAAGCCCGAAAAGAGCCCCTTTGACGGCCAGTGAGGGACCGGACTATGGATAAGACCGAATGGCTGGTGGAGCGCTGGGAGCACCTGCGGGCCATCAAGAATCTTATGGGCCGGATGTCCGCGGACTACACCCTGAAAAAAGAGGGGCAGATGTTTGAGAAGTACTGGTCCCGCCGTCAGGACGTGAGCCTGGCGGTGAACGAGGGCTGGTATCTGGGTGCGGAGCAGGTTCAGGGTTATTACAAAGCCCTGGACGACCAGATCCGGCAGCAGAGCCAGCTCATCGCCGGGATCTTCCCGGAGCAGCTGGCAGGCAAGACGGAGGAGGAGCTCCGGGGCGTTGGCACCATGGACTATAAGCCCGTGGACACCCCCGTGGTGGAGATCGCCCGGGACGGCCAGACCGCCAAGGGCATCTGGTGCCTCCGGGGCAGCCACAGTAAGATCCTGCCTGAGGGCCCTGTGGCCTATTGGGAGTGGGGCTGGTTTGCGGCGGACTTTATTCTGGAGGACGGGGTATTTAAGATCTGGCATCTCCAGTATCTCCAGGAGGTCTGCACCCCCAGCGGCCATGCCTGGGACAAGGCGGATACCGGCTATCCGGCGCTGCCTGAGTTTGCGGCGGCTGCGGACCTTAGATTCCCAGAGCCGGAGCGCAAAGAGACCGTGCGCCAGCGCTACGGTGCATCCCGGCCCTTTACGAGATCGCCCCGGGTGCCGGAGCCCTATGACACCTTTGCGGAGACCTTTACCTACGGAAGAGAGGAGGCCGTGTGATGGAATACACCAATGCAGAGTTGGCCGTCCGTCTGTGGGATAAGGAAGAAATTCGCCACATAATGAATCGTCTGTGCTATGATATCAGCAACGGCGACTATCGGGCCTGCCTCAATGATCTCTGGGTACAGGAGCACCGGCGCACTGCGTCTCTGGGCTACAACAACGGCTTCTATGTGGGCATGGACGATATCGTCCGCCACTGGGTGCTGGAGCAGCCGGATGAGCAGCCCCGGGGCAGCGCCCGGATGGAGACTCTGACCACCCCGCTGATCAAGCTACATGGGGACGGAAAGACCGGCCAGTATCAGGGCTATATGCCCGGCTTCCAGTCGAGAACCCGGGAGGACGGGACCCTTGAGACTTATCTGACCCTGAATATGTGTTTTGCGGATCTCATCAAGGAGGGGGACCAGTGGAAGATCTGGCACCTGATCCTGATGCATGACCACACCATAGAGACCGGAAAGGCCTATGGCAAGGTGCCTACCTTTGGCTGGAAGGATCCTCTGGAGGCGGAATTCGGCAAGCCCACGGTGGAGCGGGAGCTTCACAATGCCAGTTACGGCTGGGAGCTTCTGTACGACGATATGCCCAGAGAGCTTCCGTATTATCAGGAGAAATACAGCTATGGCCCGGAGGGGGACTTCGGAAAGAAGTACTTCCAGCGGGACATTCGCTGAGAGGAGGGAATGCGCATGCAGAATTTGACCATTGAACAGCGGCTTCACAATGCCCTGGGCAGTCAGCGGGTGGAGGAATACAAGGCCCGGCATGCCTACCTCCACGCCATTATGTACTCCAAGCAGGAGTGGGACGTGTTCTGGCACAAATCCCCCAACACTACCTGGGCCCATCAGTTTGGCCGCATGGTGGGCTGGGAGGAGGTCTACTACAACAGCGTGGTCCATACGGACGCCAATATGCTGGGCCTGGCCATCAAGAAGATGCAGGCCATGGAGGAGCTCTGGGGCCACGATTTCCTGTCCACCGCAAAATCCGGCTGCCATGCCCTAGCCTCTGATGTTATCGAGGTTGCGGCGGACGGCAAGTCCGCTCGGGCCTTCTACCTGACCCCGGGCACCATGACCGGAAGCATGGGCATGGGCCCACTGCAGGGGGACGGCCCCAGCTGTCGGGGCGGCGGCTGGCTCTGGGAGCGATATGGTTCGGAATTCGTCTTTGTGGATGGCGATTGGAAGTGGTTCCATGAGCAGGTCTGCCCGGATGTGGCGGGCCAGTACGACATTGGAAACTGGGCCCATGACCGGTATGTGGACTACCGCAGCGGCAAGCTGAAGATCGGCGACCTGGGCGGCTATCCGGATCGGCTGACGGAGCCCGGCACCCTCCACTATGACTATTCTATTATCCAGACCGTTCAGGACACGGTGCCCCCGCCGCTGCCCTATGAGACCCTGGACGATGAGAATACCTACTCTCCTGGCCGGACGGATCCCACCGGAAGAATCACGGTGAAGACCGCCGGATCCCAGAAGATGACCTACGACCAGAGCGACAACTACTTTGACCACGCGCTGGACGAGCTTCCAGACTAAGGCGACACTGCGCAAATACGTTATCGGATTCTGGCAGATCTTTTCCGCTCAAAATGCGTTCGTAAAACCTTGAAATACACAGAGTATGTCTGCGGTTTTACACCATTTTCTGACGAAAAATCTCTCGCCGGACCCTCTTGCCGATTTGTGAGGTATTGCCCTAAATCGGCTGCGACCAAAGCCAAAATCACTATGAAGGAGCGTACAATGATGAAAAAGAAACTTGTTTGCCTGCTGATGGCCTGCGCCATGGTGCTGGGCCTGCTGACTGGCTGCGGCGGCGGAGCGGCGTCTGCCGGCTCCGGCACGGAAAAGACCGATTCCGCCGTCCAGAGCGCGGCAGCTCCGGAGGAGACTGCGGCGGCCCCGGCGGAGGCTGCTGAGCCTGCGGGCTCTGCGGACGAAGAGGCATCCATTGCGGAGGAGCCTGTGTCTCTGCCCTATGAGCCGCTGGAGGAGCACACCGAGGTCTCCCTGCTGTTCCAGTTCCCCGCTTTCTTCCAGGGGTTCTTCCCTGAGGGCTGGGGCTCTTCCGACTGGTGGACTGCCTTCGGTGAGGCCACCAACACCACCTGGACCCTCCAGGAGGTCTCCAACCTGGCTTGGCAGGAGAATGTAAACCTGCTGTGCGCCTCCGGCGATCTCCCCGATACCGTCTGCAACCTGGGCTCCGTCTACAAGGGCGGCATCTCCGCGGCGCTGCGGGATGAGCAGGTGGTGGATCTCTCCGGCATCATCCAGGAGGCTGCGCCCCACTATTACAATGAGATCACCAAGGACGACTATACCCTGAAGACTGCCCTCACCGATGACGGCGAGATGGGCGTCATGTATCCCATGCTGGTAAAGCCCTTCCCCATCACCTCCGGCCTGTGGATCCGTCAGGACTGGCTGGATGAGCTGAACATGGACATCCCCACCACCCCCGACGAGCTCTATGACACCCTGAAGGCGTTCTCCAGCACCTTCGGCGCCAGCAACGGCTTCTTCCAGCAGATCCGCGCCAACACCAACCTGGCAGCGGTGGAGGCCGAGGGCATCTGGAATGCCTATGGCCGCGCCAACTTCTACCTGGACGAGGACGGCGTGATCCAGTACGGCCCCATGCAGGACTACTTCTATGACTACATCGGCTTCCTTCAGAAGCTGGCTCAGGAAGGTCTGTTCCTGACCTCCGAGGTCACCGACCAGAAGCCCTCCGAGATGTTTGCCTCCGGCTCCATCGGCCTGGAGGGCGACTCCCCCGACAATGTCAACGCCTATCTGTCCCTCCTGAGCGCTGAGGAGCAGGAGCGCTGCAAGCTGGTTCCCATGGCGGCTCTGGGCGAGCCCACGGAGTATGCGCCCAATTCCTCCTACATCAGCTCTGACGCGGGCGGCATGATCAGCATCTCCAACAACTGCGCCGATCCCTCCGCAGTCCTGCGGGCGCTCGACTACCTCTTCACCGACGAGGGCTTCATCCTGTCCTCCTTCGGCATTGAGAACGAGGGCTTTACCTACAACGATCAGGGCGAGCCTGAGCTCACCGAACTGGTACTCAGCAACCCCAACGGCGTTCCTGCCAGAGCGGCAATGAGCTACTACCTGAACCCCGGCATCCCCGGTCTCATCGACTATGCCCGGAGCCAGGTGGTTTGGGACGACGTACAGAAGTCCGCGATCCCGACCTGGGAGTCCGCCTACACCGGCGATTCCATGACCGTCTCCATCGACGCTCTGACCCTGACCCAGGAGGAGCAGGACGAGATCTCCGTGGATCTGTCTGATATGGTCACCTACGCCTCCGAGTGGATCAGCGGCGTGATCTTCAACGGCAATCCTCTGACCGACGAGGCCATTGCAGAGTTCCAGGACACCATGCGCGGCACCATGCACATTGACCGGATCCTGGAGGTCTACAACGACGCTTACCAGAGATTCCAGGATCGTACCCTGGCCGCATAACACAAAAGCAAAATAGACAGGGTCGTCACACGATTTTCGTGCGGCGGCCCTGTTTTGCAGGTTCTCCATCAAGATCGGCGTTTCTGCCATAAAACCACTGGCCTCACTCTTGCAATCTGCAAAATTTGCAGCATAATAAGCGCTCGCACTGCGCTTTTGCGTGTTAGCTCAGAAATGAAATGCGCCGCAAAAGAGGAAAATTGAAAAGAGAGAAGAGACATTACATGAATCAAATTGTCAAAGCAGCCAAAAGCGCTGCGGCCATCTACAACGGCATTGACCTGATCGTCCGCGTCGCCATTGGCTTGGTTCTGGGCGCGCTGCGGTACATTCACCGCAGCGCGCTCCTTTATGATATTGTCTTGGCGGGGGCTGGCTTATCCCTGGGTCCACTTCCAGTCCCGAACCTCTGGCAGATCCACGCCGAACTCCCGGATATACTGCTTGTGCTCGATGAGCTTATCCCGCATGAGCTGGATCAGGAACGCCCCGCGGTTCCCCAGCTGGGGCAGCCGGTTGATGACATCCATGACCAGGTGGAACCGGTCAATGTCGTTCTGCACCCGCATATCGAAGGGCGTGGTGATGGTGCCCTCCTCCTTGTAGCCCCGGACATGGAGCTGGCGGTTGGCGCGCCGGTAGGTGAGCTCATGGATCAGCGTGGGATAGCCGTGGAAGGCGAAGATGATGGGCTTATCCTTGGTGAACAGCGCGTCATAGTCGGTGTCGCTGAGGCCGTGGGGATGCTCACTGGCGGGCTGGAGCTTCATTAGATCCACCACGTTGATGACCCGTACCTTGATCTCCGGCATATACTCCCGGAGGATGGTCACAGCGGCCAGGGTTTCCAGGGTGGGGGTGTCGCCGCAGCAGGCCATGACCACGTCGGGCTCCTGGCCCGCGTCGTTGCTGGCCCACTGCCAGATGCCGATGCCCTGGGTGCAGTGCCGGATGGCCTGCTCCATGGTCAGCCACTGGGGCCGGGGATGCTTGCTGGTGACCAGAACGTTGACATAATTCCGGCTTCGGATGCAGTGGTCAAAGCAGCTCAGCAGGCAGTTGGCATCCGGGGGCAGATACAGCCGAACCACGTCCGCCTTCTTATTGGCCACATGGTCCAGAAAGCCGGGATCCTGATGGGTAAAGCCGTTGTGATCCTGCTGCCAGACGTTACTGGAGAGCACATAATTGAGAGAGGCGATATCCTGCCGCCAGGGCAGCTGGGCGCAGACCTTCAGCCATTTGGCGTGCTGGGCGAACATGGAGTCCACGATGCGGATAAAGGCCTCATAGCTGTTGAAGAAGCCGTGGCGGCCGGTCAGCAAATAGCCCTCCAGCCAGCCCTGGCACATATGCTCGGAGAGCATGCCGTCCATGACCCGGCCGTCGGCGGCGAGAAACTCGTCCTGGGGGATCCGGTCTGCCTGCCACTGGCGGTTTTCCGCCTCAAAGACATGGCCCAGCCGGTTGGACATGGTCTCGTCGGGGCCAAAGATGCGGAAATTCTTCTCCTCCTGGTTCAGTCGGAAGATATCCCGTACATAGCCGCCCAGCTCGATCATATCCTGGGCCTCCACCGCGCCGGGAGCGGGAACCTCTACGGCATATTTGCGGAAGTCCGGCAGACGCAGACTCTTTAACAGCAATCCGCCGTTGGCATGGGGATTGGCGCCCATGCGGCGGGTGCCCTCCGGGGCCAGGGACTGGAGCTCCGGAATCAGCCGTCCGTTTTCATCGAACAGCTCCTCGGGGCGGTAGCTTCTGAGCCACGCTTCCAGAATGGCCAGGTGCTCCGGCTTCTCCATGGATACCGGCACCTGGTGGGCGTGGAAGCTGCCCTCGATCTGCACGCCGTCCACCTCCTTGGGGCCGGTCCAGCCCTTGGGGGAGCGGAAGACGATCATGGGCCAGCGGGGGCGCTGGGTCTCGCCATCTTCCCGGGCTGCCTTCTGGATGGCGCGGATCTCCTCGATGACCGTGTCCAGGGTGGCGGCCATTTTCTCGTGCATCTCCATGGGATCGGAGCCCTCCACGAAATAGGGCTTCCAGCCGCAGCCCTCGAAGAAGCTCTGAACCTCCTCATGGGAGATCCGGGAGAACACCGTGGGGTTGCTGATCTTAAAGCCGTTGAGATGGAGGATGGGCAGCACCGCGCCGTCGCCCACGGTATTTAAGAACTTATTGCTGTGCCAGGCGGTGGCCAGAGGCCCGGTCTCGGCCTCGCCGTCGCCTACCACGCAGGCCGCGATCAGGTCAGGATTGTCGAACACCGCACCAAAGGCATGGGCCAGGGAATAGCCCAGCTCGCCGCCCTCGTTGATGGAGCCCGGAGTCTCCGGGGCCACATGGCTGGCAATGCCGCCGGGGAACGAGAACTGCTTAAACAGCCGCTGCATGCCCTCCACATCCCGGCTCACGTCGGGATAGATCTCACTGTAGGTGCCCTCCAGATAGGTCTGGGCCACCATGGCGTTGCCGCCGTGGCCGGGGCCGGAGAGGTAGATCATGTCCAGGTCGTATTTCTTGATGACCCGGTTTAAGTGGGTATAGATGAAGTTCTGGCCGGGAACGGTGCCCCAGTGGCCCACGATCTTCCGCTTGATATGCTCCGGCTTCAGGGGCTCCCGCAGCAGGGGATTATCCAGCAGGTAAAGCTGACCGGCGGCCAGATAGTTGGAGGCCCGCCACCAGGCATCGATATGGTTCAGTTCTTTTTCATTCAGTACACGGTTCTGGGTACTCATAGCTGTCCTCCTTACTGCACGTAACGTATGAGACGTATGTAACAAGTTGACTCTATCTTCATTATACACGATCTACGAAAAAAAGCAAGCCTTTTCGGAGTTTTTTTGTGTAAGTTTGCGCCCATTCCCGCTGTGCCATTCCAAAAGGCTGCGTTTGAACTGCCAGTTCCATGACAGAGATCAAAGGCGGCGGTATAATGATCGGGAAGATGGGACGGATCATGCGGCGGCGCGGGAGCCGCGATTTGTCCGAAAAATAGAAATCGAGCAGCAGGGCTCAATCTGCTGCTCGCGCGTATGCAGTTTAGAAGGTTTGGCCACCAGGATCTGCTCCATGGGTACTTGAAAGAGAACGCTCAGGGCAAAGAGATTGTCCAGGGAGGGAAGGGACTGGCCCTTCTGCCACTTGTAGATGGCCCGGGGCTCTTCAAAGCCGAAGTAGCCTTGCAGATCCCGAACGGTCAGGCTGCGCTCCAGGCGCAGACGGCGAATGTTGGCCCCGGTGGCGATCATGTCGATCACGGGGTAGGTCTTTGCGGTCATGGGAAGCTCCTCCTTTGTTTATGGGCAATATCGGACGAATGCTGTGCCGGCTTGTTACAGCGAACGGATTCGGTATTGCACATTTTTAATATTATATAATAGCATAATCTATGAGAAAATGCAATGCCAATGTGAGGATAAGGGAGAGAAAGGGTGAAACAGCATGGAAACAACGCCTCTTGGAAAGAGAAGCAAAAAGGCCCAGCGGGAATACCACCGGGCCCAGCGGGGTTCCTGGAACGGCATTTCCCCAGTGACCCGGGTGGTGCAGAGCAAAAAGGTCTATGACCGTAAACGGATGAAGCGGGCACTGCGGCAGGATTGGCGGTAAGCGCAGGGGGAATTTTTTCAATGACCGTGGAGCAAAAGTCCTGTTTATGGTACCTTCTCTGTGATACAATAAACAAAAACCATCCACACTGTCAGGAGAACCACTATGGACATCTTAGAAGGCTTAAATCCATCTCAGCGGGAGGCAGCCACCGCAACCGAGGGCTATATCCGCGTGATCGCCGGGGCGGGCTCCGGCAAGACCCGGGCTCTGGCCCACCGCTATGCGTACTTAGTCAACGAGATCGGCATTCTGCCGGAGAATATCCTCTGCGTGACCTTTACCAACAAGTCCGCCGGGGAGATGAAAAAGCGCATCCGGGCCCTGGCGGCGGATGCGGACACCGGCTATATCAGCACCTTCCACAGCTTCTGCGTCTCGGTTTTGCAGGAGGACATCCACGTCATTCACTATCCCAAGAGCTTCCTGGTGCTGGACAACGCGGATATCGATGCCATGCTGAAAAACGTCTATGAGGAACGCGGCCTCACCATGCGGGACATGACCTTTTCCCAGGCCAGGGACATGATCGAGATGCAGAAGTGCAGAGAGCAGCCGGATTATTACAAGCCCATGCTGTCCATGACCGTGGACGAGCTCCGGGAGAAGTACCTCTCCGCTACCGATGTACAGGAGATCATCTTCTGGGGTTATGTCTACCAGGAGAAGAAGTGCTTTGGCCTGGACTACAACGACCTCATTAACTTTGTCCTGCACATCTTCACAATTTCGGAGGAAACCCGACGCAAGTGGCAGGAGCGGCTGGAGTACATCATGGTGGACGAGTATCAGGACATCGACGCGCCGCAGTACGGGCTCATGAAGACCCTGTGTCAGGTCCACGGAAATCTCTTTGTGGTAGGGGATCCGGATCAGACCATTTACACCTGGCGAGGGGCCAGTGTTGGGTTCATCCTGGACTTTGAGCGGGAATTTCCCAACGTGCGCACCATTATGATGAACGAGAACTACCGCTCCACTCCGGAGATCCTGGCGGCGGCCAACAATCTCATCGCCAAGAACCGGAACCGGGTGAAAAAGGAACTAATCGCCCAGAAGCCCAGCGGCCCGGTGCCGGTCTACCATCATGCGGCCACCAACAAGCTGGAGGCGGAGTGGATCGCCAATGAGATCCACGACCTTGTGGATCATGGGGCCAGCTACAGCGATGTTGCGATCCTCTACCGGGCCCACTACCTCTCCCGGGAGCTGGAGGATGTGTTCCTGAAGCGGGAGATCCCCTACAGCATCTACAGCGGCGTGCAGTTCTATGGCCGTATGGAGATCAAGGACGCCCTCAGCTATCTCCGCATGGTCATCTATCAGGATGACCTGAGCTTTCTGCGGATCGCCAACGTGCCCAAGCGGAATATCGGCGAAAAGCGTATGACCTTCCTCAAGCAGTATGCCCTGGAGCACAGCTGCACCCTCTATCAGGCACTGCTCCAGACGCTGGACAACGAGATCTTCAAGGGCACCCGGGCCAGACAGTTTGCAAAGCTCATTGAGGGCTTTTCCCAGGACTACAGCTATATGCGCCTGTCCGAGATGCTGACGCTGATCCTGGACCGCAGCGGATACGAGGCACAGCTGCGGCTGGAGGGCGGTCAGGAGCGGCTGGACAACCTGGCGGAGCTGAAACAGGCGATTATGGAGTTTGAGGATTCCTGTGGGGAGGAGTGCCGGCCGGAGGACTATCTGGATCGGGTGGCCCTGCTCACGAACCACGACACCCCGGACACCCGGAACGCGGTGAAGCTCATGACTGTCCATACCGCCAAGGGCCTGGAGTTCCCCTATGTCTTCCTGGTGGGGCTGAACGACGGCATTTTCCCATCCAAGAAAACCGCCAATGTGGAGGGCATGGAGGAGGAGCGCCGGCTGGCCTTTGTGGCCATGACTCGGGCGGAGCAGGGGCTGTATCTCACGGAGCCGGAGGGCAAAAATTTAGACGGCTCCTACCGATTCCCCTCACGGTTTATCTTCAACGTGGATCGGAGCCTGCTGCGGTATACCGTGGAGCTGGATCCGCGGCTGGTGGACGATGCCAAGCGGTTCATCGTCGCCAATCAGCACACCGTGGAGCAGGGCAGCGGCAATCTGGATCTGGCCCCCGGAGACCGGGTGGAGCACTCGATCATGGGGAAGGGCACCGTCCGGGAGATCGATCCCCGCAAGAGGGCCTATGTGGTGCAGTTCGATGATCTGCCCACCACCAGGAAGATCAGCTTTAAGGCAAAGCTGCGGAAGCTGTGACAGCAGCGCGGTTGACAGGCTTTCCCTTCCTGTGATAGGATGGAGGCTAAGAATGCAAAATCTCCCACACAATCGGAAAGGAGCTCTGTCTATGCAGATTCGTGAAGCCACCCCAGCGGATAGCGCCGCCATTGCGGAGATCACCGCAGAAGCCTTAGGCTATGACTGCCCGCCGGAGATCATCGCCCGGAATATTGCGGCTTTGGAGCCCAGCCATGCGCGGATGTTTGTGGCGGAACAGGCGGGGGAAGTCGTGGGCTTTGTGGAGCCCCAGCGCTATGAGGCGGTGTATTTTGCACCGCTGGTGAATATTCTGGGCCTTGCGGTTCGGGCGGAATGCCGAGGTCAGGGCATCGGAAAGGCACTGATGCAGGCAGCAGAGAATTGGGCCAAGGAGATCGGGGCCACGGGAGTCAGACTGAATTCCGGCGTGAACCGCACAGAGGCACACACATTCTATCAGCACATCGGCTATACAGCCAAAAAGCAGCAGATCAGGCTTTTAAAGGAATTCTGAAAGGGACGTAAATTATGGACTTTACAATCAACGAAATGCTTGCTATGCAGACTGCCTTGCAGGACCAATATAAGAATATCTGGGAGGGCATTTCTCCCGAAGTGGGTCAGAACAAGCTCCTGTGGATGATTGGCGAAATCGGCGAGGTTATTGATGTTGTCAAGAAAAACGGCTGGGAAGAGGCGGTCCGGAATCCGGAGCGCAGGAAAGACCTCGTGGAAGAACTGGCGGATGTGCTAATGTATTACAACGACGTTCTAATGTGCTATGACATCACCGCTGAGGAGCTGAAAAAAGCCTACACGGAAAAATTCCAGCGAAATATGACCCGCTGGTGAGGAGGGGAGAAGAGATGGCCCACGAAGAAAAAACGATCCTGACCAATATGTGCATGATCTGTGATGAACAGGGAAACGTTCTGGTGGAGGACCGCTCCAAGCCCGAGTGGCCCGGGGTCACCTTCCCCGGCGGCCATGTGGAGCACGGGGAGTCCTTTGTGTCCTCGGTGATCCGGGAGGTCAAGGAGGAGACGGGACTGGACATCCGAAATCCCAGGCTCTGCGGCATCAAGCAGTGGTATGAGAAGCCGGACGTCCGATATGTGGTGCTGTTTTTCAAGACGAACCAGTTCTCCGGCACCCTCCATTCCTCTCGGGAGGGGGAGGTCTATTGGGTGCCCCGAACGGAGCTGCGCCGGTGCGGGCTGGCCAGCGATATGGACGAGATGATCGACATTTTTGAGCGTGAGGATCTGACGGAGTTCTTCTACTATTACAATGAGGAAGGCAGCTGGGGACATAAGATCCTTTGAGCGCATGAAAAATCGGGCAGGAAGCCGGGATGATTCCCGATTTCCTGCCCGAACTGCATTCATCAGCTCTGGGTCTCCATATAGCGGGCGTAAGCGCCGGCATAGATCTCGTCCATGCGGCCCAGGCCGGAGGACTCCAGATCGGAGATGGTCTTCCGGTAGTCGTCCTCGGTGATGGTGCCGGTGACCACCCGGGAAGCGGCCTCGGTGACGGCGGTGAGCACGTCGCCAGCCAGGTTGAAGTACTCGGTCATTTCCTCAGCGTCCAGAGTGCAGCCGGAGGGAATGGTCATGGTATCGTCGCCGTATTCCTCGGTCCACAGCTGATAGGCAGCGGTGGCCTCGGGGCAGTACTGGAGATCCAGGAACTGCTGCTGCTGATCGGTGGGCAGCCACTGGGCGGCGGTGTAATAGACGTTGGCAATGTCAAAGCTCATACCGTCGGGGTTGTTGGTCATCAGGTCGGTGTAGGAAATCTTGCCGCTGTCATCCTTGGTATAGGTGAGGTCCTTCACGCCGAAGGCCACCAGATCCTTGCCGGGAGCGGTGTAGCAGTAGTTTACATACTGCATGGCCACCTCAGGCTCCTGGCAGGCGGTGGTGATAAACAGCTTGCCGTTCATGGCAACCACGTTGGACATGGTGACATGGACGTCAATATCGCTGAGGGCAAAGGGCTCCGCTCTCCAGCTCGGGTCGCTGCCGTTCTCCCGGAAGGCGGGATCGGTGTACTTGCAGTCGTCCTGCCATACGCCGCACTTGCCGGAGTAGTAGGAGGACTCCCAGTTGCCGTATTCCTTGCCGGTGGTCATAAAATCATCGGTGATGATGCCTTCGGTAAACAGGGAATGGAGATAGTTCAGGTAGTCGATGAAGCCCTCACTGGCATAGCTGCAAACCAGCTCATCGCCATTGGGCTCCACGCGCTGATAGCCAACGCCGCGGAAGCCCATGAAGCTGGTGTTGAAGAAGGGAGCCAGACCGCTGTCGCACTCGAAGTTTACCAGCAGCGCGTTGGTTGCGCCCTTTTCGTTTTTGAAGGCACGAAGCACCTCGGTGAGCTCGTCAAGGTTCTTGGGAGCTTCCAGATCCAGATCATCCAGCCAGTCCCCGCGGATCAAAAGGCCTTGGGATACACGGTCAATGGAGCGGCCCGCAAACTGGCACAGGGTGCCGTCGGTGTTGTAAACGCCCGCGGCAAAGTTGGGATCGGAGTCCAGCAGCGCCTTATAGTCCGGTGCATTGTCCGCCAGCAGCGGCTCCATGTCCAGAAGGATGTTGTCCTCAATGGCGCCCAGCAGATTGGAATCATACTGGGAGACGGTCTGACCGAACATGTCGGGGAGATCCCCGGAGGCCATCATCAGGTTCATCTTTTCGGAATACGTGGATTCGCCCAGAAGGTTAAAGTCGATGGAAACGCCGGTGGCTTCCTTCATGGCCTCATGAGGCGGGGTATCGGAATAGGTCTTGTTGCCCATGGCTTCGGCGGCGTTCATGCGGAGCACAGACACCATGGAGAAGGTGTGCTCGCCGGGGATGGGATATTCGATGGTGGTCTCCGGGACGATGACCTCGGGCGTGCTGGTCTCAGCCTCAGCGGCGGAGCCGGAGGGGTCGGGAGCCTCCGCGGGAGCTTTCGTCTCCGGAGCTGCGGATTCTGTTTTAGTCTCCGGGGCAGAGCTGGCAGGAGCCGCGCTGGAGGCGGCATCGGAGCCGCAGGCGCACAGTCCGGCGACCAGGGAAGCGGCCAGCAGCATAGATAACAGCTTCTTTTTCATTGTGGTTCCTCCTATTGATGTTTTTGCGAGGCTTACCGTCCTGTATGCATCGGGCGGCAAGGTGGTCTAAAGCCATCTTATCATGAAAATGCCCCGCTGACCAATGCCAGAACGGCATATCCCATAACATTTGCGTAATGGTTTCTTAATATATGAAGTCCAAAAGGGAGCGGAATCGACTCCGCTCCCTTCCGTAATCCATATTATTTATCCAAAGCTGCCGCAGCGTGGCCGCCTGCGATCCAGCCGCTGGCAAAGGCCCAGGAAAGATCGTTGGTGATCTGCACCTTGTTGTTGCGGAGGTTCAGAAACCGACCCGAGGAGAAATCGCCGGGGACATACAGCCCTTCAATGAGACCGCCGTCCTTTGCGGTGGCCTGAATGTTCTCGTTTACCAGCACGCCGCCGAAGGCACCGTCGGTCCCCAGACCGCCGGAAACCGCATAATATGGCGCTTTGGTAAAGGGGATCATCTCATCCGGATCCTTGAAATACTCCGTGTCGATGCCGGCCTCGCACATCTCGTTATAGTGGGCGACCGTTGCCTTGAGGTTCTCGGCGTTGATGCCCAGCTCTGCGGCCAGCTCCACCAGGGTGTCGGTTCTGACCATGGCTTTGCCCATCCCAGGCATAGGGGGCATGCCGCCGCCCTTCTTGGGAGAGAAGGCATTCTCCACATCCTCCTGCCAGTTTTCACTGTAGGACGGGGGCGCCGGGAAGCACCAGGGCTGCCGCTTGCCCTCCTCGTAGGCCTTGACACAGCGCTCCAGCATGCCCTGATCGAAGAGGTAGAAGGACTGGTAATCCGGCTGTTCAGCCAGACGGTTGCCGGTCTCAAAGATGCCACGGCGCTTCTGGGTGGATTCATTGATCCAGCGCCTGCCGTTCTTGTTGACCCACAGAGTGGAGGGCTCGGCGGCCATAGACATCAGCGTCTGGCTGGGGCACATGCCCAGGGGGCCCATGAGACGGATCTCAAAGCTGTCATAGTCGATGTAAGCCCCCAGCTTTTCCGCCAGGGTCACCGCGTCGCCGGTGTAGGAGGGGTGGGTATGCCCGCCATTGCCCATGGGATAGTCCGCAATCTTCGGCGCATATTTAGCCACCAGCTCGTGATTCCGGATCCAGCTGCCGGTGGCGAGAATGCAGGCTTTGGCGGTGATGGTGGTTTCGCCGCCGGGGTCCTTGGCTGTGACGGTATAGGTGCCGTTTTCGTGGTCAATGTCCGTGACGGCGGTATTTTTCAGCATGGTCACGCCGTTTTTCTCGCACAGGGCGATCATCCGCTTCATGACATATGCGCCGCCCTGACGCTCCTTGCGGAAGGCGGGAACCTTGGGGCCGTCAGGGCCGTCGAAAATATAGGTGCCCTCTTTGTACAAATCCTCTACGCCCTCGCCGGTGTCACAGAGAAAGTCGAAGAATTCGCCGGTGGCCTTGAAGGTGTTGTAGGCCAGGGCGGGATTCAGCTCCCAATAGGTCTCGTCCATGACCTGACGCAGGGCCGGAAGGGTATTGTCGGGGATGCCGTGCTCCTTCTGCCAGCGGCTGCCGTATACCCGCCAGTCCGCCGCTCCCATGGCGCCGCCGCCGAAGCTTCGGCGCTTTTCTACCACAACGACCTTTTTATCCGTGGTCTCGGAGATCCGTGCCGCGGCCACCAAGCCGGAACCGCCGCCGCCCAAGACCACGATATCGCAGTCATAGTGGATGGGGGCGTGAGGCGCTGCGGTGACGGGCGCTTCCTCAGGGGGAGGGCCGCCCGCCGGTGGGCCGTTCTTCACTGCGTCATGGGCCATGGTGGCCAGATCCTGCTCTTGCATAGGAAAATCCTCCTTTGAAAATTTATTTTTGTTTATCTTATCATTGACACCATGCCCTGACCAATGCCAAACAGGTATGGGAGTATTACACAAAAGGTATACCATGGGCCGTTGCTGACAGGGGCTGGGACGTGGTAAAATGGAACCATAGAAGGCATACGATGAAAAGGAGGATGGCCATGGAGCTAAACCAACTGCACTATTTTGTGGCGGTGGCCCACTGCGAGAACATCACAAAGGCCGCCAAGGAGCTGTTTATCACCCAGCCGGCCCTGAGCCGGGTGATATTGCGGCTGGAGCAGGAGCTGGGCACGCCGCTGTTTGACCGGCACGGCGGCCGAGTGACCCTCAATGAGCATGGCAGGGCATTTTTGAGGTATGTGGAGCCTGCGCTGGAGTCCATCAACGCGGGCGTTCATGCGGTGATCGACGAGCTGGGCGGCCGGGAAATCCTGATCCACAACTATCTGACTGCCGACCTGTTCAAATCCATTGTGGAGCGATGTCAGGCGGAATTCCCGGATATTGCTTTTACGGTAAAGAATATTGGCGACAACGCCGACGACGAATCCATGCTTCAAACCAAGCCGGATATCGTTATGCTGCCCACCAAGGATTTCCGCAATTATGTGTTTCCGATGGCCTATATGGAGCGCTGGTGCGTGATCTATAACTGCAAGTATGAGTTCCATACGCCCTTTGACGGCGCCCACATGACCCTGGAGCAGCTGAGTCAGGAGCCCATTATCTTCTCGGGCTCCAAGCTGGATCGGGAGTTTGTGGACAGTATCTTCGCGGAGGCGGGACTGAGCCCGAAGATCCTGCCCTGTGCGGCGCTGTCGGATTCCAGCTCCCAGATCAACCGCTGCAAGGGCGTGGGCCTGGTGCCGGTGAGTAATTTCCGGAGCCTCATCAAGAGCATCGACAGCATCCCCATTGCGGCGGCCATGGTGTCGGATCACGCCTGTCAGCGGATGCTCTATCTGGGCCGCAGTCCAAAGTTTTTGTCCAATGCTGATGAATACCGGGTGCTGGAGGCCATTAAGAATTTCCTGTCCAAGGAGTATGCGGAGACGGATCAGTTTTTTGAGAGCTATTTTGGACTGAGTGAGCCTGAAAAGAAATAAAAAGGGGGAGTGCCGCAAACGCCGTTGCTGCACTCCCTTGCCCATTATGGACATTCAAATCCGTTTTTCATAAACTCCGCCGTAGCCCTCAGCTCCCGATCCACATGCTGATCCAGCAGCTCCAGAATCTCATAGTCCTCGCCGCTGCTCAGAAAATTGGGCCGGTGGCTCAGATAGATGGGCCGCTCCACCTTGACACCCTTCAGTGCCATGGCCCGGATAGGGGTATCCGGCACCCGGCGCTTCAGGGAACGATAGGCCGCCACTGGGACGATGCCGATGTTCCGACATCGGTTGATGGAGATCCGCGACTCGTCGGGCTGGGTGGCAAAATGGAGCCCCGCAGGCAGCTTCTCGAAGATATAGGACAGGATCTGACGGTCGTAGGGGGAGTTGTCGAAGATAATGGACTCCTGACACAGCTGCTCTCGGGTGATGCCGGTGCCGTCGCAGTTGGACTGGAACTGATAGCTTTCGTGGAACATCACGCACCAGGGCTCCGTGTAGGCTTTTGCAATCGTGTAGCCCCGGAAATCCTGCTGGGGGATGATGACCAGGTCCGGAGCCGTGTCGGTGGGGTAGTCGGAGACGGTGCGGGTGCCGTCAAAGCAGGTGAGATCCACATCCGGGAAGGCTGAAAGACATCGGTCGCAGAAGGAGGCAAAGTCGTCCAGGAAGATATAGTTGGACACCAGCACCCGGCGATTGTTGTTCTTCTGGCGCACCGCGTGAACGCCTGCGTTGATGGCGTCCAGCCCCGCGGAGACGTGCTGTAAAAAGATCTTGCCGCTTTCGTTGAGGATCAGGGAGTTGGACTTCCTGTCAAAGAGCCGAACCTCCAGTTCTGACTCCAGACGGCTGATGGAGCGGCTCAGAGCGGGCTGGGTGATATAGAGCTTATGGGCGGCCTGGCTCACATTTTGACATTCCGCCACGGTTATAAACTGGTGAAGCTGGGTCAGATCCAAGGTAGTTCCCTACTTTCCGATACAATATAACTCCATTTTAACACAATTTCGCGGGCTCCGCAAGGCGGGGAGGTATGCTCTCACAAGTATCAGTGACTGCACAAACGGCATTGGTCATACATTCGTTCCTATTGTATAATAAATCCGTAACAAACGGAAAGGGTGAAATACAAATGGCGTATCATATCAACCAGGACATCTGCTCCGGATGTCATACCTGCGAGCTGTACTGTCCCGCCGGGGCCATCCGCATGAACTTCTCCAAATACCAGATCGACGCGGACAAGTGCGTATCCTGCGGCACCTGCGCCCAGCACTGTCATAATGCTGCCATCTATGATATGGAGAAGGAGCCTGAGGCCCCCATTGCCCACGAAAAGACGGAGCTTTCCTGCGATATTCTGGTGATCGGCGGCGGCGCCTCCGGCCTGACCGCTGCGGCCAAGGCTTCCCATGCCGGGAAAAAGGTCATCGTCATGGAAAAGAATTTTGAGACCGGCGGCAGCGCCTATTTCGGCCACATGATGCGGGTGCATTATTCCAAGTGGCACGAGGCCGCGGGCCTGCCCGACAAGCGGGAGAAGATGTTCAAGAAGTTCCAGCGCATGACCCAGGGAAAGTGCAACAATGAGCTGGCCCGGCGGCTGCTGGATGCCAACGTGGATCTTGCCAACTGGCTCATCGACTCCGGCAACATGGAGAAGGGCTTCAAGTGGGGCGTCAACCGCTCCGGCAAGCCCGACATTCAGGACGACTTCCTGAAAAACTATCCCTACCCCATCGACAGCCTCCGTTCCGATCCCTCCTGCGGCCCCGGCGAAAGCGGCTGGGCCATCTGCAACATCCTGACGGATGCCATCAGGGAATACGGCGGCGAGATCCTGGTGAACACCCAGGCGGTGAAGCTGCTCACCGACGACAAGGGCGCGGTGATCGGTGCGCTGGCCAAGGATCCCGGCGGCGAGGTGGAGGTACACGCCAAGGCCACCCTGGTCTGCGCGGGCTCCTACAGCCGCAATAAGGAGATCATGGACAAGATGCAGCCCATCTTCTATCAGAACGAGGGCAAGGAGCCGGTCCATATCTACGCCTGCGCCACCTGCACCGGCGACGGCATCACCATGTGTGAGGACATCGGTGCGAATATTGATTATGTCAACAAGCGCGCGGCCATGTTTGGCCCCATGCACCATCCCTTCAGCTACGGCGTTCTGAGCATGCTCCGGGGAGGTACCTCCGTCCAGGTCAACAAGTACGGCCAGGAGATGCCCATGGAGATGGGCATGCATGAGATCGGCGGCCTGGCGGATCAGCCCGGCTGGATCGCATGGAGCATCACCGATCAGCGGTCCTTTGACGAGGCTGTGCAGAAGGGGCTCAACAGCTCCGATCCCGATGAGCAGCGGGCCTTCCGGCACTGGGAGCGGGATCTTGCCAACGAGCTCCGGGACGGCTCCACCGTCAAGGCGGATACCCTGGAGGAGCTGGCGGATAAGCTGAACTTCAACAAGGCGGACTTCCTGACCTACATCATGCAGTACAACAACGATGTGAAGGCCGGCCGGATCACCAATCCCTTCGGGCCCCCTCCCGGCGGCGATGACGAGGGCGCAATGCCGCCTCCTCCCGGCGACGACGATGACGACGACATGATGTTCCCCATGGGCGAGATGCCAAAGCCCCATCCCTTTGAGAAGGGCCCCTTCTATGCGGTCATCATGAAGATGTTCCAGGAGAACGCCGTGGGCGGCATGACCATTGATGAGAACACCAATGTGGTCCGGCCCGACGGCAGCCCCATTCCCGGCCTCTATGCCTGCGGCGACAACACCCGTGGTATTATGCTCCCCGGCGATGTGGGCGTACAGTACATTGAAACCTATCTCTCTGCCATGACCTACGCCATGTGCAGCGGCTATCTGGCGGCGGAGAAGGCCATAGAGTTTGTATCTTAAAATAGGAGGATAAAGCACATTATGAAAAAGAAGATCACAGCAATGCTGCTGGCCCTGACCATGGTATGTTCCATGGCGGCCTGCGGCGGAAACAGCGCCAGCACCGCGGCCTCTGGGGCTTCCGGCAGCGCGGCACCGGAGGAGACCCAGGCGGCTCCGGCCCAGTCTGGCACCCAGGCTCCCGCTCAGGCGGCCTCTGATGAGGAGGGCTCCGCCGGTGAGACCGCAGCGGTACCTGCCGGCACCTACGGCGAGGATGTACCCATTTCCGACATTGTAAAGGACATGGAGCCCACGGAGCTCCCCCTGTCCGACGGCTCCACCACCTTTGACGTATGGATGGCCGCTCCCGGCACCGTATCCCAGGTGGAGGATCTGGCAAACTCCAACGAGACCTATGCGGAGCTCCAGGCCCGCACCGGCGTAGGCATCCACTTCCAGATGGCCAACTTCTTTACCCAGATGGATCAGTTCAACCTGATGGCCGCCTCCGGCGATTTCCCAGGCATCATGAACGGCGCTGCCACCCTGTACAACGCGGGCCCCGACGCTGCCCTGGACGAGGAGATCTTCGTGAACCTTCTCGACTATAAGGATCTGATGCCTCACTATTCCGCCATCATCCACTCCGACCCCACCACCTTCAACGAGGTCTCCACCCCTGAGGGCAACCTGGTGGCCTTCTACAGCCTCTATGACTACAAGAAGTACGGCGGCCGGGGCGACAAGGGCTATTTCATCCGCCAGGATTGGCTGGACGATCTGGGCCTGGATATGCCCAAGACCTACGATCAGCTCCACGATGTGCTGACTGCCTTCAAGACCGAGAAGGGCGCGGATTCCGCCTTTGTTCTGCCTGTTTCCGGCATGAATGACTTTGTCACCGGCGGCTTCGGTATCGGCAGCACCTTCTATGTGGAGGACGGCACCATCAAGTTCGGCCCTCTGGAGCAGGGCTATCGGGATTACCTGGAGCTCATGGCAAAGTGGTATTCCGAGGGCCTCATTTACGCCGACTACTACAACTACGCCAACGAGATCATGTTTGACGGCACCGAGATGATCGGCAACGGTCAGGTGGCCCTGTACTACAACGAGGTGGGCACCATGACCGCTTACGCCGAGTATAGTAGCGATCCCAATTTCCTGGTTCGTGCCATTGCCCCTGTGTCCCAGGAGGAGGGCGGCAAGATCTATCCCACCGAGTTCCATTACACTCCCGTGGACAATCCCCGCTGGAGCATCACCACTACCTGTCCGGATCCTGAGCTGGCTGTTCAGCTCTGCGACTATCTGTATACCACTGACGGCATCCTGCTGGCCAACTACGGCGTGGAGGCTGTGACCTTCACCTATAATGCCGGCGGCAAGCCCGAGTTCACCGATCTCATTATGAACAACCCCGACGGCTATTCCTACCGTGACTCCGTGGCCCTGCATGTCATCGACGGCATGGGTACCATCTATGACGCGCTCCGGGGTGCCTCCAACTACACCGAGCTCCAGCTCAGCGCCTTTGACGACTGGATGGACGCCAACCTGGACTACTCCAGAGCCCTGCCCAGCACCGAGATGCTGAACATGGAGGAGAAGGCCGAGTACGCCTCCATCTACTCCGACGTGGAGACCTTCCTGAAGGAGGCCATTGCCAAGTATATCATCGGCGACTACAGCTTCGATTCCTACGACGCTGACTTCGTGGGCAAGCTGGAGAGCATGGACATTGAGCGCTGCGTAGAGCTGTATCAGCAGGCCTACGACCGCTACATGGAGAATCATGCGGCTTAATTTCATCTGAGAAATACGCCAAGCGGCCCTGCTGCGCATGCAGCAGGGCCGCTGTTTCTATGGTCAGGGGGTGGCGGAGGCTTGGGCTTGCAGCTCCGCGGCGATATCCCGCTGGGTCTGAGCCTCGATCTCCCAGCCCTCTCGCTGAAAGTCCTCTGCAATTTCTCGGTGCATTTGCGCTGCGGCGAAGTAGTCACCCTGGGCCTTATAGCACCAGGCCTTACTGAATTTCCCGTCCGCCAGCTCCGGGCGCAGAGCAAGTGCCCGATCCGCATAGTCAAGTGCCTCAGGGTAGCGGCACAAACGGCAGCTGGCGTCACTGGTATGGATATTCAGCTCCCAGCTCTCAGGAAATCGCTCCAGGCCCTGAAGAGCATAGTTCAGAGCGGCCGGATAGTCTCCGGTGTGCATCGCCGCTGCCACCACCAAGATCCAGCTTTCCTCCAGCTCCGGGTGCAGCTCCAGCTGTTCTTTCTGCTGCCGAAGTCCCTCCTGGGCCTGACCGATGAGGCTCAGCAGACGGAGCCGCTGCTCCTTGGCGCGGCGGCACATGTCCGGATCGATCTCCTTGCCCTCTCGGATGGCTCTGTCAAACCAGGCAAGGGCCTTGTCACGGCAGTCCATCATCATGAACTGGTAAACGATGCCGAAGGTGCGGAGATCGTCAATGGAATAGCTGCCCCGGTCTATGAGCCGAGTAAATTCCCGCTCCGCAGCCATGAAGTTCTGGGAGGTTCGCTCCGCTTCATAGACGGAGGCCAGCCGCTGGGCGTAATTTTCATAGGCGGTGGAGTTGTCACGGAACAAGTCGTCTAGGGTCACACCGTAAAATCGGGCCAGCTCCGGCAGCTTGAGCACGTCGGGGAGGGTAGCGCCGCACTCCCAGCGGGAGATGGTCTGGGCAGTGACGGACAGAGCCTCGGCGGTCTGCTCCTGGGTCAGGTGCTTGGAAAGCCGGAATCGCTTTAGATTGACGGATAAGGTCTCCATGGGATCACTCCTTTTTTTGATTGGGACGTCCTAGGCTTATCATACGGCATCGGATGGCGTTCGTCCATATTGCGTTTCAAGAGAAAGCTCGCGGATCCTGCATGCCTGAGAATTTGGCCGAAAAGCAGCAAGTCCCCCAGCGCTGGGCGCTGGGGGACTCACAATGTTAGAAAACAATCTTAGGTCTGATTCACGCCGGTGACCACATCGTAGACCACAAAGCCGTCCACTACGGAGAGCAGCGTGTTCTCGGTGTTCTGGTCGTTGAGCAGATTCACCATCACGGAGTAGCCGTCCAGGCCGGCCTCCACCAGTGCGGAGGTGGCGGTATCGGACAGGGAGACCAGCGCGTCGGTGAGCACCTGCCAGTCCTCCTGCATCTCGGTGTCGCCGCCCTGGGCCAGGGTGGCCTCCGCAGCGCCGCCGTCCTCCCAGATGCTCATGACCAGGACGTTGCCGTCCAGGTAGACCTGGCTGTTGTCCTCGCCAAAGCCCTCGATCATGGCCTGCTGGAGCAGGGATACTACGTCCTCGATGGTGGCAGTGCCGTCCACGCTGAAGTCGGGATCGATCTCCTCGCCCTCCTCGGGCTCAGTGGCTACGGCATCGGTATCCACCATGGAGACATCGGCAGAGGCCTTCAGGGGGAAGAGATCCTCGCTGTCGAAGTTGTAAACAGAGACAAAGGCCACAGGTGCGGCGGTCATATCCGGAGTGACCAGCTCCTCGGGATAGCTGTAAACGCTCTCATTGAAGCCCTTGGACTCCTGAGAGGCCAGGGTCATCATGGACCAGTCTACGGCGGCCAGGTTGCCGTCGGCGTCGAATACGGGGATCGCCACGTCCAGATCCTTATAGGTCTCAGTGGAGTTGTTGGTGACGGTGCCGGCCACCTCGATGCCGTAGTTGTTCTTAACGGTCACGTTCTCAAAGGAAACGTCGGGCTTCTCGATCTCATCGGCATAGCTGGAATAGTAGGCGTTCAGGTTTACCGTGGCTACATCCGCAAAAGATACGCCGTCGCCTGCAAAGCTCTCATACTCCTGGACGGAGACATAGGCATGGTCACCGGGGGCCAGGGCGTCGGGATAGAAGCTGAGACTGGTGATGGTGTAGACGATATTGCCGTCTGCGTCCACGAGATCCAGGGAGCTGGAGTAGTCGAAGGTGATGTTGGCGGAACCGGTGTTCTCCACTTCTGCCACATAGGTGAGCTCCAGGTCGTCGGAGTAGTCCTTCTCCATCCTGGCGGAGGAATAGATGACCTCGCAGGCGGCGTCAGAGGCCTGGGTGTCGGCAGGCTCCTCAGCCTCGGAGACGGCTTCCGCGGGGGTCTCGGACTCCTTCACGCTGAAGGTCTGGGTCTCCGCAGAGGAAGAAGCGGTCTGCTTGACGGTCTCGGTCTTAGAGCCGCAGGCGGCCAGGGAACAGGTCATTGCCAGGGCAATGAGTAAACAGGTCAGGCGTTTCATAGAATGTATCTCTCTCCTTAGATAGAATTGCCCCGCCGGGCAGCATTAACATACCACGCGGCGGGGTAATTTTCAACTGAAATCTTATGATTTCGACAAATCCCATGGAATTGGGCGGAGATCTCAGCCCTTGGACTGGAAGCCGCGGGACAGAAGGCTCCGAAGGGCGCGCTCCAGCACGGCGATATCCAGGGGCTTTGCCACATGGGCGTCCATGCCCGCATCTAGGCAGTCCTTCACGTCCTCCGAGAAGGCGTTGGCGGTCATGGCGATGATGGGGATGGTCTTGCCTAGGGGATTGCTGCCATTACGAATGGCGGCAGTGGCGTCCAGGCCGTTCATCACTGGCATCTGAATGTCCATGAGGATGGCGTCATAGTCCCCAGGCTTCACGCTCTGGAAGGCCTCCACCAGCTCCTTGCCGTTGGGATAGATGGTGCAGGAGGCGCCGCTCATGTCCAGCAGGGCCTGGAGGATCTCGGCGTTCAGGGCGTTATCCTCGGCGCACAGGAACCGCATGCCTCGGAGCATGGTGCCCTTTTCGGCGCGGCTTGCCTCCAGCTCGCTGTAGGACTGATTGACCACCTGGGGCTTCCGGTTGGGATCGATGGGGAACTCCAGGGTCACGGTGAACTGGCCGCCCTGGCCCACCTGGCTCCTTACATCAATGGCGCCGCCCATGAGATCCAGGATGTTCTTGGTGATGGCGAGACCCAGGCCGGTGCCCTGCACCTTGTTGGTGACGGAGTCCTCAGCTCGGGTAAAGGGCTCGAAGATGTGCTTCATGAGTTCCGGAGCCATGCCGTAGCCGGTGTCCGTGACAGTGAAGCTGAATTTTGCGGTCTCCGGCTTGTCACAGGCCAGCTCCGCCAGGTCAAAGCGGATGTCGCCGCCCTTTGGGGTGTACTTCATGGCGTTGGATAGCAGGTTGATAAGGACCTGCCGGAGCCGCACCGCGTCGCCGATGAGATACTCGTGGGCGATCTCGTGAACGCGGATGGTCAGCGTCTGTCCCTTCTCCAAAACCTGGGGCCGGATGATGCTGTCGATCTGGCCTACCTGATCTGCCAGGATGATCTGCTCCTGGTTCAGGGTCACCTCGCCGGATTCGGTGCGGCTCATGTCCAGTACATCGTTGATGAGGCTCAGCAGGTGGTTGCTGGAGGTCTGCACCTTTAGGATATCCGCATGGAGCTTTTCCGCATCGGGGGCGTAGGAATCCTCCAGATTGCCGGAATTGGACTGATTCACTGTGGCCACGGTCTTGATCTCGCCGGAGAAATCACGGCGGGTGACCATGGCGGTGCGCATGGTGATATAGGGGGCGGAGGCGGCAATGTCCCGGGCCTCTGCCCAGTTCTCATCGGGGATCCGGGCGTCGATGATGAGATCAACATCCGAATCCTGCTGGTGGGAAATATAATCGTCTCTGGGTTCACAGCGTACAAACTGATAGCTGAGGCCTACCTGCTCTGCCAGCCTCCGGAAGTAGTCCGGCAGAATGCCCTTCATTTCGCCATCCTACAGATAGGAGTAGGGGTAGCGGCTGGGATCGCAGAGTACCACAAGGGAATTTCGCGGGGTGGAGTAGGTCTCGATGAGGGACTGCTCCAAGCAGCTGATGACCAAAGAGTATTACGCCATGCGGCTCCTTTGACAAGCTGCTGAAGATCCATGAGACCAGCGACGTGCACTTCGCGCTGATCATTGCGGATGTGGACAGCTTCAAGGAGGGCAATGATACCTGCGGCCACGCTGCTGGCAAATCTGCGGTCCACGGCTTTCCGGAGCATCGACTATGTGTTCCGCCTGGGCGGCGACGAATTCGCCATTATCATGGTGGAGATGACCAGTGACCTGAGCTACACCATTCGGGAGAAGATCGACAGCGTCAACGAGACTCTGGCGCGAGATCCAGGGGGCTTGCCTAAGGTGTCTCTCAGCGTGGGCGCGGCCTTCTCGGATCGAAAGGATCCCTCCGACAGCATCTATCGGGATGCGGACGAGGCCCTTTACTATCGGAAGCGCCATGGAAAGGCGGGCTGCAATATCTACGGAGAGGATCCCTCGGAGCATCTGCATTCTGAAGCCGAATAAGGAAGCCCTGTGATACGAAAACCGGGACATGCTGCAAGAATGCGGCATGTCCCGGTATTTTTATGGTTCCGGCGTACTGTCGTCGTACTGGTTGGGGTTCAGCACCGCCACCTGGAATTCGTTGCTGGCCAGCTCCTTCCCGGAGGCATCTGTTACGGTGATGGAGACGGTGAAGATGTTGTCTGTGGAATCGAATTGTTCCAGCAGCACCTCCGCACGCAGACCGTGGGGATAGGCCCGGGCAGGCAGCAGCTTCATATCACCCAGCAACACCTGGCCCTTTTCATTTTGGGAGAAGGCGGCATCGTTGCCGATCTCCTGGCAGAAGAACGTGATGGTGTCCCCGTCCTGGGTAACTTTGCCGCTGCTGCGGAGCTTGTCGCTGACAGAGGAGGTAAGGGTGGCGCAGAGCACCTGGGCCTCGGAATCGCTGACGGATTTCGCATAGCTGCGCATGGCCAGCTGGACGCCGGTGACTACGCCGATGGTTACCAGCAGCAAGACCACAATGGCGCAGAGCATCTCCACCAGGGTGAAGCCGGATCGCTTATTTCGTTTCAAGGCTTCGCCTCCTGATAGTAGTGATAGCCGTTTTCGGCGGTGTATTCAGCGGCGGGGAAGGAATCCTTCGGGGCGTTGTTTTGCTTTACGGTGACCTGGATCGTGCCGGAGGAGCTGTCGGCATACTGGAAGGAGACATCGGTGTCCCGCACCTTGGCATTGACCCGGGCGGCGGAGACGATGGCAGTGGTAAGGCCCACCAGGATGATGGTGACCACCAGCACCGCAGCCAGAGACTCAATGAAGGTCTCGCCGCGCTGATTTCGCAGCTTTTTCATGAATTTCCCTCCGTTCCGGTCTTCGGCGTCGTCAGGGTGGCCTTGTCCTTGTGCCACTTCAGAGACTCCGCAATGGTAGTGATCTGCTGCTCGCCATCGGTGTTCACCACGTCGGTCTCCTGCAGCTCCGCGTCCATGGTCAGGGTGAGTTGACAGGGGTGGCCGGTGCTGCTGGCGGTGGAAAAGGTGGCCAGTAGATTTACCCCGGTGAGCTTGGTGTTTTCCCGAATGGGGGTCATGGCCAGGGTCATTTCCACGGGATCATAGCCGGCTGCTTCAATGCGATAGCTCTGATAAAACTGCGTAAATCCATTCTGAATGATCTGTTTGAGTGCGTCCTGCATCAGCGGAGCAAAGGCCCCCGCGGGCTCGGTGAGAACAGTGGTTTCTCGAGAGGACTCCACATAGTCCTTTGTACTGTCGTTCCATGTGCGGGTGACTTTTGTCTTCTGGATATACTGTCCGCCGGCGCCCAGCACGGAGTCCCGGAACAGCTGGGCCGCGGAGCTGGCAGTGAGATAGGACTGCTGGCTCTCCTTCTGGGCTCGGAGATCCACGGCGGCGCTGATGGCCGCAGACAGGATCACCGCACTGACCATCAGGGCCACCAGCATCAGGAGCAGGGCCATGAGCATGGATGCGCCGCGGCAGCTTTGCAGTTTACGTTTGGCAGCGTTCATGCCTGCCATCTCCTTTCATCGGGGGTCCCGGCGGGGCCCCCTTGGGTATTTTATTCGCTGTCGGAGGCGGAGGCTTCCGCTTCCGAGGTTTGGCCCGCAGAGGCTTCTGCCGAGGAAGCGGAATCGTCCTGCTTGCCGGACTGGTCGGCACTGTCGTCCTTCTGCCAGACGGCGTAAAGGGTGATGGTTTCGCCGTGGGTCTCGGTCAGATCCTTGAGCTTGTCGTCCGGTTTATATGTTGCAGCTCCATCGGCGGAGGCAGCCCAGCCCTGGAAGCTGTAGCCGTCCCGGACGAATTTGCAGTCCGGCGCGGTGCCCGGCTCCCCATAATGGAGGGACAGCGGATCCATCTCGTAGCCGTCCAGCTCCCAGCCGTCATAGTTGCCGTCGAAGGCTACCTGATAGCGGATGGCTTCACTGGAGCGGTAGACGGTGATGTTGCCGGTGACGGACTTGACGTCGGGCAGCGTCCAGATCCAGCGCTGGCCCTTTTCGGGTGCCTGACCGTAGGACGCGGCCAGTGTGGTGTTCAGCGTTTCCTGATCCACCGGAATATCCGCCCAACTGCCGCCCTGGGGCAGCCGCAGGGTCGTAAGCTCCATACCGGGATCATCCTTGCCGGTGCCGGACATCAGGGTGATCGTGTTGGCCCGCTTGAAGGTCAGCTTAAACTGATCCAGAGGCTTCTGATCGCGTCCTCTGCGGCTTACCAGCAGCTCGATGGCCCACTGTTCATCGGGGGCGCTGCCGGTTCTGAGATTTTTCAGGGAAATGCTGCGGTAGGTGAAGCTCTTATCCTTGGAGGTTCGGAGACTGCCCAAGTCCAGCTGATAGGTGTTGTCCTTGTCAGCGTACTGGGTGCCCTCGGGGATCTTCTGTTCCTCCGACTCCTGATCCTCCAACGTGTATTTCTTGCCGCCGATGGTCAGCGTGATCTCCTCCACATAGAGATCATCCGGAGCTACATAGTCCGACGTGGCGTAGAGCCACATGGTCTCCTTGGCATCGACAGCCTCCTTTTCATCGGCCACCTTGGGTAGGGTATCCTTTTTGGGATCCTTGTCCTTGCCGGAGTCCGGGGTAGTCTGCGTCTTGGGGGTGTGGAGCACGGAGACCTCGTTGTAGTCCGTGCCGTCGGTGACGCCCAGGTGTACGCTGGGTTTTACGGAAACGGTGACGGTGGTAGAGGCGGTAATGGCAGCGCCCCAGGCTGGGGTATAGGTGGCCGTGACGCTGACCACGGCCTCAGGCCGGGAACCAGCGGTGAGGGCGGTGATATCCAGCTCCCCGGTGGCCTCGTTGTAGACCGCAGAGGCCGCGGGCTCGCTGGAGTTGGGATTCTGCACATTGACGGAATAGGTGATGGTCTCCTGATCGGAGGCGGTGACGGTGTTGCCCTTCTGATCCCGGAGGGTCAGGGGCAGACTGACGGCATCCTGCTCATAGAGCGATACGCCCTTGCCATCTCCGGCCACCAGCTGGAGGGAGGCAGTGACGGTGACCGTCAAATCCGCCGTATAGCTCCTGCCGCCATGGGTGATAGCAGCCTCAATGACGATAGTGCCGGGCTTCTGGGCCAGGATCTTCACTGCGTAGCAGTTGGACTGAGGCGTGCAGCTTTCCACCACGGCGGGGGAAGCTGTTTTCTCTACGGTGTTGTTTTCCTCATCCTTGTAGGAGAAGGTCACCTGATCGTTTGAATAGCGATAGCCGCTGGCGCTGTAGACGTGGAGCTCCCGGAGTAGATAGGCGCCTCCGGCTTCGGTTCCGCTGCTGGCCGCATCAGATACGGCGGCGGCGGTGAGTTCCGCACTGCTGTCCGCTTCCTCCTGACTGGAGACTGCGGCGGATTTGGCGGTATCCGCAGCCGTGGCTTCAGGCTCCGCCTGGGCTTGGGGCTCGGCGGCTTCCTTTACGTCGGCGGTGACGGCATCCGCGGCAACAGGCGCTTTTTCCTCCAGGGAGGAATCGGGCTCTGCCTCAGTCTGTTTGGCGGAAGCCGCTTCCGAGGCTTTCTGCGCCTGGCTCTGCACCGAGGCTGTTTGGGTGCGGTCCTGGATCATATCGATGGAGCCGGTGTTCTCATTCCAATAGAGGCCGAACTTGGGCCAGCTGCCATAGTGGACATTGACGGTGTTGCCGAACACGTCGGTTTGGGTCAGAATGGTGGGGAAGGGGTAGTTGAGGTTCCTGAGGGCGGAATCATTGCCCGGGAAGCTGTACTTGCCGCTGATCCCGGCGCCATTTTCGGAGACAGTGACCTTGCCGAAGCCGCTGTTTAGATAGCCCTGGAGGCTGTCGGTCATCTGCTGGTAGGTCAGGTAGGGGCAGCGGTCATTACGAATCATAATTGCACGGTTTTGACGCTCAGGGGTTGTATCGGGGAGCTCACGGCCCCAGGCGTTCATATTCCAGTTGCTCCAGTCAATGTTCTTAATCCCCAGGTAGCGATTCTTATAGTCCTCCGATTGGGCGGCTGCGGTATCCAAGGCGTAGCAGTTTACAATGTAAATAACTGGGTTATCAATCAGGGTGAAGTTACGCTGCATTTCACCGTTGGATGCAATGGAGTAGCTGCCCATAACCCATGTGTCTGCGCTCCAGGCGGGAACCTCTACATAGCTGTAGCTGTTTTTGACGTATACAACATCGGTAACAGAGCCAACCAGATTTTGCAGATCGCCCTGGTTCCGCATGACGATACCGCCGACAATACCGCCTACCCAGATGCTGGTATTGCTTCCCCAGTTTAGTGTGTGCGACTGCGCTTTCCTGGGGCTCACAATGGAGCCGCCCGCATAGCAGGCATCCACAGTTCCGCGGCATACGCCGGCCAGCCCGCCAGCACGCAAATTCTTATTACCGACAAAATAAGTGATGTCCAGCGTGATGTCCGTAACGGCGGTGCACCTGGTGATGTTCATATTCGTTGCGCCCACCAGACCGCCCACGCAGCCACCGCCCCAGCCGGGACTTTTGCTGCGCTGATCCAGAATCTTGTAGCCGGATACGGTGCAGTTAGTAAAGGAAACGTTGCTTGTACCGGTACCCTTGGCGGCAAAGCCCACAAGACCGCCGATACAGTACCATTCGCGGGCATCCTTATTTCCGCAAATTGTGTTGCCCCGGTCAGAGTACAGCACGATGTTGCGCATATTCGCGCCCACGGTGATGCCAAAGAGGCCCACCATCTCAGCGGAGCTGTTGATTTCAATGTTCTTGATGGCATAGGCACCGCCATCATAGGTGCCTGCGAAATAGGCCATCACCGGGTAGGAGTTTTTGCCGCCGTCTTTGCTGTCGTCAGTGCTCAGCTCACGGAAGCTGCCGACAGGCGTAAAGTTGCTGCTTCTCTCATCGTATGCGTTGAGGTCGTGGCTCTGGTTCCAAACCAGAGTGGCAGGGGTATTCTGCTTATTCGTGCTGCAAATCAGGTAAGGGTACTGGCCACAATATTCGTCACCGGTGGCAGTGGTGCCGTTCAGCCAGGTGTTAAAGTCATCAATGCAGGTGGTGGCGGATTTCTTCCCGTAGTTCCAGTTGATATACTGGAGCTGGTCCACCGAGCGGATCTCATAGGGCTTATCCTTGCTGCCAGGCACCGCGCCGGAGGCACTCTCATTGACGGCGGCGCTGCTGAGCAGGGTGATGGAATCCGCAAAGAAGGGGCAGACGGAGTAGGTATAGGTGGCGTTTCCGTTATAGGTCAGCTTCCAGGTGCTGTTGACGTCGCTGCCGGTGAGGTACATGTTGCCGGTCTTGTAGGCCACGAAGCTGTACTGGGGCAGCTGCTTTTTCAGGGCAGCACTGGCCGTCTTGTATTCCTTGCCAAGCACGCAGTTATCGGCTTGCAGCTTGATATCCCCATCGTTGACGGTGTCCTTCTTGTAGAAATAGCCGTAGCCGTATTCCGTGATTACGCCGCCATCGTTGTGGGCCACGCACAGGGAACTGCCCGCGGAGGCCTCGCCGTTATTGGTGCCCACATAGCTGAAATGATAGCCGGAGTTGCTGCCGCCGCTCTCATATTCCCAGTAGAACACGCCCAGATTGCCCAGATCCTTCTCCTGAGAGGCCCAGTTGCCAATGTGGATCAGCTGGCCGCTCTCATTGCGCACCACGGCGGGATAGGGATAATTCGCGGCCTGGGTCTTGCTGTGGAGCTTGGTAACGGCAGCGGTGCCGAACCGGCCCATGTTCAGGGTGGCAAGGTCCTCACCGGTGATGGCCTTGCCGTCAGCGGTGTCGGCATAGTCATTCTTCGAGGTGCTGAAGCTGTAGAGCAGGCCGCAGTAGCTGTAGGTGCCCGCGTCCAGGTAGTAGCACTGGGAGGAATAGCCCGTGCCCTTGGGGGCAAAGCCATAGGCGGCGGCTTCACCGGAGACGGTCAGGGCCGTTCCCGCATAGCTCCGGCTGATATAGCTGCGGTTATCGCCCGCAAAGCCGGAGACAGTCACGGTGCTGTTTTTGGTTTCCAGCACGGTGATGGAGCCGCCCGCGTAGCTGTCGGAGATGGAGCCGCTGTTTATGCCCACAAAGCCGCCCACGGTGCTGGAGGATTTATCGTTGCTGAGGGTGATGGCGGGGGTATCGGCGCTGCAATCGTAGATGGAGCCGCCGTTGCCGCCCACCAGGCCGCCTAAGAACATGGCGCTGTTGTTGTAGCCATACTGGGCCAGGGCAAAGCCGGTGACGGCGCAGTTCTCAATGGTGCCCTCGTTATAGCCCGCCAGGACGCCCAGATACAGCCGGTCAGAGCTGCCGTCCAATACGGTGCCGCCGCCCTTGCTGCTGGAGTGGGAGACGGTGAGAGCAGTGCCAGTACCATTGCCGTCCAGGCACAGATTGCGGATGCTGGAGGACTTGGCCGTGTAGCCGAAGAGGCCCACATAGAGCTGGGTGGAGGAAATGCTGAGGTTATGGATATAGTGATAGCCGCCGTTGTAGGCCGCCTGGAATTTGTACCGGTTCGAGCCGATGGGCTCTTGGACGGTGACGGCCTGCGTCAAGGTGGTGTAGTCCGTCCAATGATATGCGGCATAGTCCAGATCCAGCTCCTGACGGAAGGTGCTGGAGGCGGTGACAGATACAAAATCCGCATAATTGTTTCCATAGATCACGCTCAGATCATAGAGGTGTCGGGGCGTGCGGATATAGACGGTCTGGGGGGCGTTGGGGGCCTCTGTGCCCAGGGCCACGGCCTTTGCGAAATAGGGATTGTAATAATAGGACTTCTCGCCAATGGTGATTCTCTCGTAGAAGCCCTTTGCATCCTTGCTGGTGTGGAGCGCCTTTGAGCTCAGGGGCAGGAGATAGTAGGAGGTGCCGTTTTTGTTGACGGCGATGGCGTCCTTGCCCAGAAGCTTCTCCGTGTCGTTGTTTTCGTAGGCGACAGAAATGGTATCGTTCTCACTGGGCTTGTTGACCGTGACCAGGGCATAGCCGTCGCCGATAACGGGCAGATCAGACCGCAGCGTGGTCATATTCGCACCGTAGAAGCCGTAGACCTCCTCATTGCCGCTCTGGTAGACCTCATAGTACACCAGGGATTCCTGGTCAGGATCCGCGGCCCAGTCGCCATAGTGCTCCAAGCCGGAGAGCCGGGGATAGCTGTAGTAGGTAAGACCCTGATCCAGGAGATTATAGGGGTGGGTCTCCGCCTGATCCATGGTAAAGGAAGCGGAGAGCTTGTGGAGATCCTGAATGTCGGTGTTGGTGGCATGGTCGGTTTTGGCCATGTGTTTCGGCTCGATCTCACCCATCTCGCCGTTGAGATAGTAGACATTTTGGACGGTATCGCCGCTGAGGGCGGTCGTATAGACGGCGCAGCCGTCCGCACTGGGCTGATATTCCACGCCGGTATAGCCGTTTTTCGCGGAGGCGACCCTTGCGGGCACCAGACCGGCAGCGTATTTGGAGGCCGCCTGATAGCCCAAGGTGTAGAAGTCCTCCAGCGTGATGGCGGAATTCTTGCCCGCGCCGCCCGCAATGCCGCCTGTGCTTCCGGCGAACAGATAGCAGTCGCTGTAGCAGCCGTTTACGGCCAGCGTGCCGGAGACGGTGCCCACCAGACCGCCAGCGTAGTTCTTGCCGGAGATCACCGTGGCGGCCATGCTGTTTTTCAGGGTGAGGGAGCCGGTGACGGCGCCGACCAGGCCGCCTGCGGTATTGCCCAGGAGCCAGGGACTCAGATCCTCCAGCTCCGCCACGGCATCCAGCTCATCGCCCTGCTTGCTGCTGAGGAATACCCGGCAGTGATTCAGGGTGGCGGTGCCGCTGACTCGGCCAACAAGCGCGCCGGTGTTGGTGCCGCCGTCGATCCGGGTGCCGGTAAGGGTCACGTCGGTCATGGTGCCCCCGAAGGAGCCAAAGAGTCCGGCATTTCCGGAGGCGGAGGCGATGTGCAGTCCGTCGATGATGGAGGTGGCGGTCTCGCCAGAATCGTTGACATAAGAACCGCTGAAAGAGGTCAAATTGTCGTTTGTGATGGGTGTAAAGCTGTCGCCGTAGAGGCTGTAATAGTCTTCGTCATTGGTCTTGTCGTCCCGGAAGGAGATGTCGCTGACCAATACGGCCTTTGTGATGCTCTCGTTGGCCACACTGAGATTCTGGAGATGGCGGCCATAGGCGATATAGGCGGTGTCGGGGTTGCCGGAGACGTTAAAGTCGGGATCCGCAAAGAGGCTGTTGGTGGTGCGCTGGCAGTCCTTTTCGCCGATGGTGTCGCTGCTGACGCTCTTGGCGGTGAGCTTGATGGTGATATTATTACCACCGGGGATCCCGGTCTGGGCCTCGAAGCCCTGGTTTTTATCCAGAGAGTCCAGCACCCAGGTATAGCAGTATTCCAGGGCTCCCAGCTTGTCCATATCCGCCTGGTCCACGGGGCGAACGAAGGTCTGCTTCGTCACCTGATCCGTAATGGTGATCCGGAAGCTCAGAGCTCCGCTGTCGGGGCTGGAGCAGTAGAATTTCACGGTGAGCTTTTCGTTGTTGCTGATGGAGATGGAGGGGGCCAGGGTGGTGGTATAGTTGGTGCGGGTCACGTCGCCGCCGTAATAGCCTACCTTTGCCCCGTCCTTCAGCCGGTTCTGCTTAAAGCGCAGCAGATTCCGGTCGGTCTCGTCCCGGGAGATGGTCTCCTGGCTGTAGAATACCGCATAGATGGTGCCGGTCTTGGGACTGTACTCGATGATCCAGTTCCCGTCCCACAGCTCCTTGTCCACGGCACTTTCGGGCAGAATGGCAGCGGCGGCAAAGGTGCCGGTTCGTTCCACGGAGGTGACATAATACAGCTCTGGAGAATCCTCGCTGTCCTCCACGTCCGAGGGGGGATCGTTCATGACATAGATGCCCATGTTGCCGTCCGCTCTGCTGGGCGTATAGAGGCTGTCAAAGCCGGAGGCCCGGAGCTCAGTGAGCCGGTTCTGGGCGGCCACATAGATGATCTCCGCCTTGGCGTCCAGCTCCTTCTGGCGCAGGTTTTTCCGAAGGGTCAGAAGCCCCCCGACGGCCACGCCGAACAGGATGACCATGATTGCGATAACCACCAGAGCTTCGGTGAGGGTATAGCCGCCGACGCGTCGTTTTCTGGAAATTTGATCTTTCATTGGTGTGTTCCTCCATGGATGGATCCCGGATGGGAGATGGGGCGCTGAAAAGCGCAAAAACCGGTGCGTCAAAAGACCCCCGGCTTGCGTGCGGAATTATACCTTCCGCTCAAAATATGTGATGAGCAGCGTGACGTCCACATAGCTCTGGCCGCTCTCCTGGGTATTGGAAAGGGAGAGGTCAGAGATCACGCTGATATTATCGCTATCGTGCAGCTGCTCCAGGATGCTTTTTGCCTGGCTGTAGGTATTGGCCCGGAAGGTCATATTTACAGGACGGCAGATGATCCCGCCATCCTCCAGTTCGCTGGTGCTGCCGAAGTTCAGGGTGTAGTCCACGGCGCTGCTCAGGATGGAGTTGAGCTCCACCAGCACTACGCCGGAATTATCGTATTCAGGCACCGGGGCGGGATCACCCTGGGCAAAGAGCGCATCGAGCTCCTGCTCCATGCTCCGCTGCTTCGCAAGCAGCTGGGTGTTGAGGAGCATCTCGTCCTGCTCGGCGGCCGCGTCAGCCTGATACTGATCGATGCTGTCGTTGATGGGCACCAGCAGGAAGCGGTAATAGGACAGGCCGATGATTAGCACTGCCAGGATCACCAGCAGCACCTTTTCTCTGGTGGTAAACTCTCGTTTCATCCCTGTGCCTCCTCCTGATCCTGGGTGTCCGCCTGGGGGGTATCGGCGGCGCTGTCGCCGTTGTCCGATTTCAGCTCAATGGTCACGGAGAAATCCAGGTCGGCGTTCTTGCTGGTCTCCTCGGTGGAGGCCAGATCCAGGCTGACGCCCTTTACAATGGGGCGGCTCTGGAGCCGGGCGAACATATTGGAGATCTCCTGGAGGTTCATGCCGGACATGGAAACCACCACGGCACTGTCCTGGATCGTAAAGCTGTTGAGGGTGCCGTAGGGGATCATATAGTTCTCCAGCAGATCCAAAATCTCCATACGGTCCACCTGGACAAAGCCGTTTTCATCGCTCTGCTCCATCCAAGCCCGGGCATAGGTGCGGTAGCGCTCCAGCACCTGGGGATAGTCGGCCAGGGACTCCTCCATCTCGGCATACTGCTGGTGCACGGTATTGTATGCGTCCTCGGCTCTTTGGAGCCGGGCAAACTGATCGTAAACGCCGAATTTGGCCACCAGGATCACCAGCACAATGATGATGGCGGCGCCGACGCCCAATGTGGTGGCGTCCCGCTTTTTCGACTCCCGCTTTGCCAGGTTGATATGGGTCTTGGTGGGCAGCTTCACGGCCCGCTGGGTCTTCTTATGGTCGAGCGTGATGTTCATATGCCGCCTCCTATGCTCTCCAGGGCGCAGCCTGCCGCACGGACATAGAGCCACGGGCGGTCAATGTTGTCGCTGCCGGGGATCAGCTCCGCGGCGGAGTGGATCTCCAGGTGCGTGACCCGGTCGATGGTGTCCCTCAGGGGCTCAACCTCCGCGCCGCCGCCGCAGAGATAGACCCGGTGGAGGCTCTGGTCACGGTTGTTATAGTTGTAGAAGTTCACGGATTTCATGATCTCAATGGCCATCTGGCTGTAGAGACTCAGGCTGCTGTCCTCAGACAGCGCGCCCCGATAGTCCGTCAGGAGATGGGTGTGGGCCATGTGGATGTCCACGCCGCGCTCCCGGGAGATGATCTCCTCCAGGTCGCCCAGGCCCATTTCCACCGAGCGGCGGATCTGGAATTCGCCGTTGCGGAAAATGTCGATACGGATGCTCCGGTGGCCGATATCCACCAGGCAGTAGTCACCCTCCTGCTGGCCGATGCGCTGCATATAGTCTGAGACCAGGGCGCCGGTGGCGTACTCCTGGGGCACGGCGGCCCGTAGCCGGAAGCCCGCCCGGCGGAACATATCCCGGTAGCGGTTGATGGTCTCTTTCAGAGTGGCGCAGACGAAAAGGCGCATCTCCGTGGGCTGGCCTGCCTCATCCCGGATGATATCCTGAACGGCGTAGTCAAAGAAATACTTGCTCTTGTCCTGGGTCAGGTAGTCACGGAACTCATAGGGGAGGTTGTATTGCAGCTGCCCGTCCGTCATGGGCGGAACGGTGACGGTGCGGGTAAAGACCTCCTGCTCCGGCAGAATAATGGCTGCGGCGGAGCGGCGGATACCGCTTTTCACGGTCTCCTCCCTGAGGAAATCCGCCATGGCGTCCATGGACTGGATCTGGCCGCCGGCCACCACCTGATCGGGGAGATCCAGGGATACCGCGTTTGTGACCTGGCCCCCGGAGAGGGTGACCAGCTTCACCATAGAATCGCCGATATCAAAGGCGGTTATTTGACGCGTCATGCAGCATGACCTCCTAGTGTACGAATAAAATCAGAAAAACAGGCTCAGATAGGCATTCACCAGGGGCTCGCCCGCCAGCAGCGTGATGACCGCCGCGGCGGCGATGGAAGGGCCCCAGGGCAGCAGCTTCCCCTTCTCCCGGCTCCGAAGGAGCCCGAAGACAATGCCCAGAATACAGGCGAGAAACAGGCACAGCAGATTTTGCAGCCAGCCCAGGGTCAGGCCTGTAAGAAACAGCAGCTTGATGTCGCCGCCGCCCATGGCCTCCACCTGCCGGAGCTTCTCATAGAGCAGCACCACCAGCAGCAGCCCGCCGCCTACGGCGAAGCCACCCAGAAGGCTGCTAAGCCACTGAGCGCCGGAAGCGCGGCCCAAAATCAGAGCCAGAATGCGGATCACCGCCCCGAAGACGATGAACCGGTCCGGAATCATATATCCCTCCAAATCCGCGAAGGCGCAGGCCAGCAGCACGCTGGCGAACACCAGATATTCGAGGGCTTGGAGCGAAATATCATAGCGAAGTAAAATAGCAAGATAGCAAAGCGCGGTGGTGATCTCCGCCCAAAGGTGTTTTCGGGAGAGCTTGGCCCCGCAGTAGCGGCATTTGCCGTGGGAGACGAGATAGCTCACCACCGGGAACAGATCTTTCACACCCAAAACGTGACCGCAGGAATCGCAGTGGCTCCGGCCCCGGAGCACGCTTTCCCCGTGGACGATCCGCCAGGCCATGCAGTTTAGAAAGCTGCCCATACACGCCCCCAGCACCAGGGCCAGAACACAGCAGTATACGGTAATGGCGGGGCTCAGGTACAGCATAGGGTCAGTTCCTTTCGGGTGGTGTTAGGTCTCCCCGGGGGGAAGCCGCAACCCATCGGCTTCCCCCGAAGAGGGGTAAATATCAAAAATTACTCAACTTTGATTTCGATGGTGTTGTCAGCGTAGTTGTAGGTGTAGGTTACTGTTTCGCCCTTCTCCCATGCGGTTACATCATGGCCTGCAATGTTGGGTTTTTTACCGTCCGTGTACACGGCGGTAGCATTACCCAAAGTAGAATAGGCAGTGCCGCCGGCTGTTACAGAACCATCTTTGTTTAGAGTGTATACTTTAGTGCCAGTGGTATCCTCATGATCGTCAGTAAGGACAGTAGCAACCACAGAAGCATAGCCGGAACGAATATTGGCCTCATCGGTAGCGACGCGGGCCTTATTAAGGTTCGCCAGGAAGGTGGGGACAGCAATGGCTATCAGCACAGCGATGATGGCCACAACAATCAGCATCTCCATCAGAGTGAAGCCTTTGGAATTCTTCAGTTTACGCATGAATTTCATGCTCCCTTCTTCAAAAATATAAATTGTAAATTGGTATATGTATCAGCCGGAGGGGTTGAGACCCGGCGGACGCAACGAAATTAGATCACGCTGCCGTACATGCTGAACATGGGCAGGTAGATGCCCAGCAGCAGGACAACGGTGAACACGGCGATCAAAATCGTGATGGCTGGCTCCAGAATCGACAGCAGCCGCTGAGACAACACCATGACCTCGTTGCTGAAGTAGTCAGAGATCACGTTCAGCGTCCCTTCCAGGTTGCCGGACTGCTCGCCAACGCCGGTCATCTCCGTGAGCATCTGGGGAAACCAGGGGCTCTCGACCATGCACTCGGTGAGACTGCGGCCCTGCTCCACGCCCTGGCGGGCCTTCATGACCGCCTCGGAGACGATGCCGTTGGAGATGACGTTGGCCGTGATCTCCAGACTGCGGACAATGGGCACGCCTGCGGCCAGCATGGTGGACATGGTGGAGGCAAACTGCGCGGCGGCGTTCATGGAATGGAGCTTTTTGAGGGGTGACCATTTGAGCTTCCGCCGATCCAGCATGGCCCGGCCCTTGGGATTCCGGCGCAGCAGCACGGAAACAAGGCCGAGGATCATGGCAATGAGCACTAAGACCCACCAGCGGTTTCGGATGAAGTCCGAGGTGGCGATCATGGCCTTGGTGATGCCGGGAAGCTCCACGTCCAGCTCCTGGAAGGTGGAGACGAACATGGGCACAGCGGTGACCATGACGATGATGAACACGATGATGCCCACCACCACCACCATGGCGGGGTAGGTGAGGGTGCTGATGATCTTCGCCTTGGTCTTGGAGGCGTTGTCGAAATACTGGTGGAGCCGCTGGAAGCAGATCTCCAGGGTGCCGGACTGCTCCCCCGCCCGGACGGTCTCGATGAACGTCACAGGCAGGGTCTTGCAGTTGTTTTCAAAGCCCTGGGACAGGGTGTAGCCGCTGGACACGTCCTCGGCCACCTTTAGGAGCATGGCCCGGAGCTCCTTGGTTCGGGCCTGCTGGGCCACCATCTCCACACAGCGGACAATGGGAAGCCCCGCCGTCAGAATAATGGCAAACTGGGAGCAGATGATGGCCAGATCCTTGTCCTTGATCTTGAGGCCGCCCAGGGAGCGGTTCCAGGTCTTTGTCTCCCTGACCTCGTGGATATTGGTGATTACAGGGCAGGTGTCGCCCAGCTGTGCCACCGCTTCATATTCATTATAGGCCTTGATAATACCGGAGACCTTTTCACCGTCAGGGGAAATGCCCCGGTATTTGAATGTGGTCACTGTGTGTCACCTGCTTTCTGGTTCGTCAGCGATAGGACTGGAAATTGTCCGGATCCCGGGCGTATTGGGCCGCGGTCTCCCGGGAGATAGCGCCCTCCCGTACCAGCTTTTGCAGGGCGGCATCCATGAGGATGCTGCCGTTCTGGCTGTTCATGGTGATGAAGCTGTCGATCTGGGGAGTTTTGCCCTCCCGGATCAGGTTCCGGATGGCGGAATTCAGCACCATGACCTCACAGGCGGCCACCCGGCCCCGGCCAGATTTCCGGGGCAGCAGCTGCTGGGAGATGACGGCGCGGAGGGTGGTGGAGAGCTGCAAACGGATCTGCCGCTGCTGGCCCTCGGGGAAGACGTTGACCATCCGGTCAATGGAATCCGCCGCGGAGTTGGTATGGAGCGTCGCAAAGACCAGGTGGCCGGTCTCGGCGGCGGTTAAGGCTGTTTCAATGGTGTTGAGATCCCGCATCTCACCAATGAGGATCACGTCCGGATCCTCCCGGAGGATGGAGCGGAGACCGTCGGCATAGCTGCGGGTATCCGTGCCGATCTGGCGCTGATTGATGACGCACTGATCGGGGGTGTAGACGTACTCGATGGGATCCTCCAGGGTGATGATATGGGCGGAGCGGGTGTGGTTGATGCGGTTCAGCACCGAGGCCAGAGTGGTAGACTTGCCGGAGCCTGTCTCGCCGGTGACGAGGACAATGCCGCTGCGGTAGTCCGGGAATCGCTCCACCACCTGGGGCAGCTGGAGCTCCCGAAGCTCCGGGATCCGCTGGGCCAAAAGGCGAATGGCCGCGGAAAGGGAGCCCTGCTGGCGGAATAGGTTGATCCTGGTGCGCACCCCGCAGGAAAAGCTCCGAGCCAGGTCTAATTCGCCCATCTTTTCAATTTCTGCGTAACGGTCTCCGGCTAAGAATCTGCCGCAGTCCTCACAATCCTGGGGCGTCAAGGGCGTATCGGTGAGGTTTTGCAGCCTGCCGTCGATGCGGCAGCGGACGGGAAGGCCCGCTACGATGTGGACATCGGAGGCATCCGCTGCCATGGCCTGGGCGATGAGAAGTTCAAGATCCAGCATATTATGCGCCCTCGTCTACGGTGGAATTGATGGCCTTGGCGGCCTCGCTGGCCGTGATCTCGCCCCGGAGCACCAGCTCTCGGCAGTGCTCCCGCATGGTGGAAAAGCCATCGGCCCGGGCGGCGGCAAAGATCTCCCCGGCGCTCTTCTTGTCAGAGATCAGGCGGCGGAGCTTGCCGGTGATGGTGAGGATCTCAAAAACGGCCCGGCGGCCCCGATAGCCCGTATGGAAGCAGTTTTCGCAGCCCTCACCCTTGTAGAAGGTCACGTCGGAATCTGCGGGAAGCTCCAAAAGCTCCAGCTCCTCCAACGTAGGACGGTAGGCCTTCCGGCAGTGGGGGCAGATCCGCCGCACCAGCCGCTGGGAGATGACGCCCCGCAGGGCGCTGGCGATCAGGAAGGGCTCCACACCGATATCCTCCAGACGGTCAATGGTGGAGACCGCGTCGTTGGTATGGAGGGTGGAGAGCACCAGATGACCGGTGATGGCGGCGCGGACGGCAATGAGGCCGGTCTCGCCGTCTCGGATCTCGCCCACGGAGATGATATCCGGATCCTGGCGCAGAATGGCCCGGAGACCGGCGGCAAAGGTCATGCCGGTCTTCTCATTGATCTGACACTGGTTGGTGCCGGGGATATTGTACTCCACCGGATCCTCCAGGGTCATGATATTGGTTTCCTCGCTGCAAAGCTCGGTAAGCATGGCGCACATGGTGGTGGATTTACCGGAGCCCGTGGGGCCCACCAGCAGGATCATGCCGCTGGAGTTTTTCAGCAGCGCAGTGTATTTCTCTAAATTTTTGCCCTCCAGGCCGATGGACTGGCTGGTGATATGACCGGCGGAGCGGTCCAGCAGCCGAAGCACCACCTTTTCGCCGTAGACAGTGGGCATGGAGGAGATACGAAGGTCGATGTTGTGATCCTTCACCATCACCATGGCCCGGCCATCCTGGGGGATCTTCCGCTCGGCGATGTTCATGCCGCCCATGATCTTCAGGCGGGATACCACGGTGCCCTGGAGATTGGCGGGGACTGTAAACATCCGGCGAAGAATGCCGTCGATGCGCATGCGCACCACCATCTCGCCCTCCTGGGGCTCCAGATGAATGTCGCTGGCCCGCTCGGTGAAGGCGCGCTCGATGAGGGAGTTTACAAAACGGATGGTGGGAGCCTCATTGGCGGAGGCCTCGGCGGTGGCGGCCATTTGAACCGGTACGATGTCAGCCTGGCTGTCGCCAGCCTCACGCTTCATGGCCTCAATGGCCCGGGCGGTACCCTCGTTGCCGTAGAGGGTGGTGATGGCCTGCTCGGTAGCCCGGCGGGTGGCGATCATGGGCACCACCTGCTTGTGGGAGACGGATTTGATCTCCTCCTGGGCCACAAAGTTCAGGGGATCGCTCATGGCCACATAGAGCTCGTCCTTCACCAGCTTCACCGGAACCACATTATATTTCTTCGCAATGGATCTGGGCACGAACCGGGCCATCTCCAGCGGGATGGACACGGAGGTCAGATCCACAAAGTCAACGCCCAGCTGCATCTGGAGCGCTTCGATCAGGTGCTGCTCGGTGATCATACCGTTTTCGATCAGCACGTCGCCCAGACGCGCCTTGGTGCGCTTTTGAATGTCCAGGGCCTCCTGAAGCTGCTGCTTGCTGATGACGCCAGCGGATTCCAGCAGGTCGCCTAAGCGCATATATGCCATGGAGAGATCACCCCTTTATCGTCTGCTTCCCGTGGGAAGCGTTATTGCAGGATCATACAGGACGCAAACGCGCCCAATCTATTCTATTTTAGCATATTTGAGATGACCTGGCAACCATTTTGACGAAGTTACTATGATTTTGTTATGATTGCATAAATCCTGCGGGAAAACGACGCTTCGTGATAGCTCGGGTGGAAGCGAGGGGGGATTTTTGGCTGCGGACAGTGCGTTTTTCCTCAAAACTAAAAATACTACTCCAGTAGTATTGACAAAATTATAAGACTGTGGTAGTGTGAACGCGTCGGTACTACCGCAGTCTTATTAGGAGGCATATCCATGGATATCAAGCTGTTTGACTCTGAACTAAAAGTAATGGACGTCCTTTGGAAGGAGGGAGATCGGCCCGCCAAGGAGATCGCCAAGTCGCTCACCCAGAGCCTTGGCTGGAACGTCAACACCACCTATACACTGATCAAGCGCTGCATGAAAAAGGGGGCCATCCAGCGCACCGATCCTGGTTTTCTGTGCCATGCTCTGATCCCCAAGGAGGCGGTGCAGGAGGCAGAGACCGAGGAGCTTATCAACAAGGTCTATGACGGCTCCGCCGACAAGCTGTTCGCGGCGCTGCTGGGGAGGAAGAAGCTCTCCGCAGAGCAGATCGAAAAGCTTCGGCAGATCGTCGGTGAACTGGAATGAGGGGCATGAGCTTTTTGCAGATGAGCGCGGCTGGGGCCCTGATGATCCTGGTCATTACGCTCCTTCGGGCCGCTGCCATGAACCGGGTGCCGAAAAAGACATTTCTGGCGCTGTGGGGCATTACGCTGCTGCGGCTGCTGGTGCCCTTCTCACTGCCCTCCGGGCTGAGCATCTATTCCCTTTTGAGCCGGAGCCCGGCCTCCGCTGGGGCGGCGGTGTCCGTGGCGGCACTGCCCAGGGCTGCAATGCAGCCTGTGACCCATGCTGTGCCGCGGGCTGCGGCTGCTTCCGGCGGATCCGTTTCCCTATGGGGCGTTCTATGGATGGCGGGCGTGGTGCTCTGCGCGGTGATCTTTACCGTGGCCTATGTCCGCAGCTACCAGGAGTTCCAGATGTCCCTGCCGGTGGACAATGAGCTGACCCGCCAGTGGCTCCAAGTGCATTCCCTGCGCCGGGGCATCTCTATCCGGCAGTCAGATCGGATCGCCTCGCCGCTGACCTTCGGGGTGCGGCACCCGGTGATCTTAATGCCGAAAACCACGGACTGGGAGGATGATGCGGCCCTGCAATATGTGCTGGAGCACGAGTTTGTCCACATCCGCAGGTTGGACACCGCTGTCAAGCTCCTGCTGGCCGCGGCGGTCTGCGTGCACTGGTTCAACCCGCTGGTATGGCTGATGTATGTTTTGGCCAACCGGGATCTGGAGCTCAGCTGTGACGAAGCCGTGATCCGCCATTTTGGCAGCGGCACCCGGGCGTCCTACGCCATGGTGCTGATCCGCATGGAGGAGACCCGCAGCGGCTTTGCGCCCCTCTGCAATCATTTCAGCAAAAACGTTATGGAAGAAAGGATCACTGCGATCATGAAAACGAAAAAACTCACCATTGCATCTCTAGTGCTGGCCGTGGCCCTGGTGGCCGGGACCACCACCGTATTCGCCACCTCCGCCAAGGAGGGGCAGTCTGTGACCACTGCCGCGAGCCGGGGCGCCCAGGCCTCGGAGCAGACGGAGACGGCCGTCTCTGAGCAGGCCCCGCAGGCTGTGGAATCCGGCACTGTCTTAAAGCCTCAGGCAGAGTATGCCGCCGCTGGGATCACCGCCAAGAACAGCGCCTGGTACTACAAGGATCAGCTCATTGCCGGGATCTGCGATGAGGATGGCGGCATTTACACCAACGGCGTTGTGGAAAACGGCATTTATCTCCATATGAAGCGGGACGGCAAAAACGCTATTTCCGGTGTGGACGTGATCTCTAGGGAAACGTTCCAGGAGCTGGTGGACAAGCATATGAACACCGTTCCCGCCGAGGTCATCTCGGAGTATGAGACCGTCATGTCCTATGTAAATCCCGATGACGGCAAGACTTACTATAGCTTTGACGAGGGAAAGACCTTCGAGTTCCTGACTGATGAGGAGTATGAGGCCCTCTATCCCACCTACGCGGTGGAGTGGTGGACCTATGACGGGTACAAGGCGTGGCTGGAGCAGGAAAAGGCAAATCTCCAGGATATGCTGGGGGAAAAGGGCTGGACCAGTACCGACGGCAGCTTTACCTGGACCCAGAAGAAAATCGACGAGACCATCGCCGAGTATGAGGAGATCCTGGAAGACATCAAGAACGGCGTCCTGTACTCCAAGACCATAGACGGCGAGGAGGACGGCGGCACAATGCTCAGCATGAATCCCGTGGATATTGCAATCAGCAGCGAAACCGCTGAGGCGGACACTATGGATTAACGAAAACACCGGAGGCTGGTTTTCAGTCTCCGGTGTTGTGGTATTGACCTAAGATTCTTTGGGCCCGATTTTATGGGGCATATCCGCGTAGCTGCGATAGGGGAGCGGGGGCTCCGGCTCATTGGCGGGATAGACGGTATTCGTGTCATAGACCCAGTAGTCGGGATTCTTCTGGCCGGTCATGGGATTCATGGCTCCGGGCTTCAGGAATTCCGCTCCGGGCTCGCCCCAGGACTTGTAGAAGCTGGTCTTGAACAGGGGATAGAGGATCATGTGCCAGATCTTCCACTGGCCGCCCTGCTTGATGAACTCTACCTCGTACTTGCCCCAGCACCAGTTGGCGTCGCCGTGGGGCTCCTCGCCCTCCTTGAGGTTCCGGGCGGGCATGGTCTCGTGGCCCGGGGAGATCCAGCAGCCCTTGGCGGTCTGTCCATCCTCGGCTACCTCCAGCACCTCGGTGTCCATCTCGTGCATCATGAGCGCACCCTTGAGGTTCTGATCCATGCCGGGGTCGTTCCGGTCGCCGTGCTCCACCAGATAGCAGTGGCGGATGGCCTCAATGCCCCGGTACTCGCCGAAGGGAAACCGGTAGTAGCAGTCCTCCCGATCTGCCCACAGCTCTACATATTCCCTGTTGCGGAAGGCTGTGTGGTAATAGGAATACTTGCCCATGAGATTGCGGCAGGCCTGGGCCGCCTCCAGCCGCTCGATGCGCTTCAGGGCCGCCTGAAGCTGCAATTCCAGTTCTGTGCTCATTACTGTTGCCTCCTTTTGCTGATGATACCATGATACCATGATACCATGGCGCAGCATGCTTGTAAAATCTCGTTTTTTCACAGTCCCATTCCTTTCAGGGAATGATGACCTTGCGAAAAATAGTTCGATATGGTATTATATACAAAAGGGGGTATTCGGAATGGAACTGACGCAGCTTCGATATTTTGTGGAGGTGGCCCGGTGTGAGCATATCACCCATGCGGCTCAGCGGCTCTATACCTCCCAGTCCTCCCTCAGCAAGACCATTGCGCGGCTGGAGGAGGAGCTGGGCACGCCGCTGTTTGATCGGGTGGGGAACCGGATCAAGCTCAACGACGCGGGAAAGGCCTTCTTGCAGGGGGCCAGCATGGCCCTTCGGCAGTTGGATGAAAGCGTCCAGGCGGTAAAGGCCCCGCAGACCACCATTCGCATGGCCTCCTCACTGCCCGGCCTGCTGCCGGACCTCATGGAGCGGTATCTGGTAGAGCATCCGGACACCCAGTTCCGCCAGTGGCTGCTGCCCATAGATGAGATGCAGCAGAAGCTGGAGCAGTGCGAGATCGACCTGGCCGTGACTCAGGAGCCCATTGTGGGAGAATACATCCAGTGGCAGGAGATCTTCCGGGATGAGATCATTGTGGCGGTGTCCAAGCAGCATCCCCTGGCGGAGAAGGACGAGGTGTCCCTGTCCCAGCTCCGGGAGGAGAAATTTGTCTGCAACAATGCGGGCTTCGGCACCCGGACCTTTATCGAAAAGCTCTGCGCCAAGGCGGGGTTTACCCCGGATATCATCCTCGAATGCCATGAGCCGGAGCTGCTCTACAAGATCGCCTCGGGCAACCAGGCCGTCTATATCGGCTCGGAGCTCAACTATCTCTGGAAGGCCCTGGCCCTGGTGCCGGATCCGCCCTTCCAGTTTATGAAGCCCCTGCGGATCACGGATCCGGATCCGGTGGTCCCCATCGGCGTGGCCACGCTTCGGGGCAGGCAGCTGTTCCCGGCAGTTCAGGGGTTCTATGACCTGATGCTGGAGACCTACCAGCACCTCCAGGCGGTGAAGGATCGGGGCGATCCCATCACCGCAAAGGATCTGATGCAGTCCTGGCAGGTGTCCCGGGGCTGGTACCCCACAGAGCTCCCCAACAGTGAGAAGATCGAATAAAAATCAGGCGAGCTGCAACGGAAATTGCAGCTCGCCTAGAATTTTTAGCTGTTCAGATAATCGTCATAGGCCATCTGCTTGGCCTCGATGGCGGCATCCACGCCCATGCTGTGGATGGTCTCGATGAAGCTGTCCCACTCGCTCATATCCTGCTGGCCGTAGATGAACTGCAGGACATGCTCAGAGATGTAGGTGCAGATGT
>CAKTEB010000005.1 GCA_934546685.1 uncultured Oscillospiraceae bacterium
TCCCTCTGCTGTCCATGCTGGCGGTGTGCGCGTTCCCCTGCGTATTTCTCTACGCCCAGAACGCCTCGGAGGTATCCGCTGACTCCATGCTGCCCTTTCTGATCGTATTTTCCCTCAACGCCCTGCTGTTTTTCGGGCTGTCGGCGGTCTTTTTCCGGAATGCCTCCCGGGCGGCGCTGTTTTCGGATCTTCTCATGCTGGTGGTCATCAATTTCTGCCTGCTGTCCGGCCATCTCCGGAAGCTCCTGCCCTTTCTCCGGGATCGATATCTGCTGATTATCTTTGGGATCCTGGCCATTTTGCTGTTTGTGCTGCTGCTCCGGAAAAAGCCGGATCTGCGGACGGCCTGTCTGCTGATGCTCATTGCCTTCGCCTCCATGACCCTGGTAAACGGCATCCGGGCGGTGCCCGCCATGCTCCAGGCCCATCAGGTCCGCCAGGGCCCGGAGCCGGGGCCCGAAGCCTCCGGGCAGGAGTCGGAGGCCCTGACCTTTGGGGAGAACAAACCCAACGTCTACTATTTCCTCTTTGACGAGTACGGGGGCTATGACAATCTGCTCCATTACTATGACTACGACAACACGGCGTTTCTCTCCAGTCTGGAGGCTTTGGGCTTCAATGTCTCCTACCACAGCCATAACACCGAGGCCGTGGCCACGGATACCATCGTGCCCAATCTCATGAACCTCGACTATGTGGCCCGGGTGGAGGACTCCGGCCATCTCAAGGCCCAGTATCGCAGGGACTGCCTGCTGTACCGGATGTTCCTGCAAAACGGCTACTCCATCAACCTCATCAACCATGTGGACTATCTGGGCACCGGCGGCTGCCGGGTCTTAACCTCCCACCAGACCCGCCGTACCATCTCCGAATATCTCATGCGCAACAGCCTCTACTACAAGTTCCCGGCCCTCCGGCAGCTGCTGGACCAGTTCTTTGTCATGGACTACGGGGCCAATTACCGGGCCTCTCTGGACAACGCCCTGGAGGCGGAGCTCAATTGCACCCAGGAGCTTGCTGAGGGCCCCACCCTCACCGTGGGCTATGTCCAGTGCCCCCACTCCCCCACCATGGTGGGCCCCAACGGCGAGTCCCTGCCCTATGCCACGGGCTGGAACTGGCTGGATCACAGCCTGTACCTGGGCCAGGTGGAATTCATCAACAAGCACATTACGGCGCTGGTGGAGACCATCCAGCGGGATGACCCGGACGCCCTGATCCTTCTCCAGTCGGATCACGGCAACCGCTATGCCATCCATATGGTGCAGATGGGAGCCTGGAAACATTACGATCCCCATGAGGAAAACCAGTATATGCAGAACATTCTGAACTGCGTGTACTACCGGGGCCAGACCTTCGAAATCGAGGGCCAGACCGGCATCAACACCCTGCGGCTGGTCTTTGACCGGGTGCTGGGCACGGAGCTCCCCCCGGTGGAGCCCATTCAGGATTATTCCAATGATTATGTGGACGAGCAAAGCTAAGGAGGACTTTTCATGAAACAAATTTATCTCACCGAATACGGCGGCCCGGAGGTATTAAAGCTCCGGGAGGCCCCGATCCCCGCCCCCAAGGCCGGAGAAGTGCTGCTCAAAATGGAGGCCGCGGGCATCTCCAAGCCGGACTTCCTCATGCGCACCGGGGCCTACCCCTGGACCCGGGATATCCTGCCCTTCTATCCGGGCCTCTACGGCACCGCCACGGTGGCGGAGGCCGCCCCGGACGTTGCGGGCTTTGCCCCGGGGGATCTGGTGTTTGTGGACCATCCGGTGGTCTGCGGCTGCTACAGCCAGTATAAGACCGCCCCGGCGGGGAATCTCACCCGGCTGGAGCCCGGCACGGATCCCGTGGCCGGAGCCGTCATGACCAACTATGTGATCGCCTGGAGCCTGTTTACCCAGGTGCTGGGCCCCGGAAACGGCAAGAGCCTTTATATGAAGGGCGCGGCGGGCGCTCTGGGCTCCGCGGTGGTGCAGCTGGCTCCCCTGGCGGGCTATCGGATCATCGCCAGCGCCAGCACCGAGGAAAAGTGCCAGTACCTCCGGGGGCTGGGGGCCGACACGGTCTTCTGCTACAAGACTGTGGATGAACAGCAGGCGGTGCTGGAGGCCACAGGCGGCCAGGGCGCGGACGTGATTCTGGATCAGGTGGCGGGGCCGGAGATGTCCCGGCAGCTTCAGTATTTGGCCCCGCTGGGCACGCTGCTGGTGTATAATTACCTGGGCGGCGCGTCAGGCACCGGCATGCTGGAGGCCATGATCGCCGCCATGGCCAAGTGCCAGGCGGTGCGGGTGTTCTCCTTCCACTACAACGACGATAAGCCCCAGGCCCTGAAGGAGCTCCGCTCCCAGGTGTTCACCATGCTCCACGACGGGAAGCTCCATCCCCATATCTTCGGCACCTACAGCCAGGAGGAAATTCAGGAGGCCCACCGGGTGCTGGACAGCGGCAAATTCACCGGCAGTCTGGTACTGAAATTCTGATACGTCATACAGGGGGTGCGCCGCAATGAGCTGCGGCGCGCCCCCTGCCTATCCCCGTCACGTTTGTTCCGTTGCAATCCGGGGAAAACTATGCTATATTGAAGCTACCAAAATCCGCGGGAGGGCCCATCATGAAGCAGCAGAGCAAACACTATCACATTGGCGGGAAAAAGCAGCGGCAGGTCAGCGCCGAGGAGCGGCGGCTGGCCCTGATGATGCGCGCCCTGAAGGCCGTCCACTCCGCCGCCTCCCCGGAATCCATGACCCAGAAGGACCTGGACCGTCAGCGGGCCGGACAGGAGCTCCTGGGGCGGCTGGTGACGCCCATGATCGGCATGCGCTATGAACCCTTTGATCTTAGCGGCATGAAGGCCGCCTGGGTGCGCCCGGAGTGGGGCCACGATCCCCATAAGATCATCCTCTACTGCCACGGGGGCGGCTATACCAGCGGCAACCTGGGCTATTCCCGGCCCCTGGCCTCCAAGCTCTCCCACGCCACCGGCTGGGAGACATTGAGCTTTGAATACCGGCTGGCCCCGGAGCACCCCTTCCCCGCCGCCGTGGAGGACGCGGAGAAGGCCTGGGACTACCTGATGCGCCTGGGCTACGGGGCCCGGGACGTGACCGTGGCCGGGGATTCCGCGGGAGGCAATCTGGCCCTGGTGCTGTGCCACCGGTTAAAGGCCCAGGGCCGGATGCTGCCGGGGCATCTGGTGCTCATGTCCCCCTGGACGGATATGACCGCTGCGGGAGAGTCCTATGAGACCCGCCGGGAGCTGGACCCCTCCATCACCCAGGACTATATCCATGCGGTGCGCTCGGCTTACGCCGGGGACGCGGACGTAACGGATCCCCAGCTGTCGCCGCTGTTCGGGGACTTTACAGGCTTCCCGCCCACCCTGGTGCAGGTGGGCTCCAATGAGATCCTCTATTCCGATACCGCAAGGCTCCGGCAGCGGATGACCGCCGCCGGGGTGGTGTGCCGGATGGAGGAGTGGCAGGATATGTGGCATGTGTTTCAGATGTTTCCCATCAAGAAGGCGGCCCAGGCCATGGAGCACATTGGGGCGTTTTTGCTGGGATGAGGGATATGGACACGGACACCCACACCTACATTTCCATTGACCTCAAATCCTTCTACGCCTCCGTAGAGTGCGTAGAGCGGGGTCTCGACCCCATGGACGCCTGCCTGGTGGTGGCCGACCAGGCCCGCACGGAAAAGACCATCTGCCTGGCCGTGACCCCGGCCCTGAAGGCCTGCGGCATCTCCGGCCGTGCCCGGCTCTTTGAGGTGGTGGAGAAGGTCCAGGAGGTCAACGCCCGCCGTCAGCTCCGGGCTCCCGGCCGCAGCTTCACCGGGGAATCCTACAGCGCCGCGGCCCTGGCGGGGGATCCCGGCCTGTCCCTAAGCTATATCGTGGCCCCGCCCAAGATGGCCCACTATATGAAGCTCAGCACCCAGATCTACCAGATCTACCTGAAATATATAGCCCCGGAGGATATCCACGTCTATTCCATCGACGAGGTGTTCATCGACGCCACCGCCTATCTCCGAACCTACCATACCACCCCAGCGGAGCTGGCCCGGAAAATGATCCAGGACGTGCTGGCCTCCACCGGCATCACCGCCACCGCGGGCATCGGCACCAATCTCTACCTCTGCAAGGTGGCCATGGACATCGTGGCCAAGCACATCCCCCCGGACAAAAGCGGCGTGCGCATTGCCCAGCTGGACGAGCTGAGCTACCGGGAGAAGCTCTGGTCCCACCAGCCCATCACCGATTTCTGGCGGGTGGGCCGGGGCTACGCCAAAAAGCTGGCGGCCCATGGCCTCTACACCATGGGGGATATCGCCCGCTGCTCCCTGGGCGGCCCTCGGGACTACTTCAATGAGGAGCTCCTTTATAAGCTCTTTGGGGTCAACGCGGAGCTGCTCATCGACCACGCCTGGGGCTATGAGCCCTGCACCATCGCGGATATCAAGGCCTACCGGCCCCAGTCCAGCAGCCTCAGCACCGGCCAGGTGCTGCAATGCCCCTATGCCTTCGACAAGGCCCGGCTGGTGGTGCGGGAGATGGCGGATTCCCTGTCCATGGATCTGGTGCGCAAGGGCCTGGTCACAAACCAGATGACCCTGACCGTGGGCTATGACATCGAAAATCTCCAGGATCCGGTGCGCCGGAGAAACTATCAGGGCCCCATCACCACCGACCGCTACGGCCGGAGCGTCCCCAAGCAGGCCCACGGCACCGCCAACCTCTCCGGCTATACCGCCTCCACCCGGGAGATCCTAAGGGCGGTGACAGCGCTCTTTGACCGGGTGGTGAATCCGGAGCTGCTGGTGCGGCGGATGTATGTGGTGGCCAGCCGGGTGCTGCCGGAGGCCGAGATCCCCGCGGCCCCGGGCTTCCAGCAGCTGGATCTGTTCACGGACTATGCCGCCCAGGAAAAGGAGGCGCAGCAGAAGAAGGAAGCCCTGGAGAAGGAAAAGAGCATCCAGAAGGCCCTGCTGTCCATCCGGGACAAGTACGGCAAAAACGCCATCCTCAAGGGCATGAACCTGGAGGACGGCGCCACGGCCCGGGATCGGAACGGGCAGATCGGCGGACATAAGGCGTAGGAGCGTCTGCTTTACGCAGCCGCTCCAATGAAATTCGCCTTCGGCGAGCGAAATCACTTCGTGGTGAAATCCAGCTTCGCTGGATGAAATCGCCTGACGGCGGTGATGGAATCCCCTTCGGGGATGATTGGAATAAAAGAGTGTGCTGGATTTTCAGTTCAGCACACTCTTTATTATCCTTTGTCTCCGCAGGAGACACCTTCACCGCCCCAACGGGGCGATTTCATCCGCGTCAGCGGATTTCATGCTGCAAAGCAGCATTTCATTCGGCCCCCAGGCCGAATTTCATCGAGCGGGCGGCTGCAAACAGGATGCAGCCGCCCGCTCTTTATGGGGGGTGTGAAAGGAAGCAAGCGATTTGAATGAACGCCTTAGTTTCTGCCGATGGTGGTATCGTCCACCATACTCACCAGCACCAGGGCGATGACGGTCAGCACCGCCAGCACGCCATAGGCGGCGGCATAGGACACGCTGCGGCCAATGATGCCCACAATGGACACGCCCAGAGCGCCCACCGCAGCCACCATGGGCTTGAGCACCTTATAGGCCATGGGGAAGTCATAGCGGCCCCAGATGGTATTGGTGAGAGACACCAGGTAGTTGGCCGCGCCGCCCAGCAGGATGGCCAGGAAGGGCAGAGAGGCGAACTTGGTGGGGGTGGTGGGGATCAGGTTCAGCACAATGGCCACCACGGCCACCACCAGAGTGATCTGAATGGCCTTCTTGGGGCCCAGCTTGGCGTCCAGGATGCCGCAGCCCACGGAGCCTACGCAGGCCAGAATGCCCGCAATGCCCAGCATGGCGAAGATGATGGGGGCGGGGCCGCCGTTGGCGTCCACATAGCCCGCCTGGATCATCCGGGGCACAAAGTTGGTCATGATGCCCAGGGACAGCAGCTCCATAATGCCCAGGGACAGGGCGATGAGCCACACCTTGCCGGTGGAGAACAGCTTCTTGACCGTCCAGGGGGAGTTCTTCATGTACTCCAGGCCCTGGGCCAGCTCCTTCTTGGCGGCCTCGCTGTCGAACTTATGGTTGTTGTCGGGATAGGCCCCGGCCTGCTCGGGATAATCCCGAACAAAGATGGCCACCAGCGCGCAGAGCACAAAGGCGGCGACGGCGTAGATGGTGTAGACCTCCGTGAGACCGCCGGTGGTGACGATCTTGCCCATGACCTGAGAGGTCACAGCGGCGGACAGGGGGAAGCCGATGGTGACCCAGCCCATGGCCATGCCCTTCTTCCGGGGGAACCAGTTGGACACCACGTTCAGGGAGCAGATGTAGCAGAAGCCCATGCCGCCCACCGCGGAAACGGCCAGACATACGAAGTACACGGCAGGGGTAGCCGCATGGCCCCAGACGAGACATGCGATGCCGGTGATGAGCAGGGAGATGGCCCAGGTCCAGCGGATGGAGATCTTGCTGGACAGCACGCCCCAGAGGGCCGCGCCTACCACGGCGATCCAGGCGGTGATGGTGGAGAAGCCATAGAGCATGCCGCTGTTCCAGCCGTGCTGATTGGCGAACACGTCGATGACAACGTTCAGGGAGTCGTTGATGAGCGAGGAATCCAGGAAGATGCAGAGGAACGTGAGAATCAGGATCCCCCAGCCCTTAACGCCAAAATTGGCGCTGATTAAGGAAATATCCTTTTCCTGAGTCTGTTGCTTTGTCATAACAATTCTTTTCTCCTTTATGGGGAGCCAACGGGCGGCTCCGATGAAATGCGCGGCTGGTCAGGCTGCGCGCGATGGTGCGGGGCGGAGACTGGTCAGGCCCCCGCCCCGGGGGATCACAGATTTACGGCTGCGTAGTAAGCCTCCTTGGTGGCCCACTCCACGGTCCGTGCCCGGACGCAGTCGCCGATCTCGGCGAAGTCCAGGGCGGTGCCGATGAAGGAATCGGCCTCGTGGGTCTTACTGCGCATGCCGGCGGAGAGCACCACGGAGTCCGCGGCAACGGTCTCCTGCTTGCCGTCCTTCTCATAGGTCACAGAGTCGGCGGTGACGGAGACGCACTTAGCGCCTGTCAGGGAGATGAAGTTCGGCTCCTTCTCGATCTCGGTCATCAGCTCGTTCCGGCCGGTGGTGGAGGCGTCGGGGGCCAGCTCAGACTGCATCTCTACCACGGTCACCTTTTTGCCCAGGGAGGCGTAGTGGAGGGCGGTCTCGCAGCCCACCTGGCCGCCGCCGATGAGGATCACGGAATCGCCCAGCTCCTCCTCGTGGCCCAAGGTCTCGATGGCGATCTTGGCCTGCTCCACGCCGGGCACCGGCAGGATCAGGGGCTCCGCGCCGATGGCCACCAGCACCGCGTCATAGCCCTCAACGGTCTCCGGGGTGGCCTTGGTATGGAGCTTCACGTCGATGGGCCGCTTGTTCACCTGGCGGATCAGCCAGTTCATGTAGTCCTTCACCGGGTACTTAAAGGAGAAGTAGCCCGCGTAGTGGAGCATGCCGCCCAACCGGTCAGAGGCCTCGAACAGCGTCACCTGATGGCCCCGGTCAGAGGCCACACAGGCGGCCTTCATGCCTGCGGGGCCGCCGCCGATAACGGCCACCTTCTTACATGCACCAGGCTCCGTAACCAGCTTTTTGAGGCTGGCCTCCAGGCCCGCGGTGGGGTTTACGGCGCACTGGAAATGGTGGCCGTAGACCGTGGAGTCGTGGCAGCGCATGCACTTGATGCAGGGGGTCACGTCCTCGGTCCTGCCCTTCATGCCCTTGTGGATCAGCTCCGGGTCGGCGATCAGGCTCCGGGCCATGGTCACAAGATCCGCCTTGCCCTCGTCGATGATCTGCTCGGCGGACTCCAGGGAGTCGATGGCGCCCAGGGTCACGATGGGCACATGGAACTTGCCGGTCTTCTTGAAGGCCTCCGCCACACAGACGTTGGGCATGGGGGGCCGGAAGCCGCAGGGGTGCACCCAGGTCATCCACTTGGGATTGTGCATGCCCGCGGACACCTGGAGGATGTCCAGATGATCCTGGATCAGCTCGCCAATGCGGATGCCCTCCTCCAGGTCGATGCCGCCCTCCTCGAATTCGGTGCCGGATATGCGGACCTCAATGAGCAGCTTCTTGCCCACTCTGGCCCGGATGGCGTCCAGGATCTCAATGAGATACCGGCAGCGGTTCTCGGTGGAGCCGCCGTATTCATCGGTGCGCGTGTTGGTCAGGGGGGACAGGAACTGTGCCAGGGGCACGGAGTGGCCGGAGTGGATCAGGATCGCGTCGAAGCCGCAGTCCACCAGATCGGCGGCAGCCTGGGCCCACTCCTCCTTGAAGGCCTCCATGGCCTCCCGGGTGATCTCATGGCCCGTGGCCCAGCCCATAATGGAGCAGCCGTCGGAGACGGTGTAGCCCTCCGGGAAGATGCCGATGAGCTCCATGGAGATCTTGGCTCCGTAGAAGTGTACCCGCTCCACCAGCTCCATGAGCTTGTTCCGGTGGTTGGGCTGGTTCACGTCCCAGGCGGTGTTCTGGCCGTCGTCGGCCACGTCCTTGCCCACCTTCAGGCCCGCCACGGTGACCATGCCGACCCCGGCCCGGGCCCGGGACTCAAAGAAGGAGATGGCGTCCTCAGAGGGATACAGCTCTCCGTTGGACATGGAGTGCATGGTGGTGGGAGCGGAGACGATGCGGTTTTTCAGCAGCACATTGCCGATGCGGACGGGCCTTAATACCTTTGGAATCTCGTACATATTTTATATTCCTCCTTACAGGCTGGGATCAATGAGGATCTTCAGCATGCCCTTCCGATCCTTCCGGTCCAGGCCCATGTCGATGGCGTGATCCAGGGACACGATATCCGTGACCATCCCCGGGAACTGCATCTTGCCGGAGGCCACCATGTCCAGATAGATCTTCACATCCTCCTCGGTGTAGGTGAAGGAGAACTGGAAGTTGGGCTCGTGGATGGAGAACTGGCCGGGCACCAGATTGCTCATGGGCTCCTGGATGGTGCCGATGATGGCCACCTGGCCGCCGGGCTTCACGCACTGATAGACGCAGTTGGACAGGGAGTTCATATTGCCCGCGCACTCATAGACCACATCCGCGCCCACGGGAGAGCCCAGGATCTTCTGGATCTCACCGGCCAGGTCGGTGCACTCCCTGGAGTTGATGAAGTAGTCTGCGCCGTAGGCCTTGATGATGGGCTCCTTGGAGGAGGTGGTGCCCAGGGCGATGATCTTATTGGCGCCAGCGGCCTTCAGGCACTGGATGGCGGCCAGGCCGATGGGGCCGGTGCCGGAGACCACCACGTTGTCGCCGAACTTGAAGGCGGAGTTCCGAACCCCGTGGAGGGACACGCAGATCACGTCAAACAGCACCGCGTCCTTGGGATCCACGCCCTCGGGCACCTTCACCAGCATGGTGTGCTTCACGTCCCGCACCAGCAGATACTCCGCGTAGCCGCCGTCGGGGCCGCCGATGCCCGCGGTGCGGGGGAAGCCGTTGATGCAGATATTGGTCTTGCCCTGGCGGCAGGAGGGGCAGTCCTCAGCGCAGTGGGAGGGAGGGCCGCAGAGGATCTTGTCTCCTACCTTGAAGTCGGTGACGCCCTTGCCCACCTCAACAACAGTGCCCACGTTTTCATGGCCCAGCACCATGGGCAGATGAACAAAGGGAGGTACCGCGCCGGACTGGTAGAATTCCACGTCGGTGCCGCAGATGCCCACATAGTCGATCTTGACCACCAGCTGGTTTTCCTCCGCCTGGGGCATGGGCTTTTCCACGATCCGGGCGTCCTTTTTTCCGTAGAGTGCGATTGCTTTCATTTGAGATTGCTCCTTTCACAGTCGAAATTTGTGCTTCTATCTATGAGACTCAGTTCTCAGGCTTCGAGGACTGAATAAACTCCGCGTACTTTTTCTTTCTGGCCTTGGCCTCCGGGGTCTGCATGGCGGCCCGGGCCTTGCCCTCGTTGCGCTGGATGTCGTCGCCGTGGATGAACTTGCCGGAGATGGAATCGTGGGCATGGGGGATCCACTTTTCCGCGTCGAACTCAAAGACGTACTTGCCGTCCACGTTCTTCATGACGCCCTCGGTGCCGCAGGCGCAGCAGATGGCGGTGCCGTCCTCCTGGAGGTAGAAGTTGTTGCCCCGGCAGTGGGGACATACGCCCTTGGGCCCGCAGTAGTCCTCTCCGATGATGCCCTGGGGGGCCTGGAAGGTGCCGTCCGCGATCTTCTTGGCGGCCTTGGCCAGATTCTGGCCGATGGTGTGGGCCCGGGCAATGGCCTCGTCGTTCATGACGATGTCCAGGGACCACTTGAAGCAGTCGTTGTCGATGAGGGTCCACTTGGGGGTCAGGGCCTGGTTGGCGAAATCGCACTGGATCCGGGTGGCCCAGTCGGAGCCGCCGATGCCCATATAGGAGACGGCGATCTCCTTTAGGTACTTGGGATCCACAGGCTTGCCGCCCTGCTCGGCGATCTTCTGGGCGATCATCACGTTGCCCCGGTCCAGGCGGGGGCCAAAGCGGTCCATCACCGTATGGAAGATGCCCGGAGCGCCCTTCTCGAAGATGGGCACGGCCCAGACGATGCCGTCGGCCTCATACATTTTATCCACCAGCCACTGGAAGTCGTCCTTCAGCACGCAGGCGTTGCCCCGGCCGGAGAACAGGCTCATAACGCAGGCCTTACATCCCGTACAGTGGCGGATGCTCAGCTTATGGAGATTGATGAACTCCACCTCTGCCCCCAGCTCCTTGGCCCCCATCAGGGCCTCCTTACACATGGCGTCGTTGCTGCCGCCATTGGTTCCAGCTGAAATACCAAGTACCTTCATTTGGAAATTTCTCCTTTCGATCTGCTTGGGGGAAGTCCCGCCTCCGGCTGGTCAGGTCCGGAGGGATGACACGGACTTCCTTGTGAACTTTTTGACAAACTCAGTATAACAGTCCGAATGGAGCTTGTGAAATACCTAAATTGTCAGGTTTGATATACCATATGGAATATATATGAGGGTTTCTTGTGATTTTGCATAAAATCCGTTGCGGCGCGCTTGTGAATATGCTATACTGAGGGCAGAAGTTTTTTGCCCCGGTCCTGGGAAATGATAAGGATGTTCGATATGAATCTCACAAAGCTCCGGTATTTCGTGGAGGTGGCCCGCTGCGGCAGCTTCTCCGAGGCCGCCCGGCGGCTCTATACGGCCCAGCCCAATGTCTCCAAGCAGATCGCCCAGATGGAGCAGGAGCTGGACTTTCCGCTGTTTATCCGCAGCAAGCGCTCCGTGCAGCTGACTCCGGCGGGGCAGCTGCTCTATGACCACCTGAAGGACCTGCCGGAGGAGCTGGAAAACCTCTTCGCCGAGGCCAGGGAGCTCTCCCGCCGGGAGGACGCCCGGCTGAACATTGGCATTCTGGAGGGCCAGGAGGTCAGCGCCCTGCTGCTGACCCGGCTGAATTTGGCCCAGGCCCTGTATCCCAATCTGGAGCTGGAGCTGGAGCGGAACTCCTTCTCCAACCTCCGCAGCGGCCTCCGGGGCGGCCACTATGACCTGATCGTCACCCTGGACTTCGACGTGGAGCAGGAGCCGGAATTCCACTCCGTCCCCCTGTTTCCCCAGCCCCCGGCCATCGCCATCCACCGAAATCACCCCCTGTCCGGGGAGCCGGCGCTGGAGATGGGCCAGCTGAAAAACGAGAATTTCGTGGTGATCTCCCCGGAGGAGTCCCCGGTGGGCTATGACCGGCTGGTGACGCAGTGCCGTCAGGCGGGCTTCACCCCCAAGATCGTAAGGAAGCCCCGGAGCCTGGAATCCCTGATCCTCTGCGTGGAGATGGGCGTGGGCGTGGCCCTTTTGGATCAGAATACCCGCCTGAGCCACGACAGCGCTGTGCGCACCATCCCCATCCCCGGGGCGGATATGTCCGTGGTGGCCGCCTGCCTCCGCTCCGACTACCGGCCCATGGTGCAGAATATGCTGGAGGTCCTGCAGGGAAACGCCGCGAAGGTGTAAGTACATAGCGTTTGGGCGCGCCGCAGTCAGCTCCGCGGTGCGCTCGTTTGTTGCATTCTGGCAGGTCATAGGGTACAATAATAGGGCAATACCTACCGAAAGGACGTGCCCCATGTATCAGGATCTCACCGCCGGGCCCATTGGCCGGAGCCTCATCCGCTTTGCCCTGCCCATGATGGCCGGGAATCTGCTTCAGCAGCTCTACAACATCGCCGATACCCTGATCGTGGGCCGTGTGCTGGGCAGCGGCGCCCTGGCGGCGGTGGGCTCCGCCTATACCCTCATGACGTTCCTGACCTCCATTTTTCTGGGGCTCAGCATGGGCGCGGGCGCGCTGTATTCCATCTACCAGGGCCAGGGGGATCAGGGGCGGCTCAGGTCTGCGGTGTTCCACGGGTTCCTGCTGATCCTATCCGTAACGGTACTGGTGAATCTCGGCGTATACCTGGGTCTCGGGGGCATTCTCCGGTTCCTACGGGTGCCCGAGGAGATCGTCCCGGGGATGAAAGCCTATCTGCTGGTGATCTTCGGGGGCATCCTGGCCACATCCCTCTATAACTACTGCTCCTGCCTGCTCCGGGCCCTGGGGAATTCCACAGTGCCCCTCGTATTCCTGGCGGTGTCGGCCATTCTGAACATCGGCCTGGATCTCCTGTTTGTGGCAGTGCTGCCCTGGGGCATTGCGGGGGCGGCCTGGGCCACGGTCATCAGCCAGTATGCGGCGGCGGTGGGCATCGGGGCCTATGTACTCCTGCGCTGCCGGCTCCTGCTGCCCAAAAGAGAGGAGCGGCGCTTCAGCGGGGCCATGCTCCGGGAGATCTGGAATCTGTCCGCCCTGACCTGCCTCCAGCAGTCGGTGATGAACTTCGGCATCCTCATGGTGCAGGGGCTGGTAAACAGCTTTGGGGCCACGGTGATGGCGGCCTTTGCGGCGGCGGTGAAGATCGACACCTTTGCCTATCTGCCGGTGCAGGACTTCGGCAACGCCTACTCCACCTTCATCGCCCAGAACTACGGTGCCGGCCAAAAGGAGCGCATCCGCCGGGGCACCCGGGCGGCATTGGGGATGACCGTGGTGTTCTCCCTCGTCCTCTCCCTGCTGGTGTGCCTGTTCGCCGGGCCTCTCATGGGCATTTTCGTAAAAAGCACCGAGACCGCCGTCATCGCCCAGGGCGTCCGGTATCTGCGCATCGAGGGAGCCTGCTATTGCGGCATCGGCATTCTGTTCCTGCTCTACGGCTACTATCGGGCCGTGAAGCTGCCGGGCATGAGCGTCATTTTAACGGTGATCTCCCTGGGCACCCGGGTAGCCCTGGCCTATCTGCTGGCGGGGCTCGTGGGAGTCTGGGGCATCTGGGCCGCCATCCCCATCGGCTGGGCGCTGGCGGACATCGCAGGGCTTGGGTATATGCCCCGGAGCCGAAAAATACAGAATTTATAAAGAAACCGTCTGCATCTCCCAGTTTGGAAATGCAGACGGTATTTTTATGCGGTATGCAGGGGCGCTTTCATAATCTTTCGGTAGCTCACCAGGAAATAGACGATCTCTGCCGCCGCGGTAATGGTCCAGGAGAAGATGTACAGCAGGTACAGAGACGCGATGGTCTTAAAGTAGGCGAACACCGTATAGACCCAGATGATCCGGAACACGCAGGAGCCCATGATAACGATGGCCGTGGGCGGGATGCTCTTGCCCAGGCCCCGGGAGGCGGCGATGGTGCAGTCCATAAAGGCGCTGACGCAGTAGCACCAGCCCAGGATCCGGATCCGCTCCATGCCCGCGTCGATGACCTGGGGCTCGCTGGCGAAGATAGACAGGAACTGCCGCCCAAAGACCAGCAGCGCGCCACCCAGCAGCGCCCCGGACAGGAAGGAATAGGTGACGCTGATGAGATAGCTCTTCATCATCCGATCACGGTTTCCGGCCCCCAGGTTTCGGCTCACGAAGCTGGCGCAGGCGGTATGGAAGGCAGCCATGACGTTGTAGATCAGGCTGTCGGCGTTGGCGGCGGCGGCGTTGCCGGAGACCCCCACCGCACTGAAGGAGTTGACGCCCACCTGGACAAAGAGATTTGCAATGGCAAACAGGGCGTTCTGGATGCCCGTGGGGATGCCGATGAGCAGCACCGCCCGGCTGGCCTGGGGATAGAACCGGAGCTTCCCCGGATGCAGGCGGCAGTCGTCCTCCCGGCGCAGGAGATTCCGCAGAATGAGCAGCGCCGAGAGATACTGGGCGATGACGCTGGCCACAGCCACGCCCGCGGCGGCCATGCCGCAGACGATCACAAAGAACAGATTCAGGATCACGTTCAGGATCCCCGCAGCGGTCAGATAGTACAGAGGCCGGCGGGTGTCGCCGCAGGCGCTGAGGATGCCGTTGCCGCAGTTGTAGACGCCCATGGCGGGCATGCCCAGGGCGTAGATCTTGAGATAGGTGACGGCTCCGTCCATAAGCTCGTCCTTGGTGTCCAGAAGCGACAGCATGGGCCCGGCGAAGAACAGGCAGGCAAGGCACACAACAAGCCCCATGACCAGGGAAATGAGAAGGGATGCGTGGACGGTCTCAGAGATGGCCTGACGATCCCCCACCCCCAATTCGTGGGCGGTGCGGACGTTGATGCCGCCCCCAAGCCCCAGCAGAAATCCGGTAAACAGACTCACCAAAATCGTAGTGGAACCTACGGAGCCCAAGGCGGCATAGCCCGCGAACTTTCCTGCGATGGCCACGTCACTGAGGTTGAACAGCACCTCCAGGATCTGCGAGAACATCAGCGGAATGCTGAACAGAAAGATATTTTTCCACAGGGACCCGGAGGTCATTTCCACCATGCGTGGCTCCAGCCGCCGCTGTTTCACAGCCATGGGATGCAGCATCTCCTTCCTTTTTTGCGCCACAAGAGTATAGCACAGGGGGAAGGTCCCATACAATCCGCAAAATCCACATATCTTCCGGGGATTTTCCGGCGGCTGGGCTGCAAATTTAATACTCCGGCAGACAGTCGCTGCGGACATCATAGACGTCCTCCAGGGGGATCCGGGTGCCGTCCGAGAGCACCAGAGTCTTAGAAAGGGGCTCCAGCCGCCGAAGGACTCCACTGGCGGTCTCATAGCTGCCCCCGGATTTCTTCTGATCCGGCAGGAAATAGGTGATCCGGGCCTCCGGCTCTTCCGGGCTGTGCTCCAGGAGATACTGGATATCCCGGCCCAGCCGCTCCTTCCGGGAATCGTCCAGCTCCAGCCGGGACTCTGTGAGCCGCGCGGTCTCCCGCACCGCATCGTCATAGCCGGTCAGGGCCGCGAAGGCCGCGAATTGGGCGGCACGATCCTGCCGGGGCATGGGGGGATGGTTGGGGGACACCGGGCGGGAGAGGTGGATGATGTCGTCGTATTGGGTTGGCATGGCTGGCTCCTTTCTTTGGGCGGCGGGGACTCTCCCACTCTTCCCTCTTCTCTTTTCTCTACCCCCTATAATCTCCCCTGCTGACCTCCACCTGATACCCCACGCTCTCCATTCTCCGCTCCATGCAGTGCCGGCACTCCGCCGCCTCATCGCCGGTGCAGATCTTGCCGTCATAGAGCAGGTACTTATCCCGCACTCCCGTGGGGGACAGGTTGGGCATTACCACATTGGCCCCGGCCAAGATTCCCTTTTCCCTCCCCAGGGGATGGATGGTGCCCAGGGCCGTGGTGGCTGGCAGCAGCACATGGGGGAACATGAGCCGCAGGATCCCCAGCAGGTGCAGGGTCGCCTCCAGGGTCCCGGCGGGCTGATCCTTAAATCGGGTGTCCTGATGGGGGATAAAGGGCCCGATGCCGATCATATGGGGCCCAAGCTCCTGCATGAACCTGAGATCCTCGATGATGTGTTCCGTGGTCTGATAGGGAGACCCCACCATGATGCCGCAGCCCACCTGATAGCCGATGTCCTTGAGATCATAGAGGCAGCGCTTCCGGTTCTCGATGCTCAGCTCCTGGGGGTGGAGCATCCCGTAGTGGGCGGGGTTGGAGGTCTCCTGCCGCAGGAGATACCGCTGGGCCCCCGCGTCGAAAAACGCCTGATAGCTCTCCCGGCTCTTCTCCCCGATGGACAGGGTGATAGCGCAGTCCGGGTGATTTTTGTGGATCTTTGACACCAAGCCGCACACTCGCTCATCGGTGAACCAGGGATCCTCGCCCCCCTGGAGCACAAAGGTTCGGAAGCCCAGCTCATAGCCCTTTTTGCAGCAGCCCAGGATCTCCTCCTCGGTAAGGCGATACCGCTCGGCCTTCTGGTTGCCCCGGCGGATGCCGCAGTAGTAGCAGTTGTTTTTGCAGTAATTGGTGAATTCGATGAGGCCCCGGAGGTAGACAGCACGGCCGTAGACCTGATGCCGCGCCTCCCGTGCCCTTTCATAGAGATATTCCGCGTCCTCGGGGCCTAAATGCTCGATGAGGCGCTTGAATTCCCCGTCGGTAAGATCCCGATTTTCCGCCAATTTATCAATGAGTGTCCGCATTATTTTCCTGCCTTTCCGTCCAGCTCCGCCAGCAGCTGTGGGAACATGGCGATGCTCCGGGGCAGAATGCCCTGCATATAGGCGATGGCCGTGCCGTAGTTGGTGATGGGGATGCCCTGATCCCGGGCGGATTTCATGCGATAGCGCACCTCCCGCTCATTGAGCATACAGCCGCCGCAGTGGACCACCAGCCGATAGGGGCTCAGATCCTCCGGGAAGCCCTTGCCCGAGGAGGTGGCGATCTCCAGCTTTTTGCCCGTGTAATTGCCCAGCCAGCGGGGCAGCTTCACGGTGCCGATGTCGTCGCACTGCCGGTGATGGGTGCAGCCCTCAGAAATCAGCACCTTGTCCCCGTCCCGCAGGTTTTCGATGGCCACAGCGCCCCGGATTGCCTCCTCCAGCAGCCCCTTCTTCCGGGCCATGAGAATGGAGAAGGAGGTCAGGGGCACGTCCAGAGGCGTTTCCTCTGCCGCCCTGGCAAATACCTGGCTGTCGGTGATGACGATGGCGGGCTTCACGCCCAGCTTTCCCAGGGTCTCACGGAGCTCCGTCTCCCGGGTGCAGATGGCCGCGGCTCCGGCGTCGAGCAGATCCCGTATCACCTGCTGCTGGGGCAGGATCAGCCGTCCCTTGGGGGCCGCCTTGTCAATGGGGATCACCAGCACCGCCAGGTCTCCGGGCTGCACCAGATCCCCCACCAGCTGGAACCGGCTCTCCTGATCCCGGCCCAGGGCGGCGATGCGCTCCTTGAGCTCCCAGATGTGCTCGCCGGTGGCCGCGCTGACCGCCAGGGCATCCTTGGGACATTCCCCATCTCCCGCCAGGTCGCACTTGTTCCAGGCCACCACATAGGGGATATTCTTCTCCCGGAACAGGTCGATGAGCTGCCGGTCACAGTCCTGAAGGCCGCATCTTCCGTCCACCACCAGCACCGCCACATCCGTGCGGCACAGCACCTGCCGGGTCCGGTGCACCCGCTTTTCTCCCAGGTCACCCTCGTCGTCAAAGCCCGGGGTGTCGATGATGGTCACCGGGCCCAGGGGCAAAAGCTCCATTGCCTTTGTCACAGGATCCGTGGTGGTGCCCTTCACATCGGAGACCACCGCCAGCTCCTGGCCGGTCACCGCATTGACCAGGCTGGATTTTCCGGCGTTTCTTCTTCCGAAGAAGCCCACATGGACGCGGTCTCCAGAGGGGGTATCGTTCAGGCTCATGGTATGTTCCTCCTAAATTTCCAGGGTAAAAAGGTTCCGCCTTGTCTTCCAGCCGTTTCGGCCGGAGAAGGCTTGATGGGGCAAGGGGCTGAGGGTCACGCCCGCAGGGCAGATGCGTTCATAGAAGGGGTCGGCCACGAGGAGCTTCGTCTCACGGAGCGCCTCCATGATCTCCTCCTCCCCCCGTACCATCCGGTCGCCGGGGGCAAGCAGCATTTCCTCCGCCTCCACCGGGCACAGGAGCCGCACGGCCTTCCCATGCTTTCGGGAGATGGCCGCGGCCAGGGATCCCATGGTCACCGGCTCCCCGATCAGGGTGAGCTCCGGGCCGGACTGGGGCCGCAGGGCGCAGGGGAATTGATCCTCCCCGGTGTCCGCCGCCGCTTCCAGTGCTTTCCCGATCTCCGCTTCCAGACCGTCCACCGGGATGCCCGCCACAAAGGGCGTGCCGAACCGCTGCCGCAGCACCCTTGCCGCAGGCAGTCCCAATGCGCTGACCACCAGGTTCACCTGGGCCTCCCCGGCCCCTTGGAGGTCCTCCATTGGACTCTCCATGGCCCAGCAGCCGATCACGTCCCAGCCCAGCGCCCTGATTTTTCCCTTCAGCGCTGCCGACGAGCCCGGTGCGAAGTCCAGGGGCGTCATGCCCAGGATATTGAGGCTTCGGGGGCGCCTCTCCGTCTTCCCCTCCGGGATCCGCTCCGCAATGGCCCCCAGCGCCTCCCCGGCCCCGCATACATAGTCGTGCATGCCGTTGGTGGGCACGAAAAACGTTGGGATCCCGGTGTTTTTTTCGATGAGCCGCCCCAGGGCGGGCATATCCTGGCCACTCAAATAGGGAATGGGAGAGCTGGCCAGGGCGATAAACCGGGGAGAAAGCGATAGGGCCGCCTCACTGATCTCCCGCACCAGCTTCTCGTCGCTGCCCAAGATCGCGTCCATCTCCGACAGGCCGGAGATGAAGATCAGGCTGTCCTGGCTGTACCACCGGGTCTCGTCGTGGGTGTTGTAGGTGGAGTTGCAGCCGGAGGGGTCGTGGATCACCACCATGCCCCCCAGCTCGTAGAGGGCCGAGCACACCCCGGACACATCGCCGGTGTAGCAGGGCAAAATTCCATAGGCTCGATTCATATGAGACTTTCACACCCCAATCCCTTCCGAGGCGCCAGATCCTCGGTGTCCTTTTCTTCGTTCCAGGCATCAATCATGGCCCTAGCCATGGCCCGGATGCCGTCATAGCCCCAGAGGCCGCCCCCCTCCACCAGGTTTACAAAGTGGGGGGTGTTTTCGGCCCAGGCGGCGATCTGGCCCAGAGCCAGGCATTCCTTCCGCTCCGGTCTGGGCAGCACCCGGAGCTGGGGCTGGTTGGTAGCCCGGAGCAGGAGCTCCGGCGCGTTTTCCCGGAGCCAGCGGAAAGCTTCTTCCTCCTCCGCCGTCACCGCGTCCAGATAGATCTTCTCCACCCGGAACCCGTGGGAGATCAGCAGCCGTCCCAGCCCCAGGGGCCGGGGATGGAGGGTCTGGTCGATGACGATAGGCGCGTCGCCGATGACGGCCTTGGCCGCCGCCAGAGCCTCCTCGCAGGCCGCTTCCTCGGCCTCATAGTTAAGCTCCCGAAGGCCCAATTCCGCCGCGATCCGCTGCTCCTGGGCCCGAATTTCCGCATAGGAAAAGCTGCCGGGGAGGTAAACATGCCGCCGTCCCAGGCGCTTGGCGGTCTCCTCCGCCCCGTATTTCCCCTTGGAAAACGTGGAGAAGATCACCGAGGCCCGACCCAACGAACGGAATTCCGTTAGGGTCCTGCGGCCCTGGACCTCCAGCAGCGCCCAGCCGCTTTCCTCCAGCATCCGCCGGAGATCCGCCCCGGGATCCAGGGCAAAATCGCCCCCCAGCACCGCCGCGGTCTTCTCCGCCGGAGGACATTCCTCCAGCAGATCCAGCATGGTTTTCCGCAGCCGCTGATCCGGGGACAGGCCCTCCTTCTGGCTGATGGGCTCCATAAAGCACCGTAGGAAGGTCACGGCGGGAAACTGCCGCTCCAATTCTCCATAGATGTAGTCCAGGTCGCAGCCCAGAAACCGATGGGTGCAGACCGTAAATACCATCACCACGGGAGGCAGCTGCGGCAGCCGCCGGAGCACATCCGCCACGCCGTCGATGGTCACCAGCTCCACGTCCCCCTGGATGAGATCCTTCTCCTCCAGCAGCACCATGGAGAACCGTCCTTCGGCCCCCATCTCCGCCGCCGTCAGGGTCACGCCCCGCATGCAGTTGACCCCGCAGACGTAGATCTGGTGGGCCTCCGGCACCAGCATCCCCACATGGACGATGTTCCAGACCCCGTGGGCCGGAGGATTGAACTCCGGGCTGTGGGCGAACAGGGCCGCGGCTTCCGCCTCCCCGGCCTTCACCTGATACCGCCGCTGGGTCTCCGGGGGAAATACCTGTTTTAGCATGGCGCTTCCTCCAATTCCTTCAACAGACGTGCGGCCAGGGCCCGGTAGTGCCGGGCCATGGGGCTGTCCGGGTAGGCCTCCAAAACCGTTTTCCCCTGCTCCTCCGCCTGGGGCACCAGGGGATCCCGGGGCAGGGTATAGAGAATGCGGCTGTGAAAATCCTCCGCCAGCTCCTGGGTCTTCTCCCGCTCCCGGGGCACCTCCCGGCTGTTTACAATGAAGCCACCCAGCCGCGCGTAGCCCCGGCTCTGGAACCGCTCCACCGCCGAGGCGATATTGGCCGCCGCGTGGATGGCCATGTTTTCCCCGGAGGTGAGGATATACACCGCGTCGGCGTAGCCCTGGCGCATGGGCATGGTAAAGCCCCCGCAGACCACGTCCCCCAGCACGTCATAGAGCACGATGTCGGGCCTGTAGATCTCATAGGCTCCGGCGGCCTCCAGCTTCTCCAGGGCTGCGATGATGCCCCGGCCCGCGCAGCCCATGCCCGGCGTGGGGCCTCCGGCCTCCACGCAGCGCACGCCGCCGGTGCCCTCCAGCACCATGTCCTGGAGGGCGGGCTCCTTCCCGCCGCGCACCAGCTCTAAGACCGTAGGCAGATTTTCCCCATGGCGCAGGGCCAGGGTGGAATCTGCCTTGGGGTCGCAGCCGATCTGCATGACCTTCACGCCCCGTTCCGCCAGGGCCAGGGCCACATTGGAGACCGTGGTGGACTTGCCGATGCCGCCCTTTCCATAGATGGCGAGCTTTTTCATAGGGCTTCCTCCCTGGAGATCACCGCGGAATAGGCGGTCTTGGCGGAGACACCGGGCAGCGCGCCGATCTGGCCCGACAGGGCGCTGATCACCGTCTGAGGCGCGTCGATGGCCACGCTGATGATGTTGATGCCCCGCTTGGGATAGGGGATGCCCATGCGGCCGATGATATAGGGCGCGGCCTCGTGGAGCCGCTGATTGAGCAGCTCCGTGGAGGCCCCCTTCTCCACAATAATGGAGATCACTGCAACTCTGGTTTCCATACTCATCCGCTCCTCTCAGCAGATTCGGGGCAGCAGCTCGCCCCCGGGCTGGGGCAAAAGGGTCTGGGTGCCGATCTCGGTATCCATGACCACCCGGCCCTTCTGGTCCTCGGTGACGTGGCCGATGATGGCGGCGTTCTGGGAATACTTTCCCTGCCGCAGCACGTTTAGGAGCTTTTCCGCCTGATCCTGGGGGGCAAAGATCACCAGCCGCCCCTCGCAGGCAAGATAGAGCGGCTCCAGCCCCAGCATGCCGCAGACGCCCTTTACCTCCGGGGCCACGGGAATGCTGGCCGCGTCCAGGCGGATGCCCACATCGCTCTGGCCCGCGATCTCGTAGAGCACCGTGCCCACGCCGCCCCGGGTGGCGTCCCGGATCACATGGATGTCGTGGGTGACTTCCAGCATGGCCTCCACGGTACCCCACAGGGGCGCGCAGTCGCTGGTCACGTCCGCCTGGATGCCGAAATCGTCCCGGGACAGTAGGATCGTGCAGCCGTGGCGGCCCACGTCGCCGGTGACGAGGATCGCGTCTCCGGGCCGGGCCTTGGCCCCGCCGGTCTCCACCCCGGGCAGGATCTCGCCCACCCCGGTGGTGGTGATGAATACACCGTCCACCTGGCCCTTTCCGGCCACCTTGGTGTCGCCGGAGACGATCTGGACCCCCGCCTCCTTGGCGGTCTTTTCCATGGCCGCGGCGATCTCCTCCAGCTTGTCCATGGGGAAGCCCTCCTCGATGACAAAGGCGCAGGAGAGATATTTGGGCCGAGCGCCCATGCAGGCCAGGTCGTTGACGGTGCCGCAGATGGAGAGCTTGCCGATATTGCCCCCGGGGAAGAAGGCCGGAGACACGATAAAGCCGTCGGTGGTCATAGCCATTTTGCCCTTGGGGGCCTCCAATACCGCCGCGTCGTCGGCGGTGAGGCTGGGGTTTGCGAAGTGTGCCTTAAAAGCCCGGTCGATGAGCTGGGCGGTCTGGGTGCCGCCTGCTCCATGGGCCAGAGTGACTGTTTCGTTCATAGTGCGTGCCTTCCTCTCTTATTCCATTCCGTACTGATAATAGGCCGAGCAGGCCCCCTCCCCGGAGACCATGCAGGCCCCTACCGGGTGCAGCGGCGTACATACCTTGCCGAACAGGGGGCAGTCGGTGCTCTTGCACTTGCCCTGCAATACCTCGCCGCAGCGGCAGGCGGGATTGCCCCGGCCCTCCACCTTGGGGAGATGAAATTTCTTTCGGGCGTCGAAGTCCGCGTATTCTTCCCGGAGCCGCATGCCGGAGCCGGGGATATTCCCCAGGCCCCGCCACTGGGCGTCGCAGGGCTCCATGAGCTTTTCCACCAGCGCCTGGGCCTTGGGGCTCCCCTGCCGGGTCACAACTCGGGGATAGGCGTTTACAAAGAAGGGCTCCCCCTGCTGGAATTTCTCCAGCGCCACCGCCAATGCCGCCAGCAGCTCCTTGGCGGTAAAGCCCGCCACCACGCCGCTGACGCCCTCCGACACCAGCTTCTCGCAGAGCGCTGTGCCGGTGATGGCGTTCACGTGGCCCGGGTACAGGAACACGTCCGCGCTGCCCTTTAATGCCTCGTAGGCCATGGGCATGGTCTTGTTGGCGGTGAGCAGGGAGAAGTTGGAAAGGCCCTGGGCCTTTGCCAGCTCCACCGCCAGGCAGGAGGCCGGGGTGGTGGTCTCAAAGCCCACGGACAGAAAGCAGACCTGCTCCTCGGGATGGGCCTTGGCGTAGTCCACCGCGTCCATGGGGGCGTAGACCACCTGCACCTTGCCGCCCTTTGCCCGGGCTCCGGCCAGGCTCTTTTCCGTGCCGGGCACCCGCACCAGGTCGCCGAAGGTGCAGACCGTCACGCCGCAGTCCTCCGCCAGCATGATCGCCTCGTCAATAAATCCCACCGGGGTCACGCAGACGGGACATCCGGGGCCGGAGATGAGGTTCACCTGCTCCGGCAGCAGCTTCCGGAGGCCCAGCCGGAAGATCTCGTGGGTGTGGGTGCCGCAGACCTCCATGATCCGCACCGGGGGGCCGTCGTAGCCCAAAATGATCTCCTTGGGATCTCTGGTCATTCCCTCCATCACAGATCCTCCATGACCTTCCGGGCCTCGGCCTCGTCCTCATCGGTGATCTTGGCGATGGCGATGCCCGCATGGACCATCACATAATCTCCGGGCTCCAAGTCCTCCAGCAGCGCCGCGGAGACCTCCCGGCGCGCGCCCATGGCGTCCACCAGGGCGGTGCCCTCGGTGACCTTTACTACCTTTGCCGATAATCCAACACACATGATCGTTTCCTCCTGTGTTTATTGTTCGTTTCGTTTTGCCAGGGCATAGAACGCCTGGCCCAGCCCGATGCCGCCGTCGTTGGGTGGCACCAGAGAATGCCGGAGCACCCGGAAGCCCTGACTTTCCAGGCCCCTTACAGTCAGCTCCAGCAGCAGGGTATTCTGGAATACGCCGCCGCTGAGGGCCGCCGTTTCAATGCCGGTGTCCGCCCGCAGAGCCTCCGCGGCCTTGCAGAGCATTTCCGCGAGGCTCCGGTGGAAGCCCAGGGCCAGTGCGTCCGGGTCGGCGCCCCTGAGGCGCTGAGCCAGGATCTCCCGCACCAGCCGGTCTGTTTTCAGGATCACAAAGCCATCCTCCCGGCGGCGGACGGTTCCGGGCAATGGGGGAATGTCGATTCCGTCCTTCAATGCCCGCTCCGCCCGGTACTGGAGGGCCGTAGCCGCCTCCCCCTCAAAGGTGGAGGCCCGGCGGATGCCCAGAATCGCCGCCACCCCGTCAAAGAGCCGCCCGGCGCTGGTGGATACCACCGTATTGATCCGTCTTTCCGCCATGGTCAGCTGCACCCGGGCTGTCTGCTCATCGCAGAGCGCCAGGGCCCGGAGCCATTCCATGGCTTCTTCCTTCGTCTCCCCCAGGCCGTAGAGCATTCCGGCGGCAATGCGCCAGCCCTCCCGGGCCGAGGCGTCGCCTCCCGGCTGCAAAAACGGGGCAATGCTGCCCAGCCGCCGGAAGCTCGTTTCCTCCGCCAGCAGCAGCTCCCCGCCCCAGATGGTACCATCGGTGCCATAGCCGGTGCCGTCCAGGGACAGTCCGATGACCGGGTCGTGATAATCGTTTTCCGCCATACAGGAGAGAATGTGGGCATAGTGGTGCTGGACCTGGATCAGGGGCAATCCCATTTTCTTCGCCATGGCCACGGAGTTATAGCCCGGGTGCAGGTCGCAGACCACCGCCTCCGGCTCCGTCTCCAGCAGGGTATTGAAGCGCCCGATGGTCTCCTCCAGCGCCTTCACGGTGCGGAGATCCTGGAGATCTCCCACATAGGGTGAGAGATATAGGAGGCCGCCGGTGCCGATGCAGAAGCTGTTTTTCAGCTCCCCGCCCATGGCCAATACCGTGCCGGGATACTCCCCGGACAGCAGCACCGGCAGAGGCGCATAGCCCCGGCTCCGGCGCACCATATAGGGCTCGTCCCGGAAGAAGTCCATGACGGAATCGTCCGCCCGAATACGGATCATCCGGTTATGGGACAGGATCCGATCCGCCAAATGCCCCAGCTCCGCCGCCGCGTCCCGGTCATCCCGGCAGATGGGCGCGCCGCTGACGTTGCCGCTGGTCATCACCAGGCAGTCCGGCATTCCGATGCCGTCGTCGTAGTCAAACAGCAGCAGCTGCACCGGCGCATAGGGCAGCATCACGCCCACTCTCGGGTTGTCCGGGGCCACCGATGGGGCCAAACGGCTCCCCGCCTTCCGGTCCAAAAGCAAAATGGGCTTCTGGTGGCCGGTCAATATTTCCTCCTGGGCCGGGGAGATCTCGCACTCCCGCCGGGCCGTTTCCTCGTCCCGCATCATCACCGCAAAGGGCTTCATGGGCCGCCGCTTCCGCTGGCGCAGGAGGGAAACAGCCGCTTCATTGGTGGCGTCGCAGCACAGGTGGAAGCCGCCGATGCCCTTTACCGCCACGATGCCGCCTTCGGCGATGGTTTTTCTGGCCTCAGTGATGGCCGCCCGTCCCCGCTCCTCCCGGCCCAAAAGATAGACCTCCGGGCCGCAGTGATTGCAGCACACGGGCTGAGCGTCATAGCGCCGGGACTCCGGACTCACATACTCTGCCGCGCACTGGGGGCACATGGGGAACTCCTTCATGCTGGTGCGCTCCCGGTCATAGGGCAGGGCGTCGAGGATGGTGAGCCGCGGGCCGCAGCAGGTGCAGTTGATGAAGGGGTGGAGATACCGCCGATCCTTGGGGTCGTATAATTCCCGCTTGCAGTCCTCGCAGATGGCGATATCCGGGGAGATGAAGATCTCCCCCTGGGTCTTTTCGCTTTCAATGATGGAAAAGTCCGGGTAGCTGGGGGCATCCCTTAAATCCTTCCGGTCTATTTTCAGGATGGCGGCCCGCCGGGGCGGCCGGTGCTCCAGGGCGGACAGGAATGCGTCCACCTGCTTCTCGGTGCCCTGGGCCATGATCTCCACATAGGGGCCGCAGTTGGCCACGGTGCCGGTGATGCCGGTCTCCATGGCGTGGCGGCTGACGGTGGGCCGGAAGCCCACCCCCTGGACGATGCCGTAGACCCGGATCCGGGCCGTTACGATGCCGTCCATGGCTTCTCCGTCCTTCCTGATACCGCAAAATGCGGCAGGTCGTGTTTCTCCAGCTCCGCCGGGGCCAGGGGCCACAGGGCCCTGTCCGCCAGCAGGAGATCATACTTTCCGCTGGCCAGCAGCGCCTCCAGCTGGTCTTCCTCCTTGAGGAGCAGGTCATTTTGACCGCTGAGCTCCGGCTTTTTCAGGAACCAGGTGGCGGTATCCACCCGGGCCGCGCCCCGGCGCTCCAGAGCCTCCCGGAGGCTGTTTGCCCGAACCTGCTGGTGGATCACGAGAATGCGCCTGCCGCTGACCTCCAAACCGTCTATCTCATCCTCTGCCAGCGGGTCGTGACATTCATAGGGGGTGCCGAACTTCTCCTGGAGGTATTTGGCCGCTTTCAGGCCCGAGGGGGACACCACCAGATTCTTCTCCACGGCTGGCGCTTTTTCGATTTCCTCCAGGGTGCCATAGCCGTAGATATAGATGTGCTTCCAGCCCTGGGCCGTCAGGAGCTGCCGGAGCCGCTGCTCGTCCCGCTGCTCCCCAAAGTCCAGGGGCGTCATGCCGAGAATGCCGACGGCCCCTGCTTCCGTCTCCTGTTTTTCCACGGCGAACCGCTCCATCAGGGCCAGGTAGGCCTTCTCCGCCCCGGCGTCGTAGAGCTCCATGCCGTCAGAATCCACGGTGAGCACCGGCAGATCCACCCGCTTCTCGGCCATGCGCCGGAGGGCCCGGTAGTCCGTGGCGATGACCGCCGGAACCGGCGTTCCGATGATGGCCGCGAACTTGGCCGGGAGCTTTTCGGAGGCGTCCTTGAGCTTTGCCACCAGCCGGTCATCCCGGCCCAGGATGGCATCCATATCCCGGAGTCCCGCGCTGAAAATGGCGCTCTTGTGGGTAAACCACCTAGGCTCGTCAAAGCCGCAGATATTGCCCGCGCAGCCACCTGCGTCGCAGATCACCAAAATGCCCCCCAGGGCGTAGAGCACCGCCGAGGCCCCGGACTGATCCGGCGCAAAGGGGGAGAGATATTTTCTGAGGCCCTTCATGCCTCCGCCTCCTTTCGGGAGAGAAGTCCATCCAGTGCCCGGAGCAGCGCCCGGAGCCCCGCGTAGCCGAAGGGCTGCACGTCCTGGTTCCACTGGAGATTGGGGCAGCCCGGGTGGTAATACCCCGCGTCCTTGCCGACGGTCACATCCGCCGGGGCCCGGCTGGCGTCGTAGTGCAGCATGGTGGGCTCCAGATTGGAGTAGATCCTTACCTCCGGGGCCAGTTCGGAGAGCCGCTTGATATAGACAAAATTCTCGTCGGTGACCGTGCCGTAGATCTCCCCCACCTGATGGCCCATCTGAAGAAGGGCCACCGCCAGCTCAAAGGGATCCCCGTTCATGCACTCGCCCAAGTGGAAGGTCAGGCTGCCGTGCTTCTGCCGGAATGCCTCCACTTCCCTTAGGGTCTCCTGATACATCTTTTCATCGTCCAGCTTTTCCCCCAACGCTGCCCCCAGGGCCTGATACTGCCGATGGATCTTTTCGGGCTGATAGAGCCGCCGGAGCTCAATGGAGGGAATATGGAGCCGCTCCTCAAAATCCCGGGCGGCGAACCGGGCCTCCGGATTGAGCACCAGGTTGAAGTTGGCCTCAGCCATGGCCTGGTATTCCTCGTAATCCTTGCAGGTGGAGATCTCCCGGATGGTCCTGACCCCCACGCTCCGGAGGAGGTCATAGAGCTCGCAGTCCTTTTGCAGGGGCGCGAAAAAGCCCAGGATGTTCACCGCCGCGGCCCGTTTTTTCCGGGGCTCCAGCAGAGAATAGAGGCTCTGGCGCACATGGACCATGGGGGGCTTCCGGCCCTCCCGGGTCAGGGCGTACATGTAGCAGGGCCGCACAGGCAGTCCCGCGGCCTCCTCCGCCTTTCGGCAGACCCGCTCCATGTCGGTGCCCAGCAGCGCGTCCACGCAGGTGATGCAGATCATCACCACCGAGGGCTTTTCCTCCAGGCTCTCCACCACTTCCGTCACTGCCTGGGGGATCTTTTTCAGGTGCCGCCCGGTGACCACATCGGTCTCGTCCATCATCAGATAGAAGAACCGGTGGTCGTACTCCGGCATCCGGCTGATGAGGGAGGTATTCCGCCCGCAGCAGCCCGGGGCCACCAGCAGCATCACGGAGCCCGGGATGGCCAGACCCGCCCGCTTGACACCGAAGCCCTCGGCCCCCGGGGAGTTAAAGGCCAGGGTGGCCGGGGAGCTGTAGATGAGATGGCAGCCGGACTGGAGCTCCGTGGGCAGGTCATCCCTCCCCCGCTGACATAGCTCCATGGCCGTGTAGCTCACTGCATTCATGAACATTCCTCCTCCAGCAGCTTTTCCGCCAAGGCCTGGAAGCGCAGGGCGATCTCAGAGTCCGGGGCTCCCTCCACGGCGGTCTTCCCCTGCTCCTCCCAGAAGATGATCTCGTTGCTTCTGGGGATCTCTCCTACGATTTGAAGGCCCGCGGAGTCCGCGAAGCTCTGTACCTTCTCGGTCTCATTCTCCACGTTCCGGTGGTTCAGCACCACCCCGAAGACCTTGGCGTAGCTGCGGTCCTCGAAATTTTTCACCGCCGAGGCAATGTTGTTGGCGGCGTACAGGGCCATCTTCTCCCCGGAGGTGACAATGAGCACCTTTTCCGCATAGCCCTCCCGGATGGGGGCCGCGAAGCCGCCGCAGACCACGTCGCCCAATACGTCGTAGAGCACCACGTCTGGCTTCCAGGTCTCAAAGAGCCGAAGATCCTCCAGGAGCCCGAAGGTGGCGATGATGCCCCGGCCCGCGCAGCCCAGGCCCGGAGTGGGGCCGCCGGTCTCGATGCAGAGAACCCCTCCGAAGCCCTCCCGGGAGATCTCCTCCAGGGTCTCCGGATCTCGGTCCGTCCGGCGCATGAAGTTCATCACCGGCTCCACGGGCTCGCCGCCCAAAAGGTTGATGGTGGAATCCGCCTTGGGGTCGCAGCCGATCTGGATCACCCGCTTGCCCATGGAAGCAAAGGCCGCCGAAAGGTTGCTGGTCACCGTGGATTTTCCAATGCCGCCCTTTCCGTATATGGCAATTTTCAGCATAATGTTCTCCTGTCCGGGCATGAAAAAAGCCCTGCCGCACTGACAGCGGCAGGACATCGGCAGCATTTGGGCCGCACCCGGAGGGGGTACGGAGGCAACCGACTATTCCGGCGCGGGGTATTTCCCTTGCTGTCAGAGTCACGTTTTTGGGGCAAAACCACACAAATGTGTCTGCGGGCTACAGCCGATCTTTTCCGCCGGAAATGCGTTATTTTTCCTCGACATACACAAAGTATGCCATCGGAAAACTGCCTTTTTCCGACGCAAAATCTCTGGCTGAATCCTCGCCGCCAATTCATGCGGTATTGCCCTGATTTATCTTTGTTACACTTTGCAGTAGTTATAGGCATCTGCTCAGATATGTCATATTGTATCATCGAAAGCCGTTTTCTGTCAACGGTGAGATTTGGCAGGTTTTTTCTTAGATTATCTCCGGTTTTCTTTCCTAAGGCAATACCGCGCAGATCGCCAAGCGCGCTTCCTTAATAATTATGAAAATTCGCCGCTTTCCCTTGCTTTTGCAGCCGCTCCGTGGCATAATGGTAGGCACCTTAGAGAAGCGGAGCCGATACCCTTATGCAAACCATCAAAAAGCTATGGACCGCGGGCTTCCTGCCGGTTTTGTCCCTGGTCCTTACCTGTTTTTATCCCTGCGTGTTCCTCTACGGCCACAACGCCGATGAGGCCACCTTTGCCAGCATGTTTCCCTTTTTCGGGGTCTTTCTGCTCAACGCCCTGATTTTTCTGGCGGTGTTCAGCCTGATCCTCCGGAGTATTTCCCGGGGGGCGTTTATATCGGATCTTGCCATGCTGGTGGTCATCAATTTCACCATAGTCTACAAGCCTCTCCACAGCCATCTGAAATGGCTCACCGCGGATATGCTCATGTTCGCGGCGGGGATTCTGCTGCTGGCGGTGCTGATCCTGCTGTTGCGGAAGAAGCCCAGGATGAAAATTGTCTGCGGCCTCATCGCCCTGGCCTTTGGCTCCATGAGCCTGGTGAGCCTCATTCAGGCAGGCGTCACCTATCTCAGCCGCACCGGCGGCGAGGGCAATCAGGAGGTTCTGGAGAAATACGAGCCCCAGACCTTCACCGGGGACAAGCCCAATGTCTACTATTTTCTCTTTGACGGCTACGCGGGCCCGGAGTGCCTCCAGCACTATTACGGCTACGACAACGAGCCCTTCCTCACCGCCATGGAGGACAAGGGCTTCACCGTCTCCCGCACCAGCCACAACTATGAATCCCTGCTGACTGTGACCCTGGTGCCCAATCTTCTGAACCTGAACTTTGTGGCCCATAAGAGCATGAGCGAATCGGAGAAGACGGCGCTTCTGGAGATGCCCAACCTGTTCCGCACCTTCAAGGACAACGGCTATCAGCTGAACCTCTGCAATCACCTGGACTACATCGGTATGACCGGCTGCAATGTGCTGACGAAGAATCAGTCCCGGCGCACCATCTCGGATTTTCTGCTGAAAAACAGCATCTACTGCAAGATTCGCCCCATCAAGCGGGAGATCAACGCAATGATCCACGCGGACTATGTGGCCGGGTACACGGGGCCCCTGTTCAACGTCATGGACGCGGAAAAGAGCTCCTGGCAGTACGCCACTGACGGCCCCACCTTCACCATGGGCTACCTCCAGTGCCCCCACGCCCCCACCATTCTCGACAAAAACGGCAATCTGGTGGAGGACTATGAAAACGTGGGCTGGCGCTGGGATATGCCGGAATTATACCTGGGTCAGCTGGAATTCGTCAGCAGCTTTATTCTCGACCTGGTAACGGAGATCCAGGCCCACGACCCGGACGCCCTGATCATCGTCCAGTCCGACCACGGCTGCCGCCAGGCCAACCACTTCTATGATATGGGCATCTGGGATACCTACGACCCGGTGGAGGAGAACGCCTATATGCAGAATACGCTGAACTGCGTATACTATCAGGGCGAGCGCTTTGATATCGAAGGCAAGAGCGGCATCAATTCCCTGCGGCTCATTATGAACCAGGTATTTGGGACCAACTACGAAAAGGTCAAGGCCCATAAGTATAAGAAGGGAAGATGGGAGACGAATCCGAGAGCGGAAGAAAAGGGATGAATCATAAAGGGTGCGCTGCACATCGTCGTGCAGCGCACCCTGTTTGTCTGCCGGGGTTCCGATTTTCTGCCGCAGCGCACCCCAAGGGTACTTCCTACGGGCCTGCTTTGCAGTCCCTCCGGGGCGCCCCCCAAGGGGACTTGCTCCGCAGCGCAGTAGGCACGAAGGGGGCGGAAGCAAAAATTGGGGGCCCCCGCCAAAGCCCAGCGAAGCGGGTTTGGTGGGGAGAGGAGGAGTAGCGGAGTGACTGAGCTTTTGGCCCAAAGGCCAAAACGAAGGATGCGGAGCTTGCGACGACGTGGCATGCCGCCCCCTGGTTAAAATTCGGGCTAGGCACCAATGCGAATTCGTCTGGTACCGATACGTCAAATCCTGTCCCGATTAACCCCACGGGGATGCAAGGGGCCGAAGCCCCTTGCCACGCCTTTCTCCCCTATCTTTCGTCGTGTAACGAAAGATGGGGCCGCCGGAGGCCGTAGGTTATCGCAGTGCAGTGCAGAGAATACCTTAATTTTTTCACTCTTTTACATATGAAACCTTTTCCGTACCTCTTCCCTTAAGCTCGGCACCCGCCGCACCACGATCAGCGGGATCATCAGCGCCACCCCCACGGTGAGCACCACCAGGGACCAGCTGGGCTGCCATACGCCCCGGAAATAGAGATCACAGAACAGCTCCACCCCCACCGGGAACACCCCGGCGGCCCCAATGAGGATCGTAGTGGTGGAGAGAATGCTCCGTCCCTGCCGGAGGGGCAGCATCACCGTCAGCAGCTCCGCCCCCAGCCACAGAATAATGGGCAATGCCACGTGGAGATACCAGCCGTCAAGGCCCCGGAGATACCAGGCGATGGCCCCCACATACACCGCCACCGCCGCCATATCCGCCAGCAGCTGGATCACCGGGCTGAGCCCCCGGCGCAGCAGCGGCGGCACCAGGAAGATCCACAGCATCATTGCGGCCCCGATGATATACAGGCTCCAGGCCCCGGCCCGGAGAAAGAGATTCAGCACTCCGCAGCACACGGCCACCGAGGCCAACATGGCGGAGATCAAAACCGCCAGCTCCCATTTTGCCGCAATGGGCACCTCCTGCCGCTCCGTAGGGAAGGGCTTGGGGCTCTTAGGATCCACCGGCTGCCTGGGATTCTGCACGGGCGTATGGCACAGGGGGCAGCTTTTTGCCGTGGGATCCAGCTCCACCCCGCAGTTTACACAATAGGACATTTATCGCTCCTCCTTTTCCGTCCGGTTGGAGATCACCTTCACATGGATCCCCGCCCGAACCAGATGGGTAAAGAACAGCCGCTCGGTCTCCGAGGACACGCCGGTGCCCGCGAAGGTCACCTCCAGGGTGTCCCCAAAGCTGATGGAGGCACAATGGGGAGACGGCCGGGTGGCCTGGCCCAGGATCACCTCCATGCGCTCAATATAGGGCTCCATGGACTTGGGCACCCGGAAGGGCCCGGGATTCGTATAGGTGGCCGTGTAGGGCCGCACCCCCAGGAGGTCATAGGAGAAGGCCAGCACGGGCTTCTTTAAGAACAGGGGAATAATCTGTAGCAGCCGGTTCCGGGTGAATTTCACATTGCCGCTGAGGATGGCCCGGAGCTCCTGGCGGCTGAGGTGCAGGTTCATGTAGCTGTGGACGTAGCGGATGATCTCCTCCAGGCTGTAGTCCCCCAGGGTGGGATCGACGCAGGGCCGGGCCGTCAAGATGAAGTTCCGCAGGGTCTCCGAGGGGAACCAGCTCCGAAGATTGATGGGGATGGCCAGGGCCACGGGCCGGAGATGGTGGGGCTGCTCGTTTTTCTGCTTTTCCAGGAGGCTGTAGAGCAGCACCGCCGTAAGATATTCCGTCAGTGACGCGCCGTATTGCTTGGCCTGGGCCTTCACCTCCGCCACGCTCATGAGGCCCATGGTCACGTTCAGGGTATAAAAGGGCTCCTGCTGGCTGACGTTGGGATAGGCGGTCTTCTCCAGGCTGCCCCGAAGCACCCGCCGCCCCGCATAGCGGCCATAGGCGTCCTCCAGCTCCTGGGGCCGGGGCTCCTCAGCGGGATCTAAAATGGAGGGATCCGGCGGGATCTCCGCGCCGGTCTGCCGGAGGTATTCCGCCAAAAGTGTCCGGAAAAAGGTCAGGGCTCCCGCTCCGTCGGAGATGGCGTGGAAGGCCTCGAAGGAGATGCGGTTTTCGTAGTAGAAGAACCGGATCAGCCAGTCGTTGTCCTGCTTCTCCCGGATGGGCTGGCAGGGATTGGCGATGTCCGGGCGCACAAAGGGCCCGGGCTTTTCGTTGGGCTCAAAGTAGCACCAGAAGGCCCCCTTCCGGATCCGCACCCGGAAACCCGGGAACCGTGGCAGCACCCGATCCACCGCCCGCTGGAGGGCCTCAGGATCCGCCCGATCCCGGAGCACCGCGGAAAACCGGTACACCGGCGCGTATTTCTCCTTTTTCAGGGCCGAGTAGAGGACCCCGGCGTTGTCCATGGGATACCATTGGGTCTGCTTTTCCCGTGCCATGGGCTCCCCTCCCTTCGTTTTCGTTCTTCCGGATATTATACTCCATCGTCTTACGCTCTGCAACCGGGATTTCCGGCAGAATTCCAGCCCACGCCATTGCAAAATGGCCGCTCCGTATGTTACAATATATAATAAATAATGTATATGTACCCTCATCCATTGGAGGCTTATGATATGAAACACCCTTCGCTGACCCCTGAAATCCCAAATCTCCGCCGCAACTGCGGGATCTTCGCCCTGAGCCTGTGTCTCTGGGCCATTTTGTCTGTGCTCTGCGGCCGGGCCGCCCTGTGGGCTGGGCTGCTGCTGGCGATCATCGGGGCCGGCTTCTTCGCCTGGCGCTTCGGCCGGTTCTATTCCGGGGTCATGAAGAGCAATCTGGAGCTGGATCGGGCCTGCCGGACCCGGCTGCTGGAAAAATATTTAAGCGGCGACGTGCCCCCGGAGGGCGACCTCACCGAGGCCATGCCCGACCTTCAAAGCGACTACTTCGCCGTGGCCATGCTCCAGTGCATCGACTTCTCCGGCTATCTTCCGGACTGCGACCAGGAGCACATCCCGCCTACGGCCTTTAGGGACGTGGACGAGTGGATGCGCTACCACATCGCGGATCGGCTCAAGTCCCTGTGTACCCCCTACTTCGTACCCATGACGGACGGCATGGTGATCCTGGTAAACACCCCGCCCCTGCCCCAGAACAATCTGGACGCCGAGGCCCGGAACCAGGTCTCTGCGGTCTGCGGCGCGCTGTCCCAGGCCATCGAGGATCTCAAGACCCATGGCCTTATCTGCGGCGCGGTGGTGAGCACCGTGTTCCAGGGCCGGGAAAACATCGTCAAGGCCTATTCCGAGGCCCAGGAGCTCACCACCTATGCGGAGCTTATGGGCGACAGCATCACCGTGAAAAACGGCTATGAATGCGCCGAGGCCCCGGCGGATCTCAGCGACAAGCAGCTGCGCACGGAGCTGGAGAAGAAATTCATGCAGGGCATCACCAACCGGAACTTCCAGCAGCTCCAGAAGACCATGGACAGCTTTGTGGATCTGGAGCTCCGCACCGTCCCCCGCTCCAGTGATCTGGCCCGGCAGCACCTGATCTCCCACATGGAGCAGATGCTCACCGCCTTCTCCATCTCCCCGGTGGAGTATGACGAGGCCGAGGCCCCGGTAGTGGAGCAGTTCCGGCAGCTCCTCACCCAGACCTCCGCCCAGGGCCTTCGGGAGCACTGTCAGGCCCTGATTGCCGCCCTCCAGGAGTATGTGGAGTCCGGCAGCCGGGAGCACTCCGACAAGGTGGAGCGGGCCCTCCAGTACATCCAGGAGAACTATGCGGATCCCGGCCTGGGGGCCGACCGCATCGGCGAGGCATTGGGCCTCTCCGCCTCCTATGTGAGCCGCCTGCTGCGGCAGAATACCGGCATGGGCGTGGTGGACTACATCCACGCGGCCCGGCTCCAGAAGGCCAAGGAGCTGCTGGCCACCACGGATCTGTCTGTGGACGATATCGCCCTGCAGGTGGGCTTCTCCAGCCGCTGGACTCTGACCCGCTCCTTCAAGCGCTATGAGGAGACCACGCCGGGAGCCTATCGGGAACAGCATCAAAGCGCCGGAGCTTTGTAATTTCGGTATCTTTTTAGTGATTTATCTATTGGTGTGGCATTTTCTGCGGGATTTATGGCCCGGTGCAGAATCTGCCACACCGATTTTTCAAAAATGCCCCCAAATAGACGGTTTTGCGGCTTTTCACGGGCCCTGTTTCCTGATAAACTGGCGTTGACCGGTTCCCGAAACCGGAATCTTTCAAACGCAAGGAGAAGATCCCATGAAAAAGAAACACACCCTGGCTCTGCTCTTATCGGCTGCCATGGTATTGGGCAGTCTGGCAGGCTGCGGCGGCGGCACATCCTCCGCTGCCTCCTCCGCATCTCAGGCCCCCGCCGAGACCCAGGCCTCCGCACCGGAGCAGGAGACCGCTGCCCCCGCCCCTGTGGCCGATGACCAGAGCACCGTTGAGGCCTCCGCCGTGGAGCCCGAGGGCCCCGCGGACTACACCGAGGCCAACGCCAACAACGACTATACCGGCTGGCGTGAGCTGCTGACCACGCTCCACACCGAGCTGCCCATCACCGAGGAGCCTGTGACCCTCACCTACTTCATGGGCTATGAGACCTCCGGCCTCAGCTACATCCCCGACAGCAACCTGGAGAACCAGCAGGTCTGGCAGTGGCTCTCGGAGAACACCGGCGTAAAGCTGGATCTCACCGTGGTGGACAAGGCCAACGAGACCGACAAGTTCAACCTGATGATCGCCTCCGGCGAGTACACCGACCTCATGAACATCTCCGACTACGCCGCCGGCGCTGAGGCCGCCTACAACGAGGACATCATCATCGATCTCTCCGAGTACATCGACGAGAACATGCCCAACTACTCCACCCTGATCCACGCGGATCAGAACGTCTACAAGCAGGTGCAGGACGCCGACATGTTCCTGACCATCTACCCCATCAAGGATCAGAACGCCAACCCCGCGGGCCTGGGCACCTTCGTCCGCAAGGACTGGCTGGAAGACCTGAGTCTGGACGTTCCCACCACCTATGACGAGCTCACCGAGGTGCTGGGGGCCTTCAAGTCCGAAAAGAACGCCATCGAGCCCATGAGCCTGTTCAACACCGTATCCATGCAGAACGGCCTGCTGATGGGCGGCTTTGGCTCCCTGGCCGAGCTCAGCGCCAACGCCATGGGCACCGATTTTGCAGCCTCCTTCTATCAGGAGGACGGCAAGGTGGTCTACGGCGCCACCCAGGACGGCACCCGGAAGTTCCTGTCCTGGCTCCATACGCTCTACGATCAGGGCCTCATCAACTTCGAGAACATGCAGAACCGCGACGTGAACCCCTTCGGCGATCTCAACGCCGGTGAGGCCTCCCGGGGCGAGACCGGCTATATCTTCTCCAACCAGCCCTTCGGCGGCAACTATTCCACCGCGGCCGCCCAGAACGGCGACGACAAGTGCAACTGGTGGCCCGTGCCCGACGTGGCCGAGACTTCCGGCCAGACCATCCCCTTCTATGAGGAGACCTCCATGGTCGATACCACCGGCGCTGCCAAGCTCTCCATCTCCTCCCAGTGCGAGAATGTAGAGGTGGCCCTCCAGTTCCTGGACTACGGCTACAGCTACGAGGGCGGTCTGCTCTACAACTACGGCTTCGAGAAGGGCTCCGGCCACGATGTAGAGACCTGGTACTATGACGATAATGGCGATCCCATGTTCGACGGCGACGCCCTCCTGAGCGTAGCGGAGTCCACCAACCAGGCCTCCGGCGTAGTCTCCACCAAGGATCTGGCCGGTGTGATCTATGACACCCGCCTGGCCTTTGAGTTTGGCGAGCGAGAGCTGTCCTGCTTCGATGCCTGGTCCACCAACAAGAATGCCAGCAACATGCTGGGCACCGACGTGGTGCTGACCGCTGAGGAGTCCACCGAGGCCTCCGCCATCTACTCCGACATCATTACCCACGTTGCCACCTCCACCCTCCAGTTCATCAACGGTGACCAGGACGTGGACGACGACGCTGTTTGGGATTCCTATGTGCAGAGCATTGAGAACATGAACATCGACGGCCTCACGGAGATCATCCAGGAAGCCTACGACCGTGTGAACTAAACCACTCGCTTATCAGTCCACAGCAATCATGCTGTTTCGGGCAGCACCGCCCAAAACGGTGCTGCCCTCCAAAAAAGAAAGAAATCAAGGAGGACTAACTCATGAAATTTGAAGGTACTTATTCGTATCTCATGGACACCCCCAGCGGCAAGCGGGAGACCAAGGCGGTCGTCCGCAAGGGCGCACGGGCCTATGAGGGCGAGCTCATCGCCTCCCACGGCGGCTGCGAACTGCTGGAGAACGTCTGCGTCCATGGTGACACCATTTCCTTTGAGGCTCAGGTGGGCCCCGCCCGTCAGCGTCTGGAGATCACCCTGGGCGAGAACCCCACCGGCACCGTGCTCATCTTCCAGGACAACGGCGAGAATGTCACCACCGCTCTGGAGGGCCTGACCTTTACCCCCCACAAGCGCAGAGCGCTGATCCTCTACGCCACCATGACCAAGAACACCGAGCGCATCGCCCTGTCCATGAAGGACGGCTTTGAGGCCTGCGGCTGGGAGTGCAACGCCTACCGGCTGAAGAAGTCCAACAAGTGGGCCGAGATCCAGGACAACCTGTATTTCGAGGACTACGACGTGGTGTGCCTGGGCTCCCCCATTGTGGCGGGCTATCCCCTGACCATCATCAACAAGCTCTTCTCCCTGGGCGCTGGCGGCGAGCTGGAGAACAACGTCCAGAAGATGGTGGACGCTGGCGGCGGCTTCAAGATGACCAGTGAGACCATGGGCGGCGGCCCCGGCGGCGTTGGCGGCACGGAGGGCCCCGGCGGTCCTGGCGGTCCTGGTGGTCCTGGCGGTCCTGGCGGTCCTGGCGGTCCTGGCGGCCCCGGTGGTCCTGGTGGTCCTGGTGGTCCTGGCGGCCCTGGCGGCGATCCCGGCGCACCCGGCGCCAACGGCGGCCCTGTGTTCCGCCGCAGAAACTGCGTGTATCCCGGCGGCCCTGTCCGCGATAACTATCAGCCTCTGGGCATCGTCTTCACCACCTACGGCGGCGGCTTCTACGGCTCCGGCGAGAGTGAGGCCACCCTGTCTGCCCTGAAGCTGTTCCTGGAGCTCCAGAACGTCAGCGTGGTGGGCACCTTCGCCTGCTGCGGCAAGGAGTTCGGCCCCGCTGGTCTCGACAAGGGCCAGAAGCCCAACATCATGGGCCCCGGCAGCATCCAGGATCCCGAGTACTACGAGACCGCCGGCGGCACCGTTCAGGGCTCCTACTTCTTCCACAACCAGATGTGGAACCATCCCAACGAGCGCGACCTCAACAAGGCCAAGTACCTGGTGATGGATCTGGTGGAGGACTACTTCATGACCTTCGACGGCCAGCGCGGCTTCGTCAACAGCAAGTACGTCTCCATTTCTTAAAGTCGGCAACCTTAGTTACTTCCTCAAGATATAGCGGCAGCCCGGAACGGTTTTCGTTCCGGGCTGTTTGTCGATTTGGGTGCAAAAAGGCCGGCACCGCAGTTTTCATGCAGTGCCGGTCTTGTATGTTTCTCTCATCCCAGCAGCTTCCGAGTCTCCTCCGCGTTGGCGAGGATCTCCTGCTGGAGGGCCTGGAGTCCGTCAAAGCGCTTCTCCCCCCGGAGCCGGTGGTAGAAGTCCACCCGGATGTGCTTCCCGTAGAGGTCGCCCTCAAAGTCCAGGATCCAGGGCTCCACGGTCACAAGATTGGACTTGCCCACCGTGGGACGCACGCCAACATTGGTGACCGCCAGCTTTTCCTGGCCGTCCGGCAGAGCCACCTTGGCGGCGTAGACCCCGAAGGCCGGAGTCAGCACCCCCTCGGGGATCAGCAGATTGGCCGTGGGCACCCCGATGGTGCGCCCCAGCTGCCGCCCATGCACCACCGGGCCCGACAGGCAGTGGGGATGGCCCAGGAAGCGCATGGCCTCCTGCATGTCCCCCTCCCGAAGAAGCGTCCGGATATAGGTGGAGCTGACGGTCCTGCCGTCCACCCGCACCTGAGGGACTACATCGCAGCCGATGCCCAGCTCCCGGCATTTCTCCGTGAGCCGCTGGGGATCTCCCGCGCCCTTGTCGCCGAAGTGGAAATCGTAGCCGCAGACCAGATGCCTGGCCCCCAGCTGGCGAACCAAATAGTCCTCGATGAACACGTCCCAGGGCATGTGCATCATGCTCTGGTCAAAGTGGCAGAGGATCACGTCCGTAATGCCAAAGCACCGGCTGAGGATCTCCTCCCGATCCTGGGTGGTGTTGATGAGCTCCACCGGAGACCCGGCCACCAGATTGTCCGGGTGCAGGTCAAAGCTCATGACCGCAGGCCGGAGCCCCCGCTCCAGGGCCCGTTTTTTTGCCATCTCAAGAAGGCTGGCGTGTCCCAGATGTACGCCGTCAAAAAAACCAAGGGCGATGACACGCCCGCCTATTTCGTTCAACCTTCATTCACCTCAAAAAAGCTTTTCACCGTCCGAAGCACGCCGCCCCGGCTCTCCCCCAGCAGCAGGAACTCCCCCTCCGGGCCGTAGACCCGATAGGTGCCGTCCGCTAGGGTGCGCCGGAGGATGTCCGCGCCGTTTTTGGCCCGCACCGTCTCCCTCTCGCTGAGGGTCAGGGCGGGATAGCCGGAAAACAGGCTGTCCACGGGCTGAACCAGGGCCTCGTGGGTCCCCTGCTCCCTGGCTTTCTGGATCTCCTCCAGGCTGTGGCAGTTTTCCAGGCGGAATACCCCCGCCCTTGTCCGCCGGAGGGCGCTGAGGCAGCCGCCGCAGCCCAGAGCCTGACCCATATCATGGCACAGGGTCCGGACATAGGTGCCCTTGGAGCAGGCCACCCGGAAATGGGCCTCCACTCCGTCAAAATCCAGAAGCTCCAGCTCCCGGATCACGATATCCCGGGGCTTTCGCTCCACGCTCTGGCCCTTCCGGGCCAGCTCATAGAGCTTCTTGCCGCCGATCTTCACCGCAGAGTACATGGGCGGGATCTGCTGCTGCGGGCCGGTGAACTGCTCCAGCACCCGAAGGAGCCGCTCCCGGCTCACATCCACAGGCTTTTCCTCCAGCGTTTCGCCGGTGGTATCCTGGGTGTTTGTGGCGCGGCCCAGCAGGAGCCCCGCCACATATTCCTTTTCGTCGTTCTCACAGAGCTCCACGGCCCGGGTACCCCGGCCCAAGAACACGGCCAGAACGCCGGTGGCCATGGGATCCAGGGTGCCGGAGTGGCCCACGCGCTTTTGACGGTAGATCCCCCGGAGCTTGGCCACCACATCATGGGACGTCCAGCCCTGGGGCTTATCCACCAGCAGGATCCCGTTCATCCCAGCTCCACGCCGCTTTGGGCAATGGCCTCCAGAATGCGTCTCTTGGCGGACTCCACGCCCTCGGGATCCGAAGCGCCAGCCGCCGCCTTATGGCCGCCGCCGCCAAGCAGTCCGCAGATGGCGGAGGCATTGTAGTCCTCGCCGGTGCGCAGAGAGATCTTCGCGCCGCCCTCCCGGAGCTCCTGGATCATCACGCCGATCTCCACGCCCTCGATGTTCCGGGCAAAGCCGGAGATATCGTCGGTGTCGTCGGCGCCAACGCCCAGGGAATCCAGCAGAGCGTTTGTCATGGTGCAGACCCCAACCAGGCCCCCGGCGTAGAACTCCACGGACTCGGTGAGCGCCGACTCCAGCCGGAGACGGCCAATGGTCTTGGTGCCGAACATGATCTTGTTGATGGGATAGGTGTCCGCTCCCAGATCCTTGAGCTCCGCCGCCACCCGTAGGGTGTTGCCGGTGACATTGGAATACTGGAAGCAGCCGGTATCCGTGGAGACAGCCAGGTACAGTGCCTCGGCCATTTTCTTGTCCACCGGGCCCAGGCTCTCAAGGATATCCAGCAACAGCTCGCCGCAGGCGGCGCATTCCGGCTGGACATTGGTAAACTCCGCATAGCCCTCGTTTGACATGTGGTGGTCAATGGAGAGCACGGTCTTCCCGGCGAAGGCCTCGCCGTTTAAGGGCAGCAGGTTCTCCGTGGCAAGATCCACAGAGACGATCACCGCGCCCTCCGGCACGGTCTCGGTCTCCAAGCCCGCCACATAGGGCTGGAACTTGCCGCCGGTCTGGGGATTCTTCCAGATGGCCGCCCGCTTGCCCAGGGCCCGGAGCCCCAGGCACAGCGCCGCAGCGCTGCCCACCGCGTCGCCGTCGGGCCGCCGATGGTTGAGGATCAGATAGTTGTCATGGCTGAGGAGAAACTCAGCCGTTTCCCGATTCGTCATTGTTTTCGTCATTGGGCTCATCCTCAGGTATCTCTAGTTTCGACAGAATTTCAAAAATTCTGGTCCCGTGCTCAATGGAGTGATCCTCCTCGAAGACCAGCTCCGGGGTATAGCGGAGCTGGAGCGTGGAGCCCAGGTGCCGCCGGAGAAAGCCTCCGGCGGACTTCAGGCCCTTCAGGACCTCCTTGCTGCGGGATTTATCGTACACGCTTACATAGACCTTCGCCGTGCGCAGGTCCGATGCCGTATCCACGGCGGTAATGGTGATCATGCCCTGGACTCTGGGGTCCTTCAGGGAGCGGATGGCGGTGCTGAGCTCCCGCATGATCTCCTCATTGATGCGTCCGATCCGGCTGGATGCCATATGCGTCCCTCCTTCTTAGTCCTTGATCTGCTCCATGACGAAGCACTCAAAGACGTCGCCTTCCTTGATGTCGTTGAATTTATCGATGGTCATGCCGCACTCAAAGCCGGTGGTGACCTCCTTGACGGAGTCCTTGAACCGCTGGAGAGAGCCCAGCTCGCCCTCGTGTACCACGATGCCGTCGCGGACTACCCGGACGCTGCCGTCCCGCTGGATCTTGCCGTCGTTCACATAGCAGCCTGCCACGGTGCCCACGGAGGAGACCTTGTAGGTCTGGCGGACGGTGGCGTGGCCGATGATGACCTCCCGGAACTTGGGAGCCAGCATGCCCTTCATGGCCTTCTCCACCTCTTCAATGCACTCGTAGATGATCCGGTAGCTACGGATCTCCACGCCCGCACGGGTGGCGGCGGCAGCGGCGGCGGTCTCAGGCCGCACGTTGAAGCCGATGATGATGGCGCCGGAGGTGGAGGCCAGAAGCACGTCGGACTCGTTCACCGCGCCAACACCGGAATGGATGACCTTTACCTGCACCTCGTCGTTGGAGAGCTTCAGGAGGCTGGCCTTGACCGCCTCGGCGGAGCCCTGGACGTCGGCCTTGACGATGATGTTCAGGGACTTCATGCTGCCCTCCTGCATGTGGGCAAACAGGTTCTCCAGGGTCACGGAGCCGCTGAGGTTCTTCACCTGGGAATCCTTCTCGGCCTGCTTCCGCTCCTCAGCCAGCTGACGGGCCATGCGCTCGTCGGCCACGGCGTTGAAGGTATCGCCTGCCTGGGGCACCTCGGCCATGCCGATGATCTCCACGGGCACAGAGGGGCCTGCGGTCTTGATGGTTCTGCCGCGATAGTCGGTCATGGCGCGGACACGGCCCACGGCGGTGCCCGCGATGATGACATCGCCCTGGTTCAGGGTGCCGTTCTGCACCAGCAGAGTGGAGACGGGGCCGCGGCCCTTGTCCAGGCGGGCTTCGATGACGGTGCCGGAGGCCTCGCGGTTGGGGTTGGCCTTGAGCTCCCGCATCTCAGCGGTGAGGACGACCATCTCCAGCAGCTCCTGAACGCCCATGCCGGTCTTGGCGGAGATCTCGCACATGATGGTGTCGCCGCCGTATTCCTCGGGGATCAGGTCGTACTTCATGATCTCCTGCTTGATGCGCTCGGGGTTGGCGCCGGGCAGATCCATCTTGTTGATGGCAACAATAATGGGGATCTCGGCGGCCTTGGCGTGGTTGATGGACTCCACGGTCTGGGGCATGATGCCGTCGTCTGCGGCCACCACCAGGATGGCCACGTCGGTACACATGGCGCCCCGGGCACGCATGGAGGTAAATGCCTCATGGCCGGGGGTATCCAGGAAGGTGATGGTGCTGCCGTTCACGTCTACCTGGTAAGCACCGATGGCCTGGGTGATGCCGCCGGCCTCGCCGGAGGCCACATGGGCCTTGCGCACATAGTCGAGGAGGCTGGTCTTGCCGTGGTCAACGTGACCCATAACAACGACGACAGGGGGACGGTTCTCCAGCTCGTCCTCGGTGTCCACATGGTCGTTGATGAGCCGCTCCTCGGTGGTGACGATGATCTCCTTCTCCACCTTGCAGCCCATCTCCTCGGCGATGATGGCGGCGGTCTCGTAGTCGATGACCTCGGAGACGGAGGCCATGATGCCGTTCTTGATGAGGCAGCGGACTACCTCCGCGCCGGTCTTCTTCATGCGGGAGGCCAGCTCGCCCACGCTGATCTCGTCGGGGATGGAGACCTTGACCGGAGCCTTCTTGGCGATCTCCAGCTGGAGGCGGCGCATCTTCTCCTGCTCCTCGTTCCGGCGCTTGTTGCCGAAGTTGCCGCCCTTCTTGTTCTTGTTGCCGCCCACTCTTACCTTCTTGCTGGTGTACTTCTGGGCCTTCTCGGGCACCAGAGCGTCCACCCGATCGTCAAAGCGGTCGGCGTTGACGGTGACGCGGCTGGTATCCACCACCCGGCGCTCCTTCTTGCGCTTGGGGGGCTGAGCGGCCTGGGTCTGCTGCTGGGGCTGGGCAGACTGGGCCTGGCCGCCGTTCTGGCCCTGGGCCTTGGGCTGATTCTGGCTCTGGCCCTGGGGCCTCTGGGGCTGCTGAGCCTGGGGCTTCTTGCCCTGGTTCTGGCCCTGGGCCTGGGGCTTGGGAGCCTGGGCCTGGGGCTTGGGAGCCTGGGCCTTCTCGCCCTGGGGCTTCTCGGCCTTGGGGGCGTCCTCCACCACCAGGAGCTCCGGGTTGTCCTGGGCCTGCATCCGGGCCGCAAAGACCTCCTCGATGGACTCGATCTGGTTCTGCTTGGTGATGAGGTCGAATACCAGGTTCAGCTGGTCGTCGGAGAGCACCTGGGCGCTGGACTTAGGCGCTTCAAAATGCTCCGTCACCATGCCCATGATGCTCTTGGTGGGCATGTCAAAATCCTTGGCTACCTCACGAATCTTATATTTCACGAAACTGCTCATAGAGCCACCTCCATAACTACTTATTTCTTACCCTTTTTCCGCTGGGCGCGCTTCCGCTCGTTCTGGCGCTGCTTCATGTAGGCCGCCTTTTCTCTTACGGCCTGAAGCTGAGTCTCATATAATTCCGGCTGCTCCAGAGTCTCTAAAAACCGCTGGGCCAGGAATACGTCAGTGAGGGCGATCATGGCCACGGAATTCCGCCCGAATACCGCCCCCAGCGCGTCCTTGTCCTGGGGGATCTGAACCAGGGGACTTTCATGCAGGGAGGCGAAGGACTGGGCCCTCCGCACCGTATGCCCTGCCGCGTCGGAGGCCAGAACGATGAGCCGGGCCTTGCCCGCCCGGGCTGCGGCTCCCACAGGCTCCTCGCCTACCTCCACATTTCCGCCCTTCTGGGCAATGCCCAGAAGGCCCAGGGCCTTTTCATTCATTCTCCGCGCCCTCCATCTGCTGCTCCAGCTGCTGGAAGATCTCCGGCGGAATGGCGGTCTCAAAGCCCCGGGACAGGGCCCCGGACTTCATGGCCCGGCGCAGGCACTCCCTGCTGCGGCACACATACGCGCCGCGGCCCGGAGCCTTGCCCTTGAGGTCCATGGAGATCACGCCCTCCGGGGATTTTACCACCCGCACCAGATCCTTTTTCGGTTTCATTTCCCGGCAGCCAACACACTGCCGCATTGGGATCTTCTTCATAACACACCTCTTTCGGATCGCGCGCCGTCCTGGGCTCAGTCGTCCAGGGTCACCAGCTCGTCGGGAGTCTCTGCGGTCTGGGCCTCAGTGCGCTCAGCACTCTCGGTCTCTGCGCTCTCAGCATTCTCAGCGGGCTCGTCAGCCAACAGCTCCTCGTCCTCGTCTGCCTCCTGCTGCTCGGCAGCGGCGGCCGCGGCCTGGGCCTCCTCCTCCGCCAGCTCCCGGGCTGCGGTCTTGGATTTGATGTCGATCTTATAGCCGGTGAGCCGGGCTGCCAGCCGGGCGTTCTGGCCCTCCTTGCCGATGGCCAGGGACAGCTGATCGTCGGGCACCACCACCCGGCAGTTCTTGGTGCCGGGATAGGTGATGACCTCCAGCACGTCGGCGGGAGACAGGGCCGCCGCCACAAACTCGGCGGGATCCTCGGAATACTTGATAATATCCATCTTCTCTCCGCCCAGCTCGTCCACCACAGCGCCAACACGGCCGCCTCTGGGGCCAACGCAGGTGCCCACGGGGTCGATATCCGGGTCAGAGGCCCAGACGGCCAGCTTGGTACGGCTGCCGGCCTCCCGGGCGATGGACTTCACCTCTACGGTGCCGTCGGCGATCTCGGGAACCTCCAGCTCAAACAGGCGCTTTACCAGGCCGGGATGGGTACGGGACACCATCATCTGGGCCCCATGGCTGGACTTGCGCACATCCACCACATAGACGCGGATGGTATCGCCCTCGATCCACTCCTCGCCGGGGACCTGCTCGCCCTCGCTGAGGTAGGCGTCCATCTTGTCGCTGCCGGTGCCGATGCGGACGGTGATGCCATGGTTGATGGGATCGATCCGCAGCACGGTGCCGGTGAGCATCTCATGGGACTTGGAGGTGAAGCGGCCATAGGCTGCTTCCCGCTCGGCCTCCCGGATTCCCTGGATAATAACGCCCTTGGCGGTCTGGGCGGCGATGCGGCCAAACTGCTTGGCCTTCATGTCCACCTCTACGACGTCGCCCTCCACGGCGCCGGGCATGTACTTCTGGGCCTCGGCGATGGAGATCTCGGTGGCGGGGAACTGGACGTCCTCCACCACTTCCTTCTGGACGTACATCTTCATCTCGCCGTCTACGATGTTGACGACCACGTTCTCGGTGTAGCCGGTGTGATCCTTCTTATAGGCGGCCAGCAGCGCCTGGGTGATCTTCTCCAGCATATAGTCCTTGGGGATGCCCTTTTCCTTTTCCAGCTGGTCCAGCGCTCCCATAATTTCGGCGTTCATTTTTCAAATTCCTCCAATCAGAACTCGGCATAGAGCCGCACCATGGCGGTCTCCTCCGGCGTAAAGGTCATGGCTTCTTCTCCGGCCTCCAGGGTGACGGTACCGTTTTGGTAGTCCTTCAGGACGCCGATATATTCTTTCCGTCCGTCTCTGGGACGATACAGCCGCAGCAGCACCTTGGAGCCCAGAAACTGCTGAAAATCCCCGGGACGCTTCAGCACCCGCTCGCAGCCCGCGGAGCAGACCTCGAAGGTGTAGCTGTCGGGAATGGGGTCCTCCTCGTCCAGGATGGGATCCAGGGCCCGGGACACGTTTTCGCAGTCGTTGATATCCACCGCGCCGTCCTTGTCGATATAGACCCGGAGGAACCAGTCCGCGCCCTCCCGGACGTACTCTACGTCCCAAATTTTAAGGCCGAACTGGGCCGCCACCGGCTCTGCCAGCTTCCATACCTGATCTGTGATTTTACTCATATTGCCCCCTTAATCAGCAAGAAAGAGTGGGCCACTGGCCCACTCCCTAAACGAACATACTTACAATGGAATTATAACACGCCTTCCATGGATTTGCAAGGCTTTTCCCGCGATCTCCGAAAAACTTTTTCCGTTTTTTCGCAGGATCAGAGGGTTCCGGCGGCATGGCGGGTGGCGTGGCAGCTCATATTCACCACGCAGGGCAGCCCCGCAATATGGGTGGCGTAGTGCCGAATGTGCACGGCCAGAGCCGTGGTGATGCCGCCCATGCCCTGGGGGCCGATGCCCAGGCGGTTGATGTGCTCCAAGAGCACCCGCTCCTTCTCGGCGTAGAATTCGTCGGGGCTAGGCCGATCCATGGGCATCAGCAGGGCCTTTTTGGCCTCCAGGGCGCACTGCTCGATGGTGCCCCCCAGGCCCACGCCCACCACCACCGGGGGGCAGGGGTTGGAGCCCGCCGTGGAGACGCTGGAGACGATCCAGTCCTCGATATCCTGCCAGGAGGCCGCGGGGGTAAACATCTTCATGGCGGACATATTCTCGCTGCCGAAGCCCTTGGGGGCCACGGTGATGGAGAAGACGTCCCCGGGGACGATCTCCGTATGGATCACCGCCGGGGTGTTGTCCCCTGTGTTCTGCCGCCGCAGGGGATCCGCCACCACGGAGCAGCGCAGGCAGCCGTTTAAGTAGCCGTTATGGACGCCCAGGTTGATGGCCTCCACCAGGCTCCCACCGGTGATATGCACCTCCTGGCCCAGCTCCAGAAAGATCACGGCCATACCGGTATCCTGGCAGATGGGCACGCCCTTTTCCCTGGCCATCTGAAAATTCCTGGTGATATCCTGGAGAATGCCCTTACCCACCGGGCTCTCCTCCTGCTTCTCCGCCTCCATGATGACCCGGCACAGGTCATCGGGCAGGACATTTGCCGCCTGGATGCACAGGCGCTCCACCAGAGCCGAAACATCGGCGCATGCAATCTCTCTCATATTACAGGCACTTCCTTCCCAAAGAATAAACGTCTGTGACCTTGCTGGACAGCTCCAGGGGATCCCCGGTGAGGAGCACCAGATCCGCGTCCTTCCCCGCCTCCAGGCTGCCGATCCGGTCATCCAGCCCGGCGATCCGGGCGGGGTTGATGGTGATGGCCGCCAGCGCATCATCATGGCTGAGCCCGGAGCGCATGGCCATGGCCGCGCACAGAGGCAGATACTGGAGGGGCGTTTCCGGATGATCGGTGCAGATGGAGCAGAGCACACCGTTTTCCGTCAGCACTGCCGGGCCGGAGAAGCTCATGTTCCGGAGCTCCGGCTTGCAGCGGTCAAGGAGGTTGGGGCCGGTGACGATCCGGGCCTGCTCCTCCCGCATGATATCCGGGGCCAGGTAGCTCTCGGTGCCGTGGATGATGACGCAGTCCAGGTCAAACTCCTTGGAAATGCGCATGGCCGTGAAGATATCGTCCAGCCGATGGGCGTGGAAATGGGCCTGGCACTGCCGCCGGAGCACCGGGATCAGAGCCTCCAGCTTCATGTCGAAGTCCGGGGCGTCCAGCTCCGGATCCTCCTGGGCCCGCTCCTGCTTTTCCGTGTACTCCTGGGCCTTCCGGAGGTTCTCCCGGATCAGGGCCGCCGTGGCCATCCGGGTCACAGGCGTCTCGTCCCGGTCATTGTAGGTGGATTTCGGATTCTCCCCCAGGGCGAACTTCATGGCCGCCGGGGCCCTCAGGATCATATCGTCGATGCGCCGCCCATAGGTGCGGATGGCCGCCGCCTGGCCCGCGATGGGATTAGCGGAGCCCGGGGCCACGATCACCGTGGTGACGCCGCCGTTCCGCGCGTCCTCAAAGGTGCGGTCCATGGGGTTGATGGCGTCGATGACCCGGAGCTGGGGCGTCACCGGGTCAGTGGCCTCATTGCAGTCCTCGGCCTCGAAGCCCACGCCGTCGCCAAAGAGCCCCAGGTGGGTATGGATGTCGATGAAGCCCGGCATGAGCCACCGGCCCTCCGCGTCCAGGACCTCCTCCCCGGGCTCCGTGGTGTAATCCGTCATGGGGCCCAGGGCCCGGATGGTGCGGTCAAACCGCAGGAAGCCATCGGGGATGGGGGCGGAGACCACGGGGTAAATGTACGCATGGATGATGACCATTGCTATGCTCCTTTTCGATGAATGATGGGTGGGGGAATCATGTAGACGGGGTTCTGACATTAGGTTCTGTAACGCTCTGTGCAACCAGTGCCCTCCGGGGGCCATATCTTTCTTTGCGTGAAGAAAGATATGGAAGAAAGACACGCCAAAGGGCTCTGCCCTTTGGAATCCCGTTTTTCATGTTTGACAGTGATTTGACGTATCGGTTCCAGACGGGTCCGCATCGGTGCCTAGCCCGAATTCTAATCGCAAGGGGCGCTCCGCTTATCCCCCCTTGCTCGTGCCTGCTGCACCCGTAGGAAGTGTCCTTGGGGTGCGGTGCGGAGGTTGCACAAACGCTTGCACATGTTTTAGAGCGTGGCCGCAGTAGGCACGAAGGGGGCGGAAGCAAAAATTGGGGCCCCCGCCAAAGCCCAGCGAAGCGGGTTTGGTGGGGAGAGGAGGAGTCCCCCAAGGGGATTTC